>NZ_CP142362.1:1934748-2250956 GCF_035918395.1 Mycolicibacterium sp. ND9-15
GCTCGGAGAGCTTCTTCAACGCCTTGGGACGCTCCACCGAGGCGAGCCTGCCGGCGCGTTCCAGCGCCAGCGCCAACCACGCCATGTCGTCGTAGTAGTCGTTGACCCAGGACAGACCGTTGCGCAGCCGGTGTCCGCGGATCTGGCGGGCGATGGTCTCCTGCCGCTCGGGTTGCGGATCGCGCAGTTGCGCGTCGACGAGGTTGTCCAGCAGGTGCGCCTGCCACCAGTAATGCCACGTGCCGAACTTGCGGTGCCGCGGCGCCGCGGGCCAGGAAACCACGCCCAACTGGGTGCCGGGCAGGCCCCACAGTCGTTTGAAGTGCCGCTTGGTGATCGCGGCCTCGGCACTGGCGGCGCGGTTGGCCCAGAGCTGATCCATGGTCTCGATCCTGCCTTACCAGGCCGCCGAAAGGTCCCCGTGTTGAGTGATCCAGGTGTGCATCGCGATGCCCGCCGCGACGCCGGCGTTGATGCTGCGAGTCGAGCCGAACTGGGCGATGGACACGGTCGCGACCGAGCCGGCCCTGGCCTCGGCGGTGATCCCGGGCCCTTCCTGACCGAAGACCAACAAGCAGTCCCGCGGCAGCGGGGTGGTCTCGATGCGTGCGGCCCCAGGGACGTTGTCGACGGCGATGACCGTCAGCCCAGCCTCGGCGGCGAACTCGAGCAGTGCGGCGGTCGTGTCGTGGTGACGCAGTCGCTGATAGCGGTCGGTGACCATGGCGCCGCGGCGGTTCCACCGCCGCCTGCCGACGATGTGCACGGTGTCCACCGCGAACGCATTGGCGGTGCGCACCACCGCGCCGATGTTGGCGTCGTTGCCGAAATTCTCTATTGATATATGGAGCGGGTGTCTTCGCTTGTCTATGTCGGCGACGATCGCGTCGCGGGTCCAATAGCGGTACGCGTCAACGACATTGCGGGTGTCTCCGTCCCTCAGCAGCGCTGGGTCGTAGCGCTGGTCCGCAGGAAGGGGGCCTTGCCACGGACCTACGCCGGGACCCTCGCCCCATTCGGTGGGACCGGGCACAATGTCGCCGCCGGAGCGGCTCCCGGGCGACTCAGTCATTCTTGGTCCACAGCGCGGCGTGGGTGCCGACCAGCGAAACGGTCGGATACAGCAAGGCGGTGTTGATCTCACCTTGGGTGCACAGCGACGCACGAACCTGCACCGCGTCACGCGATGCATCGGGAAGTACCAGCACCGAAGCGCCGTAGACATCGCACGCGTGGCTCAACCCCGGCGCGGGCAGGGTTGGCGACACCAGCACCATGGCGGGTCCGCCGCGCTGCTCCGAAATCTCGCGGTATTGCTCTGCCACACCACTGATCTCGAGCCCGATCAGCATGTATCCGTTGCCGGTGAACGCGCCGGGGTCGCCGAGCGCCGTCGGGTCGAGCATGGCGCCGTCCGCACGGAACGCGTCGAGGCTCGTCGTCGTCAGCGACAACCCGGTGTCGGTGTCCCTGACGGTGGGCAGCCCGACGGGAAACGCCGCCGGATGCGCGACGGTGGTGCCCGGCGTCCGGTCATGCGGGGAATAGGCGTAGACGCCCCGCACCTGCACCTGGTCGCGCGCCGGTCCGATGCACACCGTCCCGGTGAGCCGGTCGGGGGTTGGGGCCGAGACCGGTTGCACCTCAAGGTCGGTCACGTCACGGCAGCTGCCGATCGCGTTGGCCTCGATCGGGTGTGCGAGCGCTCCGTAGAGGCCGAACCGGATGTCTTCTGGCTTGGAGTGCGCCTCGCCGGCCTCCGAAGGTGATGCGTCGACGTCGAAGAGTGCGTAGTCGCCGTCGAAGCGAAGATTCGACACCGACATGTTCCAGCCAAGCGCCGCAAGCGAATCCCCGATGGTGGCGGTCTGGGCCGCATAGGGCCGGGCCGACCGGTCGTCAGGGGAGCACGCCGATGCCGCGACGACGCCGACCGCGGTCAGCGCCGCGATCAGCGCACGCACGTACGCGATGCCCTACGTCCGCCCACGGCCCCTGCCAACGACTTTGGTCATGGCGCGCACCAGGTTTCGCGGTACCAGCCGTGCGCCGGTGGTGAGCACCTTGTACTGCAAACCCGGGATGATGACGACTTTTCCCCTGCCGACGTGGGCCATCGTCTCGCGCACCACGTCGTCGACCTCGAGCCAGAACCACGACGGGGTCCCGTCCATTTCGATGCCCGCGCGCTGGTGGAACTCGGTGCGGACGAATCCCGGGCACACCGCGTGGACGCCAACTCCCGTGCCGCCCAATCCGTTCGCGAGACCCTCGGAGAACGAGATCACCCACGCCTTGGAGGCCGAGTACGTCGAACCGCGCCCGGGCAGCAGACCCGCCACGCTGGCGATGTTGATCACGGTGCCGCGGCCGGCGGCCAGCATGGCGGGCAGCGCCGCGTGCGTCAGCTGCATGACGGCGGCGACGTTGACGTCCAGCTGCGACTGCAGGAGCGCGAAATCGGTGTCCCAGAACTCCCCGGAGGTGCCGAACCCCGCGTTGTTGACCAGGACCTGCACCCCCGCGGCCAACCGGTCGGCCACCTTGGCGCGGTCGGCGGCCTCGGCGAGATCAGCGGTGAGCACCTCGACGTTCGCACCGGCCTCGTCGCGCAGTTCGGCGGCCAGGCGCTCGAGCCGCCCACCGTCGCGGGCGACGAGCACCAGGTCGTGACCGTCGCGCGCGTACCGGCGCGCAAAGCCCGCGCCGATGCCGGACGTCGGCCCGGTGATGAGTGCGACGGGACGAGACATGCGTATGAGACTACTTACCGCTGATAGTGCGGGGAGTGCCGTCCGTTGCGCGGCGGTTGCCGCCTGGCCGCATCGGGGGCGACCGCCGGCGGCCGGGGGTAACGCGCGGCCTCGGGGCGCGGCGCCTCGGCACGACCGGGAGGCGGTTCGGCGCGACCCGCCGCGGGGGTGAGCGGGCGACTCGGCGACCCGCTGCGCCGGGCGAGCGCGGCCTGGCTGCTCTGGCTCGTCATCGCCTGCGGCGTCGGCGGCAGCACGCGGAGGAGGTCGTTGAACTGGCGCACGGTGCGCAGCCCCTCGTCCCACTGCGCCCGGGTGCTGGTAACCGGCATGGACACCAGCGTCCAGTGCTCCTCGTTCCACATGATCTCCGCGCAGTCGGGCGCGGTGTGGGCGAACGTCACCATCCGTCGGTCGCAGGCACGCCGGGCGGCGTCGAGGTTGGTCGAGTAGACCATGCGGGGGCCGATCGCGCCGAGCAACCAGATGTCGTTCTCCCGCGGCTCTTTGATGCCCTTGAGCCGCAGGTCGACGACGACGTTGGTGCCGACCTTGCGGTGCAGCGCTATCACCGTCGCGACGTCCTCGAGGTCGAAGATGAATACCGCCTCGCCACGGATCTGGCCGAGCACGACGTTGCGGGCGGTGACGTCGCCGACGGTCGACATCACCCCACGCTTCCAGCGCTTGAGGATGTCGCGCGATTCGTGCTCGTAGTCGAAGCCGTGCGACTTCGCCCAGGACTTGCGCCGGCGTCCCAGCCCGCGTCGACGGTCGATGTCGACGTACAGCAGCACGCCCGCACCCACGAAGCAGAGTGCGGACAGCGTGAACCAAAGCGGAACCATTGCGTCCTAGCCTACTTGCAGGTAGCCGCAATCCCCGAACTCATGTCTGTTCCGACGCGAAACTGTGTTCCAGCAGGTGTCTTCTCGACATTCCCCTGCCGGAATACAGTTTCGCGGGCAGGAAGGACCTCAGCCCAGGACCAGCGAGTCGCCGTCGGGGCTGACGTTGACCGGCACCACGTCGCCGTCGTGCACCTCGCCGGCCAGCAGCATCTTGGCGAGCTGGTCGCCGATGGCCTGCTGGATCAGCCTGCGCAGTGGGCGGGCGCCGTACTGAGGATCGAACCCACGCTCGGCCAGCCACTTCTTGGCCGGCAGCGACACCTCGAGCGTGAGCCTGCGCTGCTCCAGCCGCTTCGCCAGCTGCTCGAGCTGGATGTCGACGATGTGGACCAGCTCTTCGGGGTTGAGCCCGTCGAACACGATCACGTCGTCGAGCCGGTTGATGAACTCCGGCTTGAACGCCCCACGCACCGCGGCCATCACCTGTTCCTCGGTACCGCCGGCACCGAGGTTCGACGTCAGGATCAGGATCGTGTTGCGGAAGTCGACCGTGCGGCCCTGGCCGTCGGTCAGCCTGCCCTCGTCGAGCACCTGCAACAGCACGTCGAAAACGTCCGGGTGGGCCTTCTCGATCTCGTCGAACAGGATCACCGTGTACGGACGCCGCCGCACCGCCTCGGTCAGCTGGCCGCCCTGGTCGTAGCCGACGTAACCCGGAGGCGCACCGACCAGGCGGGCCACCGAGTGCTTCTCGGCGTACTCGCTCATGTCGATGCGGACCATCGCCCGTTCGTCGTCGAACAGGAACTCGGCCAGCGCCTTGGCCAGCTCGGTCTTGCCGACGCCGGTCGGGCCGAGGAACATGAACGAGCCCGTCGGCCGGTTCGGGTCGGCGACACCGGCGCGGCTGCGCCGCACGGCATCGGAAACCGCCTGAACGGCCTTCTTCTGGCCGACGACCCGCTTGCCCAGCTCGTCTTCCATCCGTAGCAGCTTGGCCGTCTCGCCCTCGAGCATCCGGCCCGCCGGGATCCCGGTCCACGCGGACACCACGTCGGCGATGTCGTCGGGGCCGACCTCCTCCTTGAGCATGACGTCCTCACGGGCCTCCGCATGCGGGAGCGCCGCGTCGAGTTTCTTCTCCGCCTCGGGGATGCGGCCGTAACGCAGTTCGGCGGCCTTCTCCAGGTTGCCGTCGCGTTCGGCGCGGTCGGCCTCGCCGCGCAGCCCCTCGAGCTGCTCTTTGAGTTCGCGGACGACGTCGATGGCGTTCTTCTCGTTCTGCCAGCGGGTGGTCAGCTCGGCCAGCTTCTCCTTCTGGTCCGCCAACTCCCCGCGCAGCTTTTCCAGCCGTTCCTTCGATGCCTCGTCCTCCTCCTTGGACAAGGCCATCTCCTCGATCTCCAGCCGGCGCACCAGCCGCTCGACCTCGTCGACCTCGACCGGACGCGAGTCGATCTCCATTCGCAACCGCGACGCGGCCTCGTCGACGAGGTCGATGGCCTTGTCGGGCAGGAACCGCGAGGTGATGTAGCGGTCGGACAGCGCGGCGGCCGACACCAACGCCGAGTCGGTGATCCGGACGCCGTGGTGCAGCTCGTACCGGTCCTTCAGCCCACGCAGGATGCCGACGGTGTCCTCCACCGACGGTTCGCCGACGAACACCTGCTGGAAGCGGCGTTCGAGCGCGGCGTCCTTCTCGATGTACTTGCGGTACTCGTCGAGCGTGGTGGCGCCGACCAGGCGCAGCTCGCCGCGTGCCAGCATCGGCTTGATCATGTTGCCCGCGTCCATCGAGCCGTCGCCGGTCGCGCCGGCGCCGACGATGGTGTGCAGCTCGTCGATGAACGTGATGATCTGCCCGGCGCTGTTCTTGATGTCGTCGAGGACGGCCTTGAGTCGCTCCTCGAACTCGCCGCGGTACTTGCTGCCCGCGACCATCGAGCCCAGGTCGAGCGAGATGACGTTCTTGTCGCGCAGGCTCTCGGGCACGTCGCCGGCCACGATGCGCTGGGCCAGGCCCTCGACGATCGCGGTCTTGCCGACACCGGGCTCACCGATCAGCACCGGGTTGTTCTTGGTGCGACGGGACAGCACCTGCACGACGCGACGGATCTCGGTGTCACGCCCGATGACCGGGTCGAGCTTGCCCTCCCTCGCGCGGGCGGTCAGATCGGTGGAGTACTTCTCCAGCGCCTGATAGGTGCCCTCGGGGTCCGGACTGGTGACGCGGGCGCTCCCGCGCACCTTGACGAACGCCTCGCGCAGCGCCTGCGGGGACGCGCCGTGCCCGGTCAGCAGCTTCGCCGTGTCGGAGTCGCCGGTGGCCAGGCCGACCACCAGGTGCTCGGTCGAGACGTACTCGTCGTCCATCTCCGTCGCCAGATTCTGGGCGGCGGTGATCGAGGACAGGGCCTGCGGGGACAGCTGCGGCTGCGATGCCGCGCCGCTGGCGCTGGGTAGCCGGTCGAGGAGCCGCTGCGCCTCGGCGCGGATCGTCGCGGGTTCGACACCCACGGCCTCGAGTAGGGGCGCGGCAATGCCGTCGTTCTGCGTCAGCAAGGCCATCAATAGGTGAGCGGGCGTGATCTGGGGGTTGCCTGCGGTGGTGGCCGCCTGCAACGCCGCGGTCAGCGCCGCCTGGGCCTTGGTCGTCGGGTTGAACGAGTCCACGAAACCGTCCCTTTCCTAGGTACATCAGCTTGAGAAAATGCTTGTCGGAATGTGCAACGTCGTCAATCTTGAGTCTGTTCCGCTCAACTCTAGTCGATTTCATTCGCGCCGGCCCAGCGGTGATGCACGCAATACGCAACACGCCGCCCAGGTGTCACAACTTTCACAGGAGTATCAACCAGTCTTGAGCCATGCGTCGGCTCACAGCCATCCTCGCAGGCTTCGCGACGGTCCGGTTCGCAGCGGCAAACCAGCCCAGCGCCAAGACCTTCGATATCGACTTCCTGCGCGAAGGCAGCGAATGGAAGGCCTGCCGGTACCACTCCACGCAAGCGGCATAGTGCTGACCGAACTGATCCCACTGGCGCTGGTGATTGCGCTCTCTCCGCTGTCGATCATCCCGGCCGTGCTCGTGCTGCACACCCCGCGGCCGCGCGCGACCGCCCTGGCCTTCCTGGCGGGGTGGCTGACCGGATTGGCCGTGTTGACGATCGCCTTTCTTCAGGTGTCCAGCCTGCTGGGCGGGCGCGAGGACAGGCCGCCGGGGTGGGCGTCCTGGTTGCGCATCGTGGTCGGCGCGACACTGATCGTACTCGGCCTCTACCGTTGGTTCGCCCGCAAGAAGTCCGCGCACACCCCGCGCTGGATGCAGAGCCTGAGCAAGCTGACCCCGCTGCGCGCCGGCGGTGCGGCGTTGGCACTGACGGTCGTAAACCCGAAGGTGTTGTTCATCTGTGCCGCAACGGGTTTGGCGATTGGCACGGCAGGCGGCGGCACACGAGACGATTGGGTGGCCGTCGCCTGGTTCGTCGCCGTCGCCGGGTCGACGGTGGCCCTGCCGATCCTGGCCTACGCGGTGTCCGGTGACCGCCTCGACGAACCGCTGACCCGACTCAAGGACTGGATGGACCGGCAGCACGCCACGCTGGTGGCGGGCATCCTCGTGGTGATCGGTCTGATGGTGCTGTACAAGGGCGTGCACGGTCTCTAGTCGGAATCCGGCAGCCCGAGTTCCGCGGCGTCGGCGGTCAGGTAACGCGTCACCGTCGGCGCCAGCAGCCGTACCAGGTCGTCCTCGGCCAGCGTGGCCATCGGCGCGATCTTCATGACGAAGCGCAGTATCGCGGCGCCGACGAGTTGGCTTGCGGCCAGCAGCGCGCGCAACCGGGCCTGCTCACCGCCCCCGAGTTCGCCGGACACCGCGGTCAGCACGTAGTTCTGCATGAACCCGCGGAACGCTTCGTGGGCGTCGGAGTTCGACGTGGCCGACTGCAGCATCGCCACCATCGTCGGGCCCGACTCGGGTGACTGCCAGATGCGCAGGTACGCACACACCATGCGGGTACCGATATCGGGATCGTCGTCCGGCCCACCGGCGATGGCGGCGGTCAGCGCCCCCGGGTCGATGATCACGTTCAGCGACTCCCGGAACAGGTCGGCCTTGGAGCCGAACAGGTAGAGCACCATCGAGGGATCGACGTGGGCGTCGCGCGCGATCGCGCGCAGCGTGGTCTTGTCATACCCCTCGGCGCCGAACCGCTTGCGAGCCGCCGCCAGCACCACGTCACGCGATACCGGCTCACCTTGCCGGCGTCCACGGCGCCGGGTCGTCGTCGCTGGTCGGGGCATATCTTCAGGCTATCATTTCAATAGGTGTTGAAATCTATCCCGCGTGGAGTTACGCTGCCCGTACCTTAATTCAACGGCGAATGAAAAGGCACCAGCCATGACTCCTGACACGGCCGTGAGGGCCAACCACCACGAACCACCCCGCCACGAACCGCCGGCCGCCATCCGCGCGACCGGTGTGATCGTCGTGCTCACCGTCGTCGTCGCCATCGTCGCGCTCGCATTCGCGCTGCCCGCCGCACGCACCGCACCGCGCGACGTGCCGATCGGCGCCGCCGGACCGCAGGCCGCGGGCGCACAGATCGCCGCGACGCTGGAGCAACAGGCCCCCGGCGCGTTCTCGATCACCTACTACCCCAGCGAGAACGCATTGCGCGACGCGATCCGAAACCGCGACGTCTACGGCGGTATCGCGTTCGGCCCGGACGGGCCGACCCTTCTGACCGCCACCGGGGGCAGCCCGATGATCGCCCAGGTGCTGACCCAGATCGGTACCGGCATCGCGCAGCGCAGCGGGGCGCAACTTCAGGTCGAGGACCTGGCACCGCCGACGACCGGCGACCCGCGCGGCGCCGGACTGGCCGCGTCCGCATTACCCATCACGCTGGCCGGGTTGCTACCCGCGATCGCGCTGGCGCTCGCGCTCAAGCGCGAGGTCTGGACCCGCTTCGCCGCCACCGTGATCTTTGCGGGCGTGGCCGGCCTGTCGATCGCCGCTCTGCTGCGCTGGGTGTTGGGCTCGATCGACGCGAACTTCTGGGGTGTGACCGGTGCCCTGACACTGGGCATCCTGGCCACGGCCTTGACCCTGCTGGGGCTCGGTTCGCTGTTCGGCCGGGTCGGGCTGGCGCTCGGCGCGGTGGCCGCACTGCTCGTCGGCAACCCGCTGTCCGGGCTGAACACCGCCCCCGAACTGCTACCCAGCGGCTGGGGGCAGTTCGGACAGTTCCTGCCACAGGGCGCCAACTCCACCCTGCTGCGGTCCGCGGCCTTCTTCGACGGGGCGGGCGGCACGGTGCCCGCCATCGTGTTGACCTGCTGGGCCGTCTTCGGCGTAGCGCTGATCGTGCTCGCGGCGCTTCGGCAGCGGAGGGCACGCGCAGCCTGACTTACACTCGGACCGCGTGGGACTCGATGACCGTGACGCGCTGCGCATGCTGCGCGACGCGGTCGATCCCGCGCTCGGCTCCGACGAGCTGATCCGCGGCTTCTACACCCACTGGTTCGCCATCGACACCTCGGTGCGCGACCTGTTCCCACCGGACATGGCAGAACAGCGCAACAGGTTCGCTCACGCCGTCACCTGGGTCTTGGGTGAGCTCGTGGCACAACGGGCACAGGAGCCGGTGGCGTTCCTGGCCCAGCTCGGCCGCGATCACCGCAAATACGGTGTCACACAACATCATTACGACAGCCTGCAGTTCGCGCTGTACAGCAGCTTCCGCACGCACCTGGCCGAACGCTGGGACGACGCACTCGCCGACGCCGCCCGGGACGCCGTGGCATTGATGGTCGGGCTGATGCGCGGTGCCGCCGACGCGGAGAAGGGTCCGCCGTTCCGCGACGGCACGGTCATCGAGCACATCCGCGCCACTCGCGACGTCTCCGTCGTCCGGTTGCAGTTGGACCGGCCGCTGTTCTATCACCCCGGGCAGTACGTCACGGTGCAGGTTCCGCAGTGGCCGCGGCGGTGGCGTTACCTGAGCCCGGCGATCCCGGCCGAGCGCGGCGGCGGCATCGAGTTCCACATCCGATCGGTGACCGGCGGCATGGTGAGCACCGCGATCGTCGGCGAGACGAGACCCGGCGACCGCTGGCGGCTGTCCAACCCGCACGGCGGGCTGCACGTGGACCGGGACGGCGGTGACGTGTTGATGGTCGCCGGTAGCACCGGCCTCGCGCCGCTGCGGACGCTGATCATGGACCTCACCCGCTGGGGCGTCAATCCGCGGGTGCACCTGTTCTTCGGCGGCCGCTATCCGTGCGACCTCTACGATCTGCGCACGCTCTGGCAGATCGCCTCGCAGAACCCCTGGCTGTCGGTCACGCCGGTGTCGGAGTTCAACGTCGATCCGCCGTGGGCGGCGGACTATCCCGATGTGCAGCCGCCCCGCGGGCTGCACGTGCGGCAGACCGGCCTGCTTCCGGACGTGGTGACGCGATACGGCAACTGGGGCGATCGGCAGATCCTGATCTGTGGCGGCCCGCAGATGGTGACGGCGACCAAGGCCGCGCTGATCGCCAAAGGGGGACCGGCCGAACGCATTCAGCACGACCCCCTGGCGTCCTGAGACTCGTCGAGGCCGGAAAGATCAAGGACGTCAACGACCACATCGACGCGCCGGGCCGCGGGGGATTTCGTCCAGCTGGCGGCGATCGTCTCCGACTGAGCCGCGCCGGTTGTGAAACCCTGGCGGAAAACTGTGCAATATTTCGCCGAGGTTTCACACTCGGCGACTGGGCTCGTGCGGCATGCGACGATCGTCAGGTGGTCGACTTCGAAACCGTCACGTTGCGGGACCCGTCGTCATCGCTGACCGCGTCGTTCGTCCCGGCCGCCGGCATGGTGGGCACCTCGCTGGCCGACGCGGGTGCCGAGTTCCTCGGCCAGCGCCGCGGTTTGACCGCCTACGTGCACAACGGCAAGACGATGGGCATCCCGATCCTGTATCCGTGGGCGAACCGGTTGAGCGCGAACACTTATGAGGTCGACGACACCGTCGTCACCCTGGTCCCCGGAGCGGGCGGTGTGCGGACCGACGAAAACGGCGCGCCGATCCACGGCGTGCTCGCCGCCTACCCCGGCTGGGAGGTCAGCGCACGGACGGACAACAGCCTGACCGCCGTGCTCGACTACGGTCGCGACGCACAACTTCTCGCGTCGTTTCCGTTCCCGCACTTGCTGACCCAGCATGTGACCCTCGCCGCCCGAACGCTCACCGTCGAGACCACGGTCGCGCCCACCTCACCGGTGTCCGTGCCGCTGTGCTTCGGCTACCATCCCTATCTGAAGATCCCCGGGGTCCCCCGCGAGGAATGGACGTTGAGCACCCCGCCGATGCGGCACCTACCGGTAGACGACAAGGGCATCCCCACCGGCGCTCACGAGCCGTGGCCGGGCGGGGCCGAGCAACTGAAGACCACCGCATACGACGACGGCTTCGACCGGGTACCCGCGGGGGCGGTGTTCACCCTCGCCGCTGGTGAACGCCGCATCGGCGTGACATTCGGAAGTGGCTATCCCGCAGCGCAACTCTTCGCACCCACCGACGACGACCTGATGGCCATCGAGCCGATGGCCGCCCCCACCGACGCGTTGCGAAGGGGCGGATACCGAAAAGCGGCCGCCGGCAGGCCGGAGACCGCTCGGTTCTCTATCACGGTGGTCTAGCGCTTGGTTCGCGGCTGCCAGACCACGACAGCGGTGCTCTTCGGCATCACGGCGAGATCGCGGCGCGGTGCTCCGCGCAGCGCGTCCACTTCCTCGCTGAGCTCACGTACCCGCGCCTGGAGCGCCTCGACCTGGTTGGTCAGCTCGATGATGCGCTTGATGCCCGCGAGGTTGACGCCTTCGTCCTGGCTCAGCCGTTGCACCTCACGGAGCAGATCGACGTCGTGCTGCGAGTAGCGCCTGCCGCCTCCCGAAGTGCGTTGCGGGCGCACCAGACCGAGCCGGTCGTAGGTGCGCAGTGTCTGCGCGTGCATGCCGGCCAACTCTGCGGCGACCGAGATCAGGAAGGTGCGGGCCTCGCCGTTGGGCCGTTTCGCTGCCATCACGCACCTGCCCATCCGGCCCGCGGATCGAAGCCGCTGGCCCGCTCGGCCTTCGCATAGGCTTCCAGCGCCTCGTTGGCCTCACCCTCCAGGTTCGGCGGAACCGCCACCTTGACGGTCACCAGCAGATCGCCATGTCCGCCCGAGCGTTTCGGCACCCCGCGTCCGCGCACGCGCAGAATCCGCCCGTCCGACGTGCCCCTGGGCACCCGCACGCCGACCTTTCCTTCCAGCGTAGGCACCGAAAGCGTTGTTCCCAATGCCAATTCATGGAAGCTGACGGGGACGGTGACGGTCAGATCATCGCCGTCCCGTCCGAAGACCTTGTCCGGCCTTACGTGAACGGTGACGTACAGATCGCCCGACGGTGCCCCGCGTAGACCCGCTTCGCCCTGGCCGGCCAACCGGATCCGCTGGCCGTCCTCGACGCCCGGCGGGATCCGCACGTTGATCGTGCGTGTTCGCGTGGTCACGCCCGTGCCCTTGCACTCTTGGCAGGGGTGCTCGATGATCGACCCGCTGCCGCGGCATTCGGTGCACGGCTCGGAGAATCCGAACGCGCCCTGGTTGCGGTTGATCACACCGGACCCGTTGCAGTTCGGGCAGACCTTCGGGCTGGTGCCGGGGCGCGCTCCGCTGCCATGACAATTCGTGCACGGCGCGGGACTGGTGAGCCGCAACGGCATCGCCACGCCCTTGGTGGCCTCGAGGAACGACAACTCGGCCTCGGTCTCGAGGTCGTTGCCGCGGCGCGGCCTGCTGGGCCGCGGCTGCTGAGCGCCGCGTCCGAAGAGTCCGCCGAACAGATCGCCGATGTTGGCGCCGCCGGTTTGCCCGGCCGCGTCGAAGAGGTCGTTCAGATTGAACTCGGCCCCATCGCCGCCGCCGAATCCGCCGAAGCCCCCGCCACCGCCGAACCGGCCGCGGCCGAAACCGCCGTTGGCGAACAAGCGCCGGGTCTCGTCGTACTCCTTGCGCTTGGCCGGATCGGTGAGCACCTCTTTGGCCTCGGACACGGCCTTGTACCGCTCTTCGGCCGCCGAGTTGCCCGGGTTGCGGTCGGGGTGGTTCTCCGCGAGCAGCTTTCGCGCCGCCCGCTTGATGTCCTGTTCGCTGGCGTCGGAGGAGACGCCGAGTTCCTTGTAGAAGTCCTTCTCGACCCATTCACGCTGAGCCATACCGCGCCACCTCCTTCCGCTCTTGTAGGTTTATCGCAGTCTCATTCCGATTTTGACGGTTGCCGACGAATCGTGTCGCATTCGGTGCTCCCGCCGACTCGAAGGTGGCGCGGAAGCCGCAGTTCTCGGTCATTCCGCGCCACCTCCGCATCACTCGGCTTCCGCGGCCGGCGAGTCGCCGGCCGCCTCCTCCGGCACCGTGTCGACTACACCGACCATGGCGTGGCGCACGATGTGGTCGCCCACCTTGTAACCGCGTCGCATCACGGTGCCGATGACGGGGTGAGTGCCCTCACCCTCATGCTGGACGGCCTCGTGCAGTTCCGGGTCGAAGTCGTCGCCCTCGACGCCGAACCCCGAAAGACCAAGGCCCTCAAGCACACTGACGAGCTTGTCAGAGACAGCCTTGAACGGACCGCTCTCCAGGTCGCCGTGGCTGCGGGCGCGGTCGAGGTCGTCGAGGATCGGCAGCAGCTGCGTGATCACCGAAGCCTTCGCCCGGTCGGTGGCGACCTGCTGATCCCGCAGGGCACGCCTGCGGTAGTTCGCGAAGTCGGCCTGCACCCGCTGCAGATCGGCGAGCAGTTCGGAGGCCTTATCGGCTTCCTCCGGGCTTTCACCGGCGAACTCGCTGCCCGACGCCGGCCCACCGGGGCTGGATGTCGCCGCCCCAGCGCCTCCGGGGGCCGGCCCGGAACCTGCTTCTCTCACTTCACCGGTGACCGGATCGATGCGCCGTTTGTCGGTGACGGTCACCGGCTCGTGCTCATCGTGTTCGGTCACGGGTTCTCCTTGTCGTTGTCATCGTCGACGACCTCGGCGTCCACGACGTTGTCGTCCGCCGTACCGGCGTCCGCACCGCCGCCTGCCGCCTGCTCGGCCTGGGTGGCCTCGTAGATGGCCTGGCCGAGAGCCTGCGACTCGACGCCGAGCTTCTCCATCGCGGACTTGATCTCACCGATGTCGGTGCCTTCCAGCGCCTTCTTGGCATCGGCGATCGCCGCGTCCACTTTGCTCAGCGTGTCTTCGGACACCTTGGATTCGCCCTCGGCACTGCGCTGCTCGGAGACGAACTTCTCCGTCTGGTAGACCAGCGACTCCGCCTGGTTGCGGACGTCGGCCTCCTCGCGACGCTGGCGGTCCTCCTCGGCGTGCGCCTCGGCGTCCTTGATCATCCGGTCGATCTCTTCCTTGGACAGGCCGGAGCCCTCCTGGATGCGGATCGTGTTCTCCTTGCCGGTGCCCTTGTCCTTCGCGGTCACGTGCACGATGCCGTTGGCGTCGATGTCGAACGTGACCTCGATCTGAGGCACGCCGCGCGGAGCCGGCGGGATTCCGGTCAACTCGAAGCTGCCGAGCAGCTTGTTGTGCGCGGCGATCTCGCGCTCACCCTGATAGACCTGGATCTGCACCGACGGCTGGTTGTCGTCGGCCGTGGTGAACGTCTCCGACCGCTTGGTCGGGATCGTGGTGTTGCGCTCGATCAGCTTGGTCATCACGCCACCCTTGGTCTCGATACCGAGGGACAGCGGCGTGACGTCGAGCAGTAGTACGTCCTTCACCTCACCCTTGAGCACGCCGGCCTGCAGCGCGGCGCCCACCGCGACAACCTCGTCCGGGTTGACGCCCTTGTTGGGCTCCTTGCCGCCGGTCATTTCCTTGACCAGTTCGGTCACGGCCGGCATGCGGGTCGAGCCGCCAACCAGCACCACGTGGTCGATTTCGGACACCGAGATGCCGGCATCCTTGATCACCTGCTGGAACGGGTTGCGGGCACGGTCCAGCAGATCCTGGGTGATGCGCTGGAACTCGGCGCGGGTCAGCTGCTCGTCGAGGAACAGCGGGTTCTTTTCCGCGTCGACGGTGATGTAGGGCAGGTTGATCGAGGTGCTCTGGCTCGAGCTCAATTCGATCTTTGCCTTTTCGGCGGCCTCACGCAGCCGCTGCATCGCCATCTTGTCCTTGGTCAGGTCAATCCCGGAAGTGCCCTTGAACTTGTCGACCAGCCACTCGACGATCCGGTCGTCCCAGTCGTCTCCGCCGAGGTGGTTGTCACCGCTGGTGGCACGCACCTCGACGACGCCTTCGCCGATCTCCAGCAGGGAGACGTCGAACGTGCCGCCACCGAGGTCGAACACCAGGATCGTCTGTTCCTTGCTGCCCTTGTCCAGGCCGTAGGCCAGCGCGGCCGCGGTCGGCTCGTTGACGATGCGCAGCACGTTGAGCCCGGCGATCTGGCCGGCTTCCTTGGTGGCCTGGCGCTGGGCGTCGTTGAAGTAGGCGGGCACGGTGATGACCGCGTCGGTGATGTCCTCGCCGAGGTAGCTCTCCGCGTCGCGCTTGAGCTTCTGCAGCGTCCGGGCGCTGATCTCCTGCGCCGTGTACTTCTTCCCGTCGATCTCCACGGACCAGTCGGTGCCCATGTGCCGCTTGACCGAACGAATGGTCCGGTCGACGTTGGTCACCGCCTGGTTCTTGGCGGGCTGGCCGACCAGCACCTCCCCGTTGCGCGCGAAGGCGACGACGGACGGCGTGGTGCGGGAGCCCTCGGAGTTCGCGACCACAACGGGATCGCCACCCTCCAGTACCGCGACGACGGAGTTGGTGGTCCCGAGGTCGATTCCGACCGCACGAGCCATGTTGGTTCCTCCTGAGTAGTCCTGCTAGGGGTCACGGGTGCACTGCACTCGTTCGGGCTGAGTACACCGCACTCAAGCCTGCGCCGACGAACCTTATCCTGTCAACCAGACTTGAGCCAGATGCACTCAACTCTCGAAGGGGTCAACGGCGGCTGTGGTCGGTTTGTTCCCGCCCTGCGCGGCCAGTCACCGAGCTCCGGCGGCGGGGTGACTGAACCTGGCGGCGCGGCGGTGGATGCGATGCGTGGTGCCGCGAGTCCGGTACGGCGCCCCGAAGAGTCTGATCGGTTCGGCGTAGAACAACTTCTTGGCCAGTTCGACCAGCACCAGATAGGTGACGACGAATATGGCCAGCACCGCGTAGAACTGCCACGGCAGCGGCGTGAACCCCAACGGGCGAGCCAGCGGCGAGATCGTGAGCACGACGCCCAGCCCAGCCACGACCAGGCTGGTTGTCGTCACAAGCCCACCGGGCCGGCTGCGGAAGAACGGCACCTTGCGGGTCCGGATCGCGAAGATGATCAACGTCTGAGTGGCAAGGGATTCCACGAACCAGCCCGTGCGGAACTGGACGACGCCCGCCTGCAGGACGCCCAGCATCAGTCCGAAGGTCAGGAAATCGAAGAAGGAGCTGATCGGGCCGAAGACAAGCATGAACCGACGGATGAAGGAGACGTTCCAATGTGACGGCGCATGCAGTTGTTCATCGTCTACGCGGTCAGTGGGGATGGCCAGCTGCGAGCTGTCGTAGAGCAGGTTGTTGAGCAGGATCTGACTGGGCAGCATCGGCAAGAACGGCAGCAGGGCCGAGGCCGCGGCCGCGCTGAACATATTGCCGAAGTTGCTCGACGTGCCCATCAAGACATATTTGATGGTGTTGGCGAAGATCCGACGGCCCGCGGCGACACCGGTGGCGAGCACCCCCAGATCTTTTTCCATCAGAACCACGTCGGCCGCGTCCTTGGCGACGTCCGTGGCGCTGTCCACTGAGATGCCGACATCGGCAGCGTGCAGGGCCAGCGCGTCGTTGACTCCGTCGCCGAGAAAGCCGACCGAGCGTCCGGTGCGGCGTACCGAGGCGATGAGTCGCGCCTTCTGCTCGGGCGAGATGCGAGCGAAGATGCTGTGGTCCTGCGCAGCCCGAGCGAACTCGGCGTCGTCAAGTGGTTCCAGCTGGGAGCCCGTGATCGTGCCCTTGGAGGCCAAACCCAGCTCTTCACAGACCTTTTCGGCCACTCGAGGATTGTCACCCGTCGCGACCTTGACCTCGATACCCAGTGCTGCCAGCTGAGCCAGCGACTCCCGGGCGGCGGCTTTGGGTTCGTCAGCGAAGACCAGGAAACCGGCCAACACCAGGTCACACTCGTCGTCGATGGTGATCTCGGCCAGTCCGGGTGCGGCCTTGCTCGCCACGGCCACCACCCGGCGTCCGGCGGCGAACAACGCTGCCAGGGTGCGGTCGGCTTCCGGAGGCGTTGTCCGGCAGCGCGCCAACACTTGTTCGGGCGCGCCCTTGACCACCAGCAGGCGTTTGCCGCCGTCATCGACCAGAGTCGATGCCGCCCTGCGATCATGGTCGAACGGCAACGTCGCCAACTGCACCGCGGCGCGCACGTATTGCGCGGCAAGTGGCGCTTCCCACAGCGCCGCATCGAGCGGATTGGCGCTGGCCCCGCCCGATGCCGGATCCACGTCGGTCGCCAGGAGCCCGAGTCGCAGAACCGAATCACTGTGCGCGCCCGCCGCGTCGACCGTGTCGACCAGGCTGATACGGCCTTCGGTCAAGGTTCCCGTCTTGTCGGTGATCAGAATGTCGATGTCGCCAAGGTCTTCGATGCAGACCAATCGCTTGACCAGTACCTTGAGCTTGGCCAGCTGGCGTGATCCGGTCGCCAGGCTGGTGCTGACCACGGCCGGCAGCAGTTGCGGGGTGATACCGACGGCAATCGCCAGCGAGAACAGCACGGAGTCGATCACCGGTTTGTGCAGCAGAAGGTTGCTGATCAAGATCAGAAACGTCAGTGCGACCGCTACCTGCAGCAGCAGGTACGAGAACCGGCGTAGCCCGACCTGGAACTCCGTTTCGGGTTGACGTTCCCCCAGACCACCCGCGATTCGGCCGAATTCGGCATCGCCGCCAGTGGCGTACACCACCCCGGTTCCCTCGCCGGCGCTGACGATCGTGCCCATATATGCCACATCGGCGCATTCGGTCACCACCGTGCCGGCTGGCACCGGCCGCGGCGACTTCTGCGAGCCGGTCGACTCGCCGGTCAGGATGCTTTCGTTGCATTCCAGTCCACTGGTGTCGATCAGGCGCACGTCGGCGGGCACAGCTTCACCCAGCGACAGCCGAATCACGTCCCCAGGAACTATATGGGTGACGTCAAGCCGAACGAACTGACCGTCGCGGCACACCAAGGCCGTGTGACGCATTTGTGAATGCATTGCGGCAGAGGCTTTTTCAGCACGGTACTCATTGACGAAGCCGAGTCCGACGCTGACCGTCAGGATTGTGCCGATGATGATCGCCTGCGTGCTGTCGCCCAGGAAGAACGACACGACGGCGGTGCCTGCCAAGAGGATCAGCACCGCGTTGCGCAACTGACGCCCGAGCACCGCCAGTGCATTGACGTGATGGGTGCGAATGGCGTTCGGGCCGTGGTGCTCCAACCGCGCGCTTGCTTCCGCATGCGACAAGCCGTCCGCCGACGTATGCAACCAGCCCAACACTGTGTCGGCTTCAGCGGCAGCCACCTGCTCCGCGGTGAGCGCAGGACTCCGCTCCTGACCCGCCTTCGAGGTCACCGCCACGGCACCGCCTCCGAAATCTTACGACCGGTCGCAGATCTCACGCCGACATCGTGCGCGACAGGGATAGCCGGGGCATAGGGCGAAAAGGCCCCAAATTCACCGGGACACTAAATCAGGTCGTTGGCGGTGAGCCACCGCATCACCGCCCAACCCACCAACACAGGCAGCCAACAGGTGAGTATCCGGTACAGCAGCACGGACGGAACGGCCACCGCCGCAGGCATTCCGAAGGCCGCGAGCCCGCCGATCAGCGCGGCCTCGACCGCGCCGACGCCGCCCGGTGTCGGTGCGGCTGATGCGAGGGTGCCGCCGATCATCGTGACGACGGTGACGGTTACGAAGGTGGCGCCGCCGCCGACCGCCTCGATACTGGCCCAGAGCGCCAAAGCGCCACCGAGTGTCGTTGCCGCACAGCCGAGCACGATGATCGCAAGCCGTCTGGGTTCTCGAGCCAGTGCGAGCAGATCACCGATGACGGCGGTCAGCCGTGGGCGCACCGCCGTGCCGAGCCAGCGCCGCAGCCTCGGAACGGCCATGAGCACGCCGATGACGCCGAGTAGCAAGCCTGCGATCAGAAAGAGCACGGCGGCCCTGGGAACGAAGTGCGCCAAGTCCGCCGACGTGCCGGCCACGACGCTGAAGAAGGTCAGCAGCCCGATGTGGGTGACCACCTGTGCCGCTTGTTGCAGGGCCACCGCCGCGGTGGCGTGCACCGCGCTGAGGCCGCCGTTCTTCTGCAGAAAACGCGCACTCAGCGCCAGCCCGCCCACGCCGGCCGGGGTCGTGATCGCCGCGAACGTATCGGCGGCCTGCAGGACTGCCAGACGCCAGAAGCGCACCGCTTTTGAAGCGCATGCCCACAGCGCCGCCGCGGCACCGACATACGTCAAGAGCGACGCCGCGAGCCCGAACGAGGCCCACCACCAGTTCACCGTCTTCAACTCGCTGAAGAACGTCGGCAGTGCGCTGATGAACGGGTACGCGACGTAGACGAACGCGATCAGCAGCACCAGCTGGATGACCTGGCTCCGGGAGAATCGGGTGATCGTCAGCGGTGGAATCCGCGGCACGCCCGTCTGGCGCATCACCTCGTTGCGGACCGCGGACGTCGTGGCGTCGAAGTCGACGACAGCCTGGCGGATTCGCCTCGGCAACGCGAACTGGGTCAGTCGTCCCGAGGCCGCCAGCACCGCGTCCTTGCCGAATGCGGCGAGCGCCGCCCCGACCGTTGACTGCGCATCCCCCAGTTTGCTTGTGGTGAGCAGGAGTTGGGCTATATCCGACTGGAATTGCGCGTCGGTCGAGCCGAGCTCGGCGTGATGGAGACCACCGAAGCGGGCGGAACCGCCTTCGAGCGTGATCTCACTGGCACGTAAGTCGCCGTGGGATATCTCTCGGCGGTGCAACACATCGAGCGCTTCCCACACCGCAGTCACCGCAGACGTCCCCGAGGCTTCGGTGATGGGGGTGCCGGCGGCGGACGTGTGCGCGTACATCATCCACCCTCGCTGGAGCGGGGCAAATGCCATCGTGTGGATATTCGCAACACCGGCAGCCGCGACGGCGATGGTCATCAGTGCGCGATGTTCGACGACACGGTGCAGGGAGGCTTGCAGCGGTGAGGTTTCGTCGGCACGAAACCGCAGCGATCGCCACACGTGCCGCAGCGCTCCCCCGCTACTTTGATTGGGTCCGTACATCTCGACAATGGCCAGCGGAATTGGTCCATCAGATTTCGTCGCGAGAACCAATGGACCGGGGCCGGCGTGCCGCAGCACGGTCAGTCCAGTCACGAGGAATCCGCGTTTCGCCATCGCCTGGACGGCCTCCTC
Source organism: Mycolicibacterium sp. ND9-15 (assembly GCF_035918395.1). NCBI lineage: Bacteria > Bacillati > Actinomycetota > Actinomycetes > Mycobacteriales > Mycobacteriaceae > Mycobacterium > Mycobacterium jinjuense. Next base: position 1,954,892 of record NZ_CP142362.1, read on the forward strand.
CAGAGGAACCACGAGCGCGGGCGTTCCGACCACCAGGACGGCCAGTGCTCCGACCAACCACCCGACAGCGAGGCCCAGCAAAGACTCCGCCGGCACCACAGCGCTGACGGCAAGATGCACCGGCCCGAACGCCAGAAGCAAGGCCCACCCGAACCGCCCCCAGCGTCCGGACAGCCAGGGCCCCGAGACCGTCAAGACCGCGGTGACCATCGCGATCCACCGCGGATCATCGAGGAATTGCGGCACCACAGTGCCGAACCCGTCGAGGCGCCGGCGCGGCCCGGAGTAGCCCGTTCCCCCGAACGACAGCGCGAGTACGGCGATGAGCCCCGCACTCGCACAGGCCGCAAGGATCTTCCAGCGACACGCGACAAGGAGGTTGACCAGGATCGCTAGCGGCAAGGCCAGTACAGCGCCGCCGTACACCAGGTATAGACGCACAGACCAGTCGGGCGTCTGCACCCCCACAATGTCCGATATGGAGCGCTCGAGGCCGGCCATCGAACCGTCTGGAATCACCGCGGAACCCGTGACAACCGTCGCCAGGATCAACGTCGCCACCACGAGCCGGAGCATGTCGTTGCTTCGTCTGATCCGCGGCTGGACCAAGCTGCCCGACACGGCGACCTCGCGCCCGTCAACTCGCATGTCTGAACGGCCCGCTCACTGAGTTCCTCCAAGCCACGGCACCTTCGAGGTTCGACGGCCGGGCGCCAGGGCCATAGGGCCTTTTGGCCCGGGTCCGTCGGGACTTTCACCGCAAAGGTGGCCGAAGCCGCTATACCACGACGGTCCATACGAGCACCATGGTTACCGTGGGACAAGAGTCTGCGGGCGACGCACGTTGGCGATCGCTGCGCGAACCGCTCCTGGTGATAGTGACCGTTGCCGCGTTGGCGGTCGGCGGCGTGCTGTGGCTGATCGGACAGCGCGGGGCGGCCGACGTCTGCTGGATCGCGGGCGCCGCCGCCGCCGTGGTTCCCGCGGTGCTGTGGGTGGTCTCGGCGCTGCGACAGGGACGCGCCGGTGTCGATGTGATCGCGGTGCTGTCGTTGACGGGCACTCTGCTCGTCGGCGAGTATCTCGCCGGCGCGCTGATCGCGGTGATGCTGGCGGGCGGGCGAGCCCTCGAAGCCGCCGCGGCGCGTCGCGCCTCCCGTGATCTGCGCGCGCTGCTCGAGGGTGCTCCGCGGTTCGCACGGCGGCGGGTCGGCGCGGAGGTCGGCGTCATCCCGATCACCGAGGTCGCGGTCGGCGACCTCTTGGTGGTCGGCCCGGGCGAGACCGTGCCCGTCGACGGACGCGTCGCCGACGCATTGGCGGTACTGGACGAATCCGTCCTCACCGGTGAATCCATCCAGGTGGAACGTCGCTTCGGCGAGCCGGTTCGCAGCGGCGTGGTCAACGCCGGCAGTTCGTTCGAGCTTCGTGCGACAGCGACGGCGGAGGACAGCACCTATGCGGGCATCGTGCGCCTGGCCCAAGAAGCGCGCGCGGAGAGCGCGCCGATCGTGCGGTTGGCCGACCGGTACGCGGCATGGTTCCTGCCGTTGACGCTCCTCGTCGCCGGCGGCGCCTGGTTGGCGACCGGGTCGGCGGTGCGGGCGGTCGCCGTCTTGGTGGTGGCCACCCCCTGTCCACTGCTACTCGCGGCGCCGGTGGCGATCGTCTCGGGCTTGTCGCGCGCGTCCCGCCACGGCGTGGTGATCCGCAGTGGCGGCGCGCTCGAGTCGCTGGGAAGTGCGACCACCTTGGTCTTGGACAAAACCGGCACACTGACGATGGGCCGCCCCGTCGTGGTGGGCGTGCTGACCGCACCTGGCCAAGACGCCGAGGAGGTGCTCCGGTTGGCGGCATCGGTGGACCAGATGTCGCCGCACGTGCTGGCCGAAGCGATCGTCACCGAAGCGATGACCCGCGGCCTGAAGCCCTCGCTGCCAACGGAAGTGGCGGAACAGGCCGGCCGCGGCGTCACCGGCACCGTCGACGGTCGTCACATCCAGGTGGGGAAGCTGTCAAGTGAGCTCGGTGACGCCGATTGGGCCCGAGCAGCGGTGAACCGGGCGAGCCTCGATTCGGCGGCGATCGCGTGGGTCTGCATCGACGGCGAGCCCGCCGGAGCGGTGTTGCTGCGGGATCCGTTGCGCCGCCATGCCCCTCGCACGGTGCGCCGACTGCGGTCGGCTGGGCTGAACCGCCTGGTGATGCTGACCGGCGACCGCGCCGAACCCGCACGCGAAGTCGCCACCGTGCTCGGACTGGACGAGGTCTACGCCCACCAGACCCCGGCCGACAAGGTCGCCGCCGTGCAAGATGAGAAACGACGGGCCGTCACCGTGATGGTGGGCGACGGCATCAATGATGCACCGGCGCTGGCGGCCGCGACGGTCGGTGTCGCGATGGGCGCCCGTGGCGCGACCGCGTCTTCGGAGGCCGCCGACATCGTATTGACCACGGACCGTCTCGATCGGCTCGCCGACGCAATGGACATCGCCAGGTGGTCGCGTCGGATCGCCGTGCAGAGTGCGGTGGTCGGCATGGCACTGTCGTTGGCGGCCATGGTGATCGCCGCCTTGGGCTGGCTGCCTCCGGCCGCTGGCGCGCTGCTGCAGGAGGGCATCGACGTGGCCGTCATCCTCAACGCACTGCGGGCACTGCGCGGCAACCCCGACGTCGAGGTCGAGCTGCCGGCCGAGACTGAGGACATGTTGCGGCGGTTCGCGGCCGAACACGACGAACTGCGCGACACCGTCGACCTCCTGCGCGACGCAGCAGACCAATTGGTCGCAGGGGCAGACCCGACCGCCATGGAGGCGGTGATGCGTGCGAATACGTTTCTCGAAGACCGGATCCTGCCGCATGAGGAGGCCGAGGAATTCGGGCTCTACCCCGCGCTGGCCAGTCCGCTCGGGAGTGGTGAAGCCACGGCGACCATGAGCAGGACGCACGCTGAGATTCGCCGGCTGTCCGACCGAATCGGCGCCCATGTCGAACTCGCCCGGGCCGGCAACGGCATACAACCCGAACAGCGCGATGACCTCCTTGCGTGCCTGTACGGCCTGCACGCCGTATTGCGGCTGCACTTTCTGCAGGAAGAGGAGAACTACTTCACGCTCGCCGAGGACGGACTTGCGACGGCTGCAGCAGAAGATGATAGCGAGAACCGTTGCGGATCAGGCGAATGAACGGTTTGTCCCTCCGGGTCGGTTGGGATACATATCGGACCGCCGGTCAGGGGCGAGTCGGTATCGCCCGGCGGCCAGGAAAGTGCGCTATCGTCCAGCGTCGAATCGAACCGAGGAGCGCAGTGACCGTAATCGCAGGCTTGCCTGCGCATGTTCTGTTCATCCATTTCATGGTGGCCTTGGTGCCGCTCACGGCCGTGCTCGAAATGCTGTGCGCTGTCTGGCCGGCGGCGCGCCGACGGCTTGTCTGGCTCGTCCTGACCCTCGCCGTCGTCACCCTGGTGCTGACACCGCTGACCGTCGAGGCGGGCCAGTGGCTGTACGACCGCGAAGAGAACCCCGGAGAGATCCTGCAGACGCACGCCGAGCGTGGTGAATGGATGATCTACTTCTCGGTCGCGATGGCTCTCGTTGCCGTCGCACTGGCGGTCCTCCCCAGGTTCGATGGACGGTCTGATCGGCGCCGCACGGTGGTCCGCGTTGCGACGATGTTGATAGCCCTCGTGGTCGGCATCTCGTCGATCGTCACGGTGGTGCGCATCGGTGATTCAGGCGCACGGGCGGTATGGGGCGATGAGCTGACCGAAGCCGACAGCTGACTGTCAACACACTCTGGCCCCGTACTTCGAGGCCATTCGGCCCTATGTGCCGGCCGGACCCCGCATCCAAAATCGTGACATGACCAGCTCATACGGGACGGGCCCGGCGTCGGGCCAGTACGACGAGGACGACGAGAACCAGCTTTCGTCCGAGGACACCCTTATCGACCGCGGCACCGACGACCTCCTCGACGAGGGCTATTCCCCGCCCGAGCGTCCCTGGGGGCGAGGCGCTTTCGGCCCGTCCGAGAGCATGGACCAACTCCTTGCAGAGGAAGAGCCAGATCCAATCTCGAGGCTGAATGTGTTGCTGGACGACGCCGAGCAGCAGCGCTCCGATGCTGCCGAGCGCGAGGCGGAGTTTCCCCGGCATGATGAGGTCGGTCGCACGCGGGCAGGCCGGCTGCTCGCACCCGACATGGGCTTCGGCGAAGACGACGAAGCGGAACTGATCGCCGACGATGTCGGTATCAGCGGCGGTGCCGCTTCTGCAGAGGAAGCCGCGATGCACATCATCGAAGACGAGGAAGAAGACGAACTCACCGACTGAGCGGACCCTCGTCACTCCCTACCTCGCTCAGGCGGTGACCCGTCGGGGCGCGCAGACGGCAAGGTGGCGGGTCATGTCTCTCCCTTACCTCTGCGGTTTGCCTTCTGCGCCGAACCTAAGACCGCGGGTCCGACGAACCTGGGGCCGTTCGGCCCTTCAACCGATTGCCGGAGCCCTGGAGCGGGTAGCGTCGAGAGTGATGTGTCAGTACTGCGGATGCCGCGACATGCCGTTGATCCGTGACTACATCGCCGAGCACGCCCATGTACTCAATCTCGGCGGTGAAGCCGTCCGTGCGATTGACCGCGGCGACATCGAATCCGCGCGCCACCTCCTCGCCGAAATGGGTGAGGAACTGAGATCGCACTGGCAAGGCGAAGAGAACGGACTGTTCAAGGTGATGGCGCGCGACGAGATGGTCGCCGAGCACATCGATCCGCTGATTCGCGAGCACCGCGAACTGAACGAGTTTCTCGCCGATGTGGACGTGGCCCGCCCACATCATCAGGCCGCGGTCCGTGACGCGGTCGAAGACCTCTGGGAGCACACCAGGAAAGAGGAAGACGGCATCTTTCCGGCCGCGCTCACCATGCTGGACGGTGACGAGTGGAACTCCGCGATCGAGGCGTGGCACGAGGCCCATCCCGACCGGGAGATGGTCAAGTGGAGTGTGTGACGGCCGCCAGGGCCTGAGTTCGGCGGCCACGGTATCGGCGAACCACCAGCTTCTCCAGTTCCACCGCTGAGAAGACCGCCGCGCCGACCCCTGCCGCTTTCAGCCAGTCCACCCAGGTCAGTGGTGCGGAGCCGAACACCGCGTTCATCGCCGGCGTGTACGTGAACAGTGCCGTCAGCGCAACGCACGCCACGACCGTCGCGAATGCGATCCGGTTGCCGAAGAGCCCCACGCGGTTGAGCACCGGCTCCAGCAGGAACCGATTGTTGAGTAGATAGAACATCTCCGCCACGACGATCGCGTTGACCGCCATCGTGCGCGCGGTCTCGACGCTGGTGCCCTGCCGCAACTCCCACAGGAACATGCTCAGTGCGCCGCCTGCCATCAGCACCGAGACCAGCCCCACCCGCCATAGGAAGTGGCGCGACAACAGGTTCTCGTTCGGCGGCCGCGGCCGCCGATCCATCACATCGTGCTCGGGGGGTTCGAATGCCAGCGCCAGCCCCAGCGTCGCGGAGGTGACCAGGTTGATCCAGAGCACCTGGGCCGGGGTCAGCGGCAGGGTCAGCTCGAACAGGATCGCGGCGATCACCACCAACGCCTCGCCACCGTTGGTGGGAAGCATGAACAAGATGAACTTGCGGATGTTGTCGTAGACCGTCCGGCCCTCGGCTACCGCCGCGGCGATCGTGGCGAAGTTGTCGTCGGCCAGCACGATGTCCGAGGACTCTTTGGCGGCTTCGGTGCCCCGATCACCCATCGCAACGCCGATGTCGGCGCGTTTGAGCGCGGGCGCATCGTTGACGCCGTCGCCGGTCATCGCGACGACCTCGCCGTCGGACTGCAGCGCACGCACGAGGCGCAGTTTGTGCTCCGGGCTGGCTCGCGCGAACACGTCGCAATCCTTGGCGACAGTGCGTAATCTGGCGTCGTCCATCTCAGCAAGCTCGACACCGGTGACCGCCGGCTTGCCGACGCCGATGCCCAGTTGCGCTCCGATCTCACGTGCGGTGGCGGCATGGTCGCCGGTGATCATCTTCACCTTGATCCCGGCGCGGTGGCACTCGCGGACCGCGGTGAGCGCCTCGGGCCGCAGCGGGTCGATGATGCCCACCAGACCCAACAGGGTGTACCCGCCGTCGAGGTCGTCCAGCGTCAGCTGGCCGGGTACCCGCTGGTGCCCCCGCCGCTGCGCCAACGCCAGCACCCGCAGCCCCTGCGCGGCGATTTCGGCCGCCATGCGCTGCCAATACGTCTGCTCGAGGGGATGGTCACCGTGCGGGTCGCGTTGCCGGTCGCACAGCGCTATCACCCGTTCCGGCGCCCCCTTCACCAGTACCAGCGGCTCGTCGTCACCCTCCGAATGAAGAGTGCCCATCATCCGAATCTCGGACTCGAACGGTACGGAATCCGTTCGGGGACAACGGGATTCGGTATGAGCGTAGGGCATGCCGAGTTTCTCTCCGAGTACCAGCAGGGCGGCTTCGGTCGGGTCTCCGGTGATCGTCCAGGCGTCGTCCTCCTGCCGCAGGCTGGAGTCATTGCACAGCACGCCCGCACGAACCGTGGCCTCCAACACCGGATAGCGCACCGGATCGATGATCCTGCCGTCGACCGTGATATCGCCGACGGGCGCGTAGCCCACCCCGCCGACGTCGAACTCGTGGCCGCCGCACACGACCCGCTGCACGGTCATCTCGTTGCTCGTCAGAGTGCCGGTCTTATCCGAACAGATCACCGTCACCGAACCGAGCGCCTCGACGGCGGGCAGGCGACGAACGATTGCATGCCGTCGCGACATCCGCTGCACGCCGATCGCCAACGTCACGGTCATGATGGCCGGCAGCCCTTCGGGAATGGCGGAGGCGGCCAGCGCGACGACCATCATGAACATCTCCGACGGCGCATGGCCGCGCGCCAGCACACCGAGTACAAACGTCCCCGCCGCCAGCAGCAGGATCACCGCCGCCAGCAAGCGGCCGAACTTGTCGATCTGACGCAGCAGCGGAGTGCTCGAAACCGCAATCCCCGCGAGCATCCGGTTGATACGCCCCAACTCGGTGTCGCTGCCAGTGCCGACCACGATGCCGGTGCCCTGACCGTGTACGACCAGGGTGCCGGAATACGCCATACCCACCCGGTCGCCCACCGGAGCGTCGGCGGGCACCGCCAGAGTCGACTTCTCGACCGGAACCGACTCACCGGTGAGCGCCGACTCGTCGATCAACAGACCGTCGGTCGACAACAGCCGGACGTCGGCCGGGACGCGATCCCCTGACGCCAACCGGATGACGTCGCCGGGCACCACATCCGCGGCGTCGATGTCGACCGTGCGGCCCTCGCGAATCACCGTGGCGTGCGGGGACAGCATCCGGCGGATCGCCTCCATGGCCGCTTCCGCCTTACCTTCCTGCAAGAAGGCGATGACGGCGTTGATGACCACGGCCGCGAAAAGTACCGCGGTATCGACCCAGTGCTGCAGGATCGCGGTGATCACCGCGGCCCCGGACATGACGTAGAGCAGCACGTTGTGGAACTGCCTGATGAACCTCAGCACCGGGTTCTGCCGTTTGGCGGCGGCCAGTTCGTTCGGGCCGTACAGCTCCCGGCGGCGGTGCACCTCCTCGGTGCTCAACCCGTCGATGCCGCAGTCGAGCCGGTTCAGCACCAACTCGGGCGTCAGCACATGCCACGGTTCTTCGGCCGCGTCCTGCATCGCGCTACTTCCGCGTTCGGCGGACAGCGCATCCATGATGCTCCTCGGTCGTTTCGGGGTGGGCCGACACCGCAAACGGTCGCCGTTCGATACCCAGTGTCGATGTGCACACCTTGGGCCCGTTATGGGGGTTTCACTCCCATTGAACAGGAGGCGCCGCCCGTAGGACGACGCCGGATCAACACGTTCTACAGTTGTGCATGACTGCCGCCCAGCGTGAACGCGCCGCACTCGTCGAAACCATGCGCGCCGTCGGACCCGATGCACCGACCCTCTGCGGCGACTGGACCACCCGCGATCTCGCCGCCCATCTCGTCGTGCGCGAACGCAGGCTCGACGCCGCTCCCGGTATCGCGATCCCCGCATTGGCCGGTTACACCGACAAGGTCCAGCAGCGGACGGCGAACAACACCGAGTGGTCCGAGCTGCTCGACAAGGTCGGCTCTGGCCCGCCACTGTTCTCGCCGTTCAAGCTGCTCGACCCGGTGGCGAACATGGGCGAGATGTTCATCCACCACGAGGATGTCCGGCGCGCCCAACCCGATTGGCAGCCACGGCCACTCGATGACGAGACGGTGTCCGCGCTGACCCGTCCGCTGCCCGTGATGGCTCGCCTGACGCTGGGCAAGGTTCCCGGCCGGCTCACCCTGCGCACCCCGCAGGGCAAGGTGCTCGCCACGGTCGGGAAGGGCCCGGCCGTGACCGTCACCGGGGAACCACAGGAGTTGCTGCTGTTCGTCTCGGGTCGCGACGCCGTCGAGGTCGAATTCGACGGGGATGCACAGGTCGTCGAGGCGGCACGGAACAACCGTCGGGGGCTCTAACCGCTCGCCGTGGCCGGCCCGCATCGGGAGCACGCTCGCCAACTTGCCCCCGCCTAAGCTGGCGGTCGTGAGTTCACCGGTTGATTTCCGCGTTTTCGTCGAACCGCAGCAGGGCGCCTCCTACGCCGACCAACTCGCCGTCGCACGCGCAGCAGAGGATCTGGAATTCTCGGCGTTCTTCCGATCCGACCACTACCTCGCGATGAGCGGGGACGGCCTGCCCGGCCCGACCGACTCCTGGGTCACGCTGGCCGGCATCGCGCGCGAGACGTCCACGCTCCGCCTCGGCACGATGGTCACCTCCGCGACTTTCCGGTATCCGGGGCCGCTGGCGGTATCCGTTGCCCAGGTCGACGAGATGAGCGGGGGCCGCGTGGAATTCGGCATCGGTGCCGGCTGGTTCGAAGCCGAGCATCAGGCGTACGCGATTCCGTTCCCATCGCTCGGCGAACGCTTCGACCGACTCACCGAACAGCTCGAGATCATCACGGGTCTGTGGACGACGGCACAGGGCCAGACCTTCGACCACTCCGGTCGGCACTACACCGTCGTCGGCTCGCCCGGGCTGCCCAAGCCCGCGCAGTCGCCGCACCCGCCGATCATCATCGGCGGGCAGGGGGCCAAGCGGACGCCGGCGCTGGCGGCGAAGTTCGCTGCCGAGTTCAACGTGCCGTTCGTGCCGCTGGACACGGTCAAAACGCAGTTCGAGCGCGTCGGCAAGGCCGTCTCGGAGACCGGGCGGTCCGCCGATTCGATGACGTATTCCGCGGCCTTCGTACTGTGCGCGGGACGCGACGACGCGGAGATCGCCCGCCGGGCGGCGGCGATTGGGCGCGAGGTCGACGAACTGCGCAGCAACTCCCCGACCGTCGGCACACCCACCGAGATCGCCGACCGCCTGGGCCCGTTCCTCGAGGCCGGTGTGCAGCGCGTATACCTGCAGGTTCTCGATATGTCCGACCTCGCGCACCTGGAGTTCTTCGCTCACGAGGTGGTCCGGCAACTCGGCTGAACAAGCGCCCGCGTCCGAGCGGCCCTACGATCGGTGGCCGTGCCCGCGGCAGCCGCGACGACCGTGACGGCGGTGGCGATCCCCCGCCGCCGACCTAAGGAGTGAAACGACGTCGACGACCAGCCCCACAACGACGCAGAGTGCCTCTGACGAGGAGGACGAAGAAACAGCAACTCGTACGACGCGCCGACCGCGGACAAATGTGACGCGCACGCTCTATCCGCTTCCCTGAGCGCCTACTATCGGTGGCCGTGGCGCGATACGGACCTCCCGACGACCCGAACTACTCCGACAACGACCCCACTGCCTACATCAATTACGGCAACGGGGGCCAGGGCGTGCCGCCCGAAGAGCCGGTTCCGTGGTACCGCAAGCCCGCGGCCCTGGTCGCCTTCGGCGCGCTCGGCGCATTGATCGTCGCCCTGATCGTGTGGGGGCTTGCCAGCCTGATCAGCGGCGACGGCTCCACTACCGAACGCACTACGTTGACGCCGTTGACGACGACTTCGCGGTACGTCACGTCGCCCACCACATCGCCGTCACCGCAGACCGTGACAGAGACCGTCACCGCACCGCCGCCGATGACCACGCCACCGACCACCACGACCACCACGACCACCACGACCACGCCGCCGACCACGAGCGTCAGCACAAGCACGGAGACCAGCACCGAGACGGTGACCGAAACCGTCACCGCGCCGCCGACGCCCTAGTTTCGTTGGCCCTTGTCGGATTGGCCGCTCAGCGGCCCCTGTCCGATTGGCCGCGCGCCGCGTACTCGGCGACCAGCGCTTCGGCGCTACGCACCGCCGCCCGGCACGCGCGGGTGGTGAACGGGTCGTTCAACGGATGCTCGGCCCGTCGGCGCCAGCGCTGAGCCGCGGCGAATGCCGCGCGTGGCCCATCGTGGGGATTGTCCGGTTGCAGGCCCAGCCTGCTGGCCGCGTCGGTACCCGAACCGCCGATGATCCGGCGCAGCGACGCCATCTCGTCATCGTTCAAAGTCGTTGGCCGCGAACGCAATTGGCTCAGCAGCCGGAGCTCTTCGAAGGCGTGCGTGTCGGCCAGCAGCGGGTCGATGTCGGCCAGGATGTAGGGCGTGGCGTAGATCGGGTTGTGCTGCACGAACCGGCGCAGTGACAGCAGCGCGGTGTGCGCCTTGAGCAGGTCCGAGCGCTGCGCGAACTGCTGGTCGATGACGTCTCGCAACGCCACCAGCCCGCTGCGCTCCAACAACTCGTCGGCCAGCGCCACCGAGTCGCTGACACCGGCGCGCAACACCGCGATCGAGATGCGGATTCCGAACATGCCGAACCGGTCCAGCAGTGCCGCCCTGGTCGCCGCGTCGACGGGGAGCGCGGCGCTGTCTCCGTCCTCGCGAACGAATCGGTCCACCGACAACATCGCCTTGGTCAGCTCGGCGGCGTCCACTCCGGCGAGTTTCTCGAGCGCGACGAACTCGCTCTGCCGCAGTGTCCGTGCCGTCAACGCCAGCAGCCCCGACACCGGTACCACCGCCTGACACGTGCCGGTCCGCTCCATCTCGGCCGTGAATCGGGTCGCGACGTCCCTGGCCGACAGCATCGCGTCGATCCGCCCCGCACCGATCTCATCGGCGCGGGAAGCCACCCCGATGACGCCCAACGCCCCCGTCGACCCGCCCACCAACTCCCCGATCTGCTTGAGCAGCGCGACGTCGGCGGCATTCAGCGTGCGCAACAGGAAAACCACCGCATCAACCCGCGGCACCCCGTCGTCGGGCACGAGCAAGCGCAGGGTGCGCTCCGAGACGTCAGGGGACAGCGACGATGTGCCCGGGGTGTCGATGATCGTGGTGTCGATCAGCTCTGCGGCGGGCCACTCGACGTCGAGGTCGACGATGTCCTCGGGGTCCAGGCTCGCGAAGTCGAAGGTGAGCCCGCCCTCGTCGGGGTCGCGCCCGATCGGCACATTGGACCGCCTGCCGCCGCGGTGGTTCGCGGTCACCTTCGGGGTGGGGCCATGCCGGAACCACGTCACGATCCGGGTGGCCTCCGTGGCGTCCGTCGGCGCAATGTCCTCGCCCACAAGCGCATTCACCAGGGTCGACTTACCCGCTTTGAGAGTGCCCGCGAGCGCGATACGGATCGGTTGGTTGAGCCGGCCGCCGATGCGCTCCAGCTCGTTGTGCACGTCGGGGCGGTGACGATAAGCGGGGTCGGCCTGGTACGCCCGGATGGTCCCACCCAGGATTGCGCGCACCTGATCGCTCGTGCTCATGTCGCGCTGTCCACCGATGCTCCTGGCTGTTCTCCCCACTCGGCAATGCCAAGGGTCCAGCTTATGCACCGGGGCGGCTATGTGGTGCCCACGGGTTCGGCGGGCATCAGCTTGACCGCGTGGTCGGTGACCTGGTTGAGGATGTTGAGCTGGCGCTCCAGTTCCTTGATCCGGCCGTTGCGTTCGGCCTCCTGGACCTGTGCGGCGGCCAGTGTCGCCTGCAGCGACTCGTTGAGGGACCTGGTCGTCTGGTTGGCGATACCGCGGTAGTGGTCGCGCAGCTGCCGCTGGATCGCCTTGAGCCTGTCGCGAGATTCCTTGCCGACCGCGAACTGTGTGTCGTCGATGAAGCGGCGGGTGTTGGTCTTGGCCTCGTTGCGAACCCGCAGCATCCGGTTATCGACGTTCTCCTTGTAGGCGGTGCGCCCCATCAGTAGACCCGCGCCGAGGGAAATCGGGTTGAACATGCCCAGGCCTGCGAACGAGGTCATCATGCCGAACATCAGCACCCCACCGTAGGAACCCTGCATGCCCATGGTCAGCTTGCGGCCCTTGCCCAGCTGTTTGGCCTCCAGCTTCTGAAGCGACTTCATCTCCCCGAGGCTGGCGCCCATCCGGCCGGGGTCGAGTTGCGGGATGCTGACCGCATCGAGACCAGCCTCGACGAACGTGCGGGCAACCTCGGCGGCCAGCACCTCGGCACGCTGGTAGGCCCAGACGAAGTTGTCGCCGACCGCGGTGGCCACGGCGTTCTCCAGCTCTGCGCCGATTTCGGCCCAATGCTGCGTCGGGTCACAGGTGTCGATGACCTTCTCGATGTGCTGGGCGATCACCCGGAAGCGGCCCCGCAGGTCGTGGTCGACATCGGCGGTCAGATCGGCGATCCCGTCGTTGAGCACCTGTTGCCACAGCGCGGTCTGCTGCAGCGCATCCTGGGCCTCCTGCTTACGCCGCTCGAGCTCCTCCTTGAGCCGGTCACGCAGGCCGGGGTCGTTGAGCGCAGCCAACTCGGTCTTGACCTTGAGCGTCAAATGCTCAGCCGCCGAATAGATCTCGTTGACGACGTGATCGCGGATCCGGTCGTTCTGGCGCCCCAGCACCTGCTCGCTGAGGAACTTGACGATCGCGGGGAAATTCGACTCCTCGTTGAGCTCCTTGTCGTTGAGCTGGATCGCGTGGCTGCGGAGCAGCGACGACGCGGGGATCATCGGGACGGTCACATTCGTGCGCTGCAGGTGGGCCTTGTTGGCCCCGACGATCTGGCGCCAGTGCGGATAGAGATCGGTCTTGGTCGCGATAATGGTTGCGACAGGGCAGATCTCGAATGCCTGCCGCATGAACGTCATCTCGGGTGCGGTGAACTCCTGGCTGGTGTCGCTGCACATCAGAAGCGCGTCGGCGTCGGGCAGCAGCCCCAGCGTCGCCGACAGGTGGGGCTGGCCGTGGCCCCCGACGCCCGGGGTGTCCACGAACGCCAGGCCGTTCCTGAGCAGCGGGCTGGCCGCGGTGACCTCCACCCGGATCACCTCACGCCCGCCGGCCTGCGGCGCCCGCCGTAGATCGTTCTTGATGTCGGCCATCGGGATCTCGATGGCTTCGGGCTCCTCGCCGTCGCCGCGCGCGACGATCAGCTTCGCGCTGGCGGCTTCGCCATAGGTCACCACGGTCGGAAGCACCGTGCTCTCGTCGTCGCCGACCCGCGAAACAGGGACATTGAGTAGCGAGTTCAACAACTGGCTCTTGCCCTGCTTGAGTTGGCCGGCGATCACCACCCGAATCTGCGGATCGGTGATACGGGCCTTGGCCTTGGCCAGCCGCTCGACGAGGTCGCCGCGATCGTTGGCACCGGCGATCTTGCTGGTGTGCTCGATCAGTTCGACGACGACCTTCGTCTGTCTGGCCGGCTCGCCGGCCGTAGCCTGTCTGGCCGGCTCGCCGGCCGTAGCCTGTCTGGCCGGCTCGCCGGCCGTAGCCTGTCTGGCCGGCTCGCCGGCCGTAGCCTGTCTGGCCGGCTCGCCGGCCGTAGCCTGTCTGGCCGGCTCGCCGGCCGTAGCCTGTCTGGCCGGCTCCTTGCGCCGGTCGCTGGAGATCGCCGTGCGGGGGTTGTTGCCTTGCGTCATGGAATCCTCGTGTCCCGGTGGGCCGGTGAGTCAACGGTAGACGTGCCGACTGGCGGGGATCGTCGTTTGATCCCCGCCAGTGGCGTTGTGCGGCTGTCTTCAGAACAGGCCGGTGTCGACGGTGGTGCTCACGTCGACGTCGGTGTTGACCTGACCGGAGTTGTCGGTCGAGTTGTCCTGACCGGAGTTGTCGACCGAATTGTCCACCGAGTTGTCCACCGAGTTGTCCTCGATGCTCGAGCCACCCGAGATGCCCCCGGACACGCTGCCGTCGATGTCGCCGACATTGGTCTGGTTGCCATCGACATTGGTGCTGGTGGTGTCGTTGTCGTTGATAACGATGCCGCCGCCGGCCCCGCCGGACCCGCCGGTGGCGTCGCCACCGTCGTTGCCGACCCCGATCAGCCCGCCGCCACCGTCACCACCGGAAGCCCCACCACCGTTGCCCCCACTCATGTCGACGTCGTTGATGACCGGGCCCTCGTTATCGGAGATGATGTCCCCGCCCGCACTCTGATCGCCGCTGTCGTCGATCTCGTTGTCCTCGCCGATGTTGACGTTGGAGTCCTCGATATCGCCGGTGTTGACGTTCTCGTTGTCATCGCCGACCACGTTGCCGTCCCCATCGACGTTGGTGGCATCGATATCGCCGGCGGTGCCGGTGTTGACCACCCCGCCGTCGGTGGCGGTGTTGGTGGTCTTGTCACCGAAGGTGATGTCACCGAACTCCAGGCCGACGTTGCCGATACCCTGCTGCTGGTCCTGCCCGGCGTGATTGACCGTGTTGGTCTCCGGGCTCAACAACCGCGTGTCGTTATGGCTGAGCATGTCGTTGTTCGACAACACCTCGGTCTGCCGCTGCGGGGTGAACGCGATCCCATGGGTCTGGGCCACCGCCTGCTGCAAACCCAGCACCGGGTTACCACCCCCGTGCACCACCGCCGCCGGCGCCACGGTGGCGGCCACGGCCTGCACTTGGGCGGCCGAGACGTTGCCGAAGCCGGCCTGGTGCAGTTCGCGGTCGGGGTCGGCGACGAACGCCGCAGCAGAGACCGGGTCGCGGAAAAGGTTCAGAAACCAGTCGATGAGGTTCATGTCGGATCCTTTCGGGGTGTTCGTTTCGGGGTCTGGTCGCCGGTTTGTCCGGCGAACTGATGACCACGGTATGGACGGCGCGACGGCACAGAAACGGGGTCGCAACCCCTCCCTGCGAACCATCGTCCCGGGAACGGGATGGGGGAAGCATTAGGGGATTAGGGGATGGGTTGGGGGTGCTGCTTCTCGGCCGCCGCGCAGGTCGAGAAGACAACATGCGCGGCCCCACAGAGGGACCGCGCATGTTGTCGCCTGGTTGGTCAGTCGAAGATGTCGAACCCGCCGGAGTCGACATCGACCTGGTGGACGTCGGCCACCGCATCGCCGAAGTCCTCGATCGCCGGCACGCCGTCGACGGCGGCCGGCTCCATGTCCGAATCGAACACCGGCTGGTCGAACTGCAGCGACGCGTCATCGGCGCCCGCGACATCCGGAACGTCCGGCTCGGCGAGCCCCGGGACCGTCGGATCGGAGATCAAAGCGGCGGATACGTCGTCCACCACGTCGGCGGGCACGTGCTCTCCGAACGCGTCGAATGCGGCGGTGGCCGCACCACTGCTCCATACGTTGCCGGCCGCTTCCGCGATGCCGCCATCAAGTCCGGTGGGTACCGTCGTGGGCAGTGCCGACATCGACTCGGAGACCATCGGGATCAGGGCGTGGACATCGGCACCGGTCACATTGGTCAGGTTCGCGTCGAGAATGGCTTGGTCCGGATCGGCGGCGAAGCGCGCGGCCACGTCAGGATCGCGCACCACCGACATCACGAAGTCGAGCAGCTCGTTGGCCATGAAACACCCTCCCTCCCGCGGACGGATATATACGGGCTGGAGATATGACCCAGCCCAAAGTGGCTTGTCTCGATGCTATCGACGGCGGCTGCCCTGGTGATCGGTGCGAAACCCACCTCCGCGGAGCCGCCGATAGGGGACGGGCCGTTAGGGGATTTCGCCGCACTAGGGGCAGCTCCCGTGCCCGAAGGGGATGAGCCGCTATCGTGATGGCCGGGTCCGAATGCACCCAAAAGCAAAGGTGGAGATGAGCGACTCACTCGGGTTGTCGATCGGATCGACCAACTTGGTGGCGGCCCGAATCGGCCGCCCCCCGGTCATGCGCCGATCGATACTCACCGTGTTCGAGGATCGCGCCCCGGAGGTCGGTGTTCCCGCCGAGAATCCGAACTTGAATCAGCCCGGCATGGTGTTGAGCGGTTTCGTCGAACGCGTCGGCGATCCGGTGCCCCTGGTCGCGGCCGACGGTTCGCCGCACCGTGGGGAGCGGGTGCTGGTGGAGGCTCTCGATGCGATGGCGCGCACCGTCGACGGCGGTGACCCCGTCGTGGTCGCGGTGCCCGCGCACTGGGGCCCAGCCACGGTGGGGGCATTGCGGGGTGCGTTGCGGGCCGCGCCGGGCCTCGCCCCGAACGGGGTGGCGCCCACGCTGGTACCCGATTCGGCGGCCGCGCTGGCCGCACTGCAGGCCGCACCTGGGCTACCGTCAAGCGGCGTCGTGGTGCTGTGCGATTTCGGTGGCAGCGGAACCAGCATCAGCCTCGCCGAGGCGGCAGCCGGCTTCAGCGCGATCGGGGACACGGTCCGCTACGCCGACTTCTCCGGCGACCAGATCGATCAGATCCTGCTGAACCACGTCGCCGCGGGCATCGCGGCGGCCAACGACGCCGACCCGGCGAGCACCGCCGCGGTCAGCTCGCTGGCCCGGCTGCGCAACGAGGCCCGGCTGGCCAAGGAGCAGCTGTCGGCCGACACCACCGCCGTCGTTCACGCCGACCTGCCGGGATTCGACTCCGACGTGCGGGTGACCCGCACCGAGTTGGAGCAGCTGATCAACGAACCGCTCGCCGGAGTTCTCAACGCCGTCGAAGAGGCGTTGCAGCGCAACAACATTCCGCTGACCAACGTGTCGGCGGTCGCGACGGTCGGCGGCGGCGCGAACATCCCGCTGGTCACCCAGCAGCTGTCGACCCGGCTGCGCACCCCGGTGATCACCACGCCGCAGTCCCAACTCAACGTCGCCGCCGGCGCAGCGCTGATCGCCGACGCCGCCCAGGCGGCGACGGGGATGGCCGCCGCGGCGGATGCCCCGACTGGGATGGCCCCGACGAGCATGGCCGCCGCCGCGTGGGCGGCCGGCGCCGCGGGTGTGGCGGCCTCCGAATCGGCCGCCGACGGCGCAGGCTCGGCGACGTTTCGGGCGCTGGCCTGGTCGCAGGACGACTCGCCGGCCGGTGAACCGGTGCCCTACGCCGGTGAGGACTACACGTTCGAGCCGGGTGGCACCGGCGCGCGGCCCGCGATGGAATTCGCCCACGAAGAAGAGGGATTCGAGCCCGAACCCGAACCGCTGCCCTGGTACCGGCGGCCGGTGGTGCTGTTCGGCGCGGCGGCCGCGGCCGCGCTACTGGCCGCCGGCGGCCTCGCGGTCACGTTGACGGGCACCACCGGCGACAGCTCACCCGTGACCGAGACCGCGACGACCGTCGAGACCGGCCCGTCGCCGCAACAGACGACTTCGGCTGCCCCGCAGACCATTACGATCACCGGCGAGGACGGCCGGCCGACTACCAGCGTCGTGCCCCCGCCACCACCGCCGCCAACCACCACCACCACGACGACGTCCCCGACCACCACCACCACGACGACGACAACCACCACAACCACCACCACAACCCCGCCCACTACTACGACGACGCGTCCCACGACGACGCAGCCCACCACCACCCAGCCTCCGACGACGACCGAGCCGCCGGTCACCACGACGGTCGAACCCGAGCCGGACGTGCCGAATCCAGACGAGCCGTAGACCATGGCCGCGTCGGACCCGCGGACCGATATTCCGCCGCCCGCGCGTGACGCGGTCGCGAGATTGGCGGGCGCACCGAACGAACCGGTCAAGTTGCTCGTGTCCGGAGGTATCGGCACCGGTAAGAGCACGGTGTTGACCGCGATCCGGACCGTGCTGCGATCCGCCGGTGTAACGGTTCTGACCCGGCCCCCGCGAGTCGGTGACGAGCAGGGTGCCCCGATAGTCATCGACGACGCCCATCTGCTGGACGACCACGAGCTCGACCACCTCGCAGATCGGGTCGCCGACCTCGCCTCCACCGTCATCGTGGGCACCGAGCCGCTCGTGCAACGCTTACCAATGCGCGCGCTGGCCACCGCGATCGAACGGGAGAACCCGATCGTCACGCTCGGACCGCTGCCGCCGACCGAAGTGGCGAATTTCGTCACCGAAAACCTCGGTGCCACGCCGTCATCGGCGTTCATTCGGTCGTTGATCGTTGCGACCGAGGGCCTCCCGTTCCTGCTGCGGCCGGCGGTCGCGGCCGCTGCCGGCGGCGACGGGAAGGCACCGGCCACCGCAATTCTGCAGGCGGCGAAGTTCGCATTGACCGACCGGCTGCGCCGGGTCGACGATGCCACTCTCGACGCGTTACTGGTGACGTCGCTGAGCAGGGACCTCGGAGCAGACGACGTCGCGGCGGCGTTGCGGATGAGCGCCGAGGACGCCTCCGCGGTGGTGGACCGGGCGCGCGCCACCGGGCTCATCGAGCCGTCCTACAGTCGCGCTTTCCTGCGGGCACTGCATCAATGCATCGCACAAATCCTCGGCGCGGCAAGGCATCACGACACCGAGGTTTCGCTTCTGGTGTCACAACTCGAATCATCCACGCTGTCAGCCGATCTCGCGCTTCAGCTGGCCGCGCATGGGCTGCGCGACGACCGGTTGGCCACCGCACTCGCCGAATTTGCATCACGCAGTCACCACCAACCCACAAGGGCAGCAAGGCTTTACCGCGCCGCCGCCGATGCAGGTGCGACCACGTTGAGCCCACCGCTGGCGGACGCGCTCGCGCTGTCCGGGGACTGCGTTACCGCGGACAGGCTCACCGATCAACTGCTCGGCTCCGGGGATCCGGCCGAGAAGGCCGCCGCGGTGCGGATCGCCGCCAGCATCGCCGTGCACGACGGCGGTGCCGCGCAGGCGGCCGACCTGTTCCGCTGGCTGGGCCCGTATCCGGACGCGTTGGTCAGCTCGGCCGGCGCGGTGGTATTGCTTGCGACCGGCGACCTACCTGGCGCTCTCGCAGCGGTGTCCGCCGAGGCCACCGGCCCTCCGACCTCCACGGCGCGCGCCGCACGCAGCCTCGCCGACGGGCTGCTGATGACGCTCGAGGCGCCCTACCCCGCCGCCGTTGCCCGACTTGGGCGGGCCCTCAACGCGGACCAACCGGCGGCTGTCGTCGCCCCGGACACCCCGGCCGCGCTGGTGACGCTGGCCGCCCTGCACGGGGGCGACCCGGTACGGGCCCGCAGCGTGATCGGCCGCGCGGTGCGCGCGGGGCACGAGGACGGCGCCGAGGCACGGCTTTTCGTCGCCCGAAGACACCGGCTCCTGCTGGGCTGGGTGCGCATGCTGGACGGTCAGCTGCCCGCGGCGACCTCCGACGTCACGGTCGCGTGCGCCGACGTCGACGCCTCCCCCCTTCATCGCCGCGACGCGCTGTGGGCGACCGCGCTGCAGACCGCGATCGCCCGCCGCAGCGGCGACACCGGCGCAATGCAGAAGCACTGGTATGAGGCGGTGGAGGTGCTCGCCGAGTATTCGATCGACCTGTTCTCGCTGCTGCCGCTCGGCGAGTTGTGGGTGGCCGCCTCCCGGATGCGTCAGATCGACCGGCTACAGCACACTCTCGACGAGGCGTTCACGATGCTCGGCTCGCTCGGTGATCCGGTGTTGTGGTCGGCGCCGCTGCACTGGGCCGGCGTGCACGCCGGGATCCTCGCCAATGCGCCGGACGCGGTTGCCCCTCACGGCCAGGCGCTGACGGCCGCGGCCGGGCGCAGCGCCTTCGCCAAGACGCTGGCCACAGCGGGCCGAACATGGCTGCGGGTGCTGGCGAACCACGTCGACATCGACGAGGTCACCACCGCGGCACGGCTGCTCGCGCAGGTCGGTCTCACGTGGGACGCCACCCGCCTGGCCGGTCAGGCCGCGTTGCAAACCCCCGACGGCCGGGTGTCGGGCGCGATGCTGCAGTTGGCCCGCGACCTGAAACAGACCGTCGCGGTCGACGAGGCTCCCGGTGGCAAGGCCCGGCAAGCATCGGTTGACATTGACTCGAGGGGGCCGTCGTACATGCGGCTCTCCAAGAAGGAGACGGAAGTCGCCGAACTGCTCCTGCGCGGCATGCCTTACAAGGGGATCGGAGAGCAGCTGTCCATCTCGCCGAAGACCGTCGAACACCACGTCGCCCGGATCCGGCGTCGCCTGGGCGCGGAGTCCCGCTCGGAGATGCTGTCGATGCTGCGCGCCATGCTGGCGCCGCAGTCCTGATCACCCAACGCGGCGCCATCCCCTAACGGTGATCCCCTAAACCGGCCGGTTCGACAACGGGACCCGCACCGGATTCGTCGCCCGACGCGTCGCCATAGCGTCATCGCATGGTCAATCACCAGGCAACTCCGAGCGGGCCGGTAGGCCTGTCGGTCGGCGCGACCACCCTCGCGTTGACGCGCGACGGGCATGCGGCGGTGATCCGGCCGTCCGAGGTGACACTGCATGGGCGACGGCTCGCCGGCTTCGTCGACCGGGTAGGCGATCCGGTGCCAGTCATCGCACCCGACGGCACCCCCCATCGTCCCGAGCATCTGCTCGCCGAGGCGCTGCTCGCGCTCGCACGGGCGGCAGGCTACGGCTCGACGGACATGGCGGTGGCCGTACCCGCGCACTGGCGCCCGTCGGTCGTCGACACCCTGCGCCGCACCATGCCTGACGAGGTGCCGATGGTCTCCGACGCGACCGCGGCGTTGACGACGCTCGACGCGGACCCCGGCCTGCCGTCCCGCGGCGTCGTGGTGCTCTGCGACTTCGGCGGCAGCGGGACCAGCATCACGCTCGCCAACGCATCGGCCAACCACGCGGTGGTCGGAGAGACGCTTCGGCTGCCCGACTTCTCCGGCGACCTTGTGGATCAGGCACTGCTCACCCACGTGATGTCGTCGGTCCCCTGCGACGCCGACCCGTCCGGAACAGCGGTCGTCGGCTCGCTGGCGCGGTTGCGCGACGAATGCCGCGCCGCCAAGGAGCGGCTGTCGGCCGAGACCGCGACGGCCGTCGCCGTCGACCTGCCTGGACACCGCGGTGATATTCGCGTCACCCGCAGCGAACTCGAGCGCCTCGCTGCGCACCCGGTCGCGGATCTCCTTGCCGCCCTGGACGAAATGCTCGAACGCTACGGGGTTCCGCCGGCCGCCGTCACGGCCGTGGCGACCGTCGGCGGCGGCGCACGCATCCCGCTGATCACCCAGAAGTTGTCAGAGCACCTGCGTGCGCCCGTGGTGACCACCGCGCAACCGCAGCTGGCCGCGGCCACGGGCGCGGCGCTGATCGGCCAGCGCCGGCGCGTCGTCGAGATTGCCACGGCGCTGTTCGACGCCGGACCACCGTCGCGTACGTCCGTCGCGCTGGCCTGGTCACAGGACGACGACCGGGATGACGCACCCGTGCACTCCGGCGGCCATCGGCCCGAGATCCACTTCGAGCACGAAGAATGGCAGCAGGAGGCGGCGTCGAGGCGGTCTCCGCTCGTCCTGTTCGGCCTCGCCGCGGCCGCCGCGGTGATCACCGCGGCGGTGTTCGGCGTCATGCAGTTGCGCGGTCACACCGATACCCCAGTCGACGCGGCGACCACCCTCACTCCCGAGGTGTCGCCCTCCCCCGCGCCTGCGGCGCCGGCTCGCATTCCAGCGCCCTCGGCACCGCAGGCCACTCAACCCACCACGATCGTCGTGCACCCCGCACAGCGGTCGTCCGCGCCGCAGCGCCAGTCGCCCCGGCAGGCGCCGGCGGCACAGGCAGCGCCCGCACCGGCCACCGCGCCGCCGCCGACACCGGTCACCACCACAGCGGCCGCCACGCCGTCCACTACACCGTCCGCCATGCCGCCCACCACGTCGAGCACACCTCCGACGACGCCGCCCGAGGCCCCACCGTCGCCCGACCCCCCGCCCATTGATCCGGGCCCCGGCAACGGCGAACCCGCGGGATCGGATTCGAGCGTCGACCAAACGGGTACCGACACCGTGCCCGTCGACCCCGGCCCGGGCGGCGGCGATTAGTTAGGACTACCTTCGTAGCGGCGTTTCCTCCCGAGATGCAACTATGACCCCCGGGCTTGAGCAGGCCCTGAGCTAAAGTTACCGACGGGTAACTTGAGATAAGTTACTCTTGAGTAACTTGGGAACGGGAGGCGCGCCGTGGATACCCAGATGCTGATCAGGCTTGTCGTCGGCCTCGCGCTGACCGCACTCGTTCTGGTGTTCGCCGCAAGACGCGTGCTCTGGCTGACGAACCTCATCCGCTCCGGAGCACGGACGAGCCCGGAGAACAACCGCAAAGACCACCTCGCCACGCGCATCGGGACGCAGATCAAAGAGGTTTTCGGGCAAACCCGGCTGTTGAAGTGGTCGATTCCGGGCCTCGCGCACTTCTTCACGATGTGGGGCTTCTTCATTCTGGCGTCGGTCTACCTCGAGGCCTACGGTCTGCTCTTCGACCACGACTTCCATATCCCGTTCATCGGCCGCTGGGACGCGCTGGGCTTCCTGCAGGACTTCTTCGCCGTCGCCGTGCTCGCCGGCATCATCGTCTTCGCGATCATCCGGGTGCGCACCGAACCCAAGGAGCACGGCCGCGAGTCCCGGTTCTATGGGTCGCACACCGGTGGCGCCTGGCTGATCCTGTTCATGATCTTCAACGTCATCTGGACCTACGCGCTGGTTCGTGGCGCCGCGGTGAACACCGGTGCCCTGCCGTACGGCAACGGCGCGTTCTTCTCCCAGTTCATGGGCTGGGTGCTGAGTCCCCTCGGCGAAACTGCCAACGAGTGGGTCGAGACCATCGCCTTGCTCATGCACATCGCGGTGATGCTGGTCTTCCTGTTGATCGTGCTGCACTCCAAGCACCTGCACATCGGCCTGGCCCCGATCAACGTGACGTTCAAGCGACTGCCCGACGGCCTGGGCCCGCTGCTGCCGGTCGAGTATGAGGGCAAGTCAATCGACTTCGAGGATCCGCCGGAGGACGCCGTGCTGGGCCGCGGCAAGATCGAGGACTTCACGTGGAAGGCCTACCTCGACATGACAACGTGCACCGAGTGCGGTCGGTGCCAGTCGCAGTGCCCGGCGTGGAACACCGGTAAGCCGCTGTCGCCCAAGCTCGTGATCATGAACCTGCGCGACCATCTGTTCGCCAAGGCGCCCTACATCCTCGGTGACAAGGAATCGCCGCTGGAGAACACGCCCGAAGGCGGTCTCGGGGAAGAACTCCGCGGCGAGAAGCAATCCGAGGAGCATTCGCACGAGCACGTCCCCGAGTCGGGCTTCGAGCGGATCCTCGGTTCGGGTCCCGCACAGGCCACTCGGCCCCTGGTAGGCACCGAGGAACAGGGCGGCGTCATCGACCCCGACGTGCTCTGGTCCTGTACGACGTGCGGCGCGTGCGTCGAGCAGTGCCCCGTCGACATCGAGCACATCGACCACATCGTCGACATGCGCCGCTACCAGGTGATGATGGAGTCCGAGTTCCCCGGCGAGCTCGGCGTGCTGTTCAAGAACCTGGAGACCAAGGGCAACCCGTGGGGCCAGAACGCCAAGGACCGTACGAACTGGATCGAAGAGGTCGACTTCGACGTGCCGGTGTACGGCAAGGACGTCGAGTCGTTCGACGGCTACGAGTACCTGTTCTGGGTGGGCTGCGCCGGCGCCTACGAGGACCGCGCGAAGAAGACCACCAAGGCCGTCGCCGAACTGCTGGCCGCGGCGGGAGTGAAATTCCTGGTGCTCGGCGAGGGCGAAACCTGCAACGGCGACTCGGCCCGCCGCTCGGGCAACGAGTTCCTGTTCCAGCAACTCGCCGCGCAGAACGTCGAGACCCTCAACGAGCTGTTCGAGGGCGTCGAGCGGGTGGACCGCAAGATCGTGGTCACCTGCCCACACTGCTTCAACACGCTGGGCCGCGAGTACCCGCAGGTCGGCGGCAACTTCACGGTGCTGCACCATACGCAGCTGCTGAACCGGCTGGTGCGCGACAAGAAGCTGATCCCAGTCGCCCCCGCCGACGGTGGGATGGACATCACGTACCACGACCCCTGCTACCTCGGCCGGCACAACAAGGAGTACTCGGCGCCGCGTGAGCTGATCGGGGCGTCGGGCGCGAAGCTGACCGAGATGCCGCGGCACGCCGACCGCGGCCTGTGCTGCGGTGCCGGTGGCGCGCGGATGTGGATGGAAGAGCACATCGGCAAGCGCGTCAACGTGGAACGCACCGAAGAAGCCATGGACACCGCCTCGACGATCGCAACCGGCTGCCCGTTCTGCCGCGTGATGATCACCGACGGTGTCGACGACGTGGCCGCCAGCCGTAACGTGGAAAAGGCCGAGGTTCTCGACGTGGCGCAGCTGCTGCTGGGTTCGCTGGACAAGACCGCCATCGTGCTGCCGGAGAAGGGCACCGCGGCCAAAGAAGCCGAGGAGCGCGCCGCCACGCTGGCCGCGGCGGCGCCCGTGACGGCGGCGCCGGCCGATGCTGAGCCCGAACCCAAGCCGGAACCCGAGGCCGCCAAGGTCGAGGCCGCCACGGCGACGGAAACCAAACCGGTCACCGGTCTCGGGATCGCGGGCGGCGCCAAGCGACCCGGCGCGAAGAAGGCCGCGGCGGCGGGCGAACCGGCCGAAAAGCCCGCTGCCGCAGCGCCACCGGCGAAGGGACTCGGTCTTGCTGCGGGCGCGAAGCGTCCGGGCGCGAAGAAGGCGGCCAAGCCGGCATCACCCAACGAGGGCGAAGCCACCGTCACCCAGCCGCCCAACGTCGATCCGGACCAGGCAACGCCGGGCGGCAAGACCGATACGGCTGACTCGGACCGCGGATTGGACGACAAGCCCGAGCCGGAGGTCAAGGGGCTGGGCATCGCCCCGGGTGCGCGCCGACCCGGCGCCAAGAAGGCGGCTGCGCCGGCGCAGCCATCCGCTGCCCCCAAACCGGCTGCCACGCAAGCGGAACCGGCGAGTAGCGGCGAATCCGGCGCTGCCCCTGAGTCATCCGACAGCGACGGCGGAGACAAGCCCGAGCCGCCGGCGGTGAAGGGCCTCGGCATCGCCAGGGGTGCTCGCCCGCCGGGCAAGCGCTGAGACGTTCCCCGGCGATTTTCGTTAATCGCTGGACAGAAGTGAGAACATGAAGGACGTGACCACGCACCACGTGCCGATTCATGCCGCCGGGCATGCCCCGCGGCAGCGCACGTTCACGCAGTCCTCCAAGCTGCAGGACGTCCTGTACGAGATCCGGGGACCGGTGCACGAGCACGCCTCCCGCCTCGAAGCCGAGGGTCATCGCATCCTCAAGCTGAACATCGGCAACCCCGCGCCGTTCGGGTTCGAGGCGCCGGACGTGATCATGCGCGACATCATCGCGGCGCTGCCGTACGCCCAGGGCTATTCCGACTCCAAAGGCATCATGCCGGCCCGGCGCGCGGTGTTCACCCGTTACGAACTCGTCGAGGGGTTCCCGAGGTTCGACGTCGAGGACGTGTATCTGGGCAACGGCGCCTCGGAGTTGATCCAGATGACACTGCAGGCGTTGCTGGACAACGGCGACCAGGTACTGATTCCGGCGCCGGACTATCCGCTGTGGACCGCGTGCACGTCGTTGGCGGGCGGCACCCCGGTGCACTATCTGTGCGACGAGACGCAAGGGTGGATGCCCGACATCGCCGACCTGGAAGCCAAGATCACCGACCGCACGAAGGCGATCGTGGTGATCAATCCGAACAACCCGACCGGCGCGGTGTACAGCCGTGAGATTCTCACGCAGATCGCGCATTTGGCGCGCAAACACGAGCTGATGCTGCTGGCCGACGAGATCTACGACAAGATCCTCTACGATGACGCCGAGCACGTCGCGATGGCTTCGGTGGCGCCCGATGTGCTGACCCTGACCTTCAACGGCCTGTCGAAGGCCTACCGGGTGGCCGGTTACCGCTCGGGCTGGCTTGTGATCACCGGGCCCAAAGAGAATGCCGGGAGCTTCATCGAGGGCATCAGCCTGCTCGCGAACATGCGGCTGTGCCCGAATGTGCCTGCGCAACACGCGATTCAGGTCGCCCTGGGCGGGTATCAGAGTATCGACGACCTGGTGCTGCCGGGTGGCCGGCTGCTCGAGCAGCGCGACGTGGCCTGGCAGATGCTCAACGAAATCCCCGGGGTGTCCTGCGTGAAACCTCAAGGCGCGCTGTATACGTTCCCGCGCCTGGACCCCGAGGTCTACGACATCGTCGACGACGAGCAGCTTGTCCTGGACCTCATGCTGCAAGAGAAAATCCTCGTCACCCAGGGCACCGGCTTCAACTGGCCCACACCCGATCACCTCCGCATCGTGACGCTGCCGTGGGCCCGCGACCTGGCGAACGCGATCGAGCGGCTGGGTAACTTCCTGGTCAGCTACCGCCAGTAGCGCCCTTCTACGCTGTTGTCCGTGACGCACTCGCACGGGCACTCCCACTCCTCGACGGGTCCGGCGCCGCTCGGGCCGATCGCCGCGAAAATCGTCGTCGGCTTGCTGATCGCGATCGGCGTGGTCGTCTTATCCGGGGCGGCGTGGTTGTGGCCGAGCGAGCAGAAGGTCGACATTCCGTTACCGTTTCAGAACGCCGAGGGCGGCGCGGTCACCACCGAGTCGGGGCTGGTTCGCTCGAGCACCACCGCGACGTGCGGCAGCCCGTCGGTCGGGCAGGTGCTCACCGCCGATCCGGTTGCGGCCGAGGGTGCCGGCGCGCAATGCGTGCAGACGCTGATCGCGATCGAGTCGGGACCCAACGAAGGCGCGAACACCGTCCTCGAGTTCAGCGGCGGCCCGGGCCAACCCGACCTCGCCGTCGGCGACCAGGTCCGCATCAGCCGCCAGGTCGACGCGGCCGGCACCACGACCTACTCGTTCTACGACTACGAACGGACCTGGCCGCTGATCGCGCTCGCCGCGGCGTTCGCGGTGGTGGTGGTCGCGGTCGCCCGATGGCGCGGGTTGCGGGCGCTCGTCGGCATCGTGGTCGCATTCCTGGTGCTGGTGGTGTTCATGCTCCCGGCGCTGCGCGACGGCGCCGCCGCCATCCCCGTCGCATTGGTGGCATCGGCGTTGATCCTCTACGCGGTCATCTACCTGGCGCACGGTGTGAGTCTGCGGACCAGCGCCGCTCTGCTCGGGACGCTCACCTCGCTGCTGCTGGCCGCGGTGCTGTCTTGGGGCGCAATCGAATTGGCGCACCTGACGGGTCTCTCCGAAGATCGGAACAACGAGGTGGCCGCGTACTTGGGCGACGTGTCGATCACCGGGCTGCTGCTGGCCGGGTTCATCATCGGCTCGCTCGGTGTGCTCAACGACGTCACGGTCACGCAGGCCTCGACGGTGTTCGAGCTGGCCGAACTGGAGGGCAGCTCGCGGCGGACGATCTATGTGGGCGCGATGCGGGTGGGGCGTGACCACATCGCGAGCACCGTGTACACGCTGGTGCTGGCTTATGCGGGCAGCGCACTGCCGTTGCTGCTGTTGTTCAGCGTGGCC
The DNA here is from genome assembly GCF_035918395.1 of Mycolicibacterium sp. ND9-15. Taxonomy (NCBI): domain Bacteria; kingdom Bacillati; phylum Actinomycetota; class Actinomycetes; order Mycobacteriales; family Mycobacteriaceae; genus Mycobacterium; species Mycobacterium jinjuense. The sequence continues at coordinate 1,982,564 of NZ_CP142362.1, forward strand.
AACCGAACCCTGGGCGACGTGCTCACCAGCGAGAGCGTGGCCATCGAGATCGCGCGCTCGGCGGTCGGTGGTATCGCGTTGGCATTGTCGGTGCCGCTGACCACAGGCATCGCGGCCGTACTTGCGACTCCGGGCGGTCGCTCGGCCGGCCTGCCTAAAAGCTAGTGCGCTCCAGCCACGCATCCCATACCGCGGCGTCACCCAACACCTCGATGCCGAGGTCGGCAGCCGTGCGCCGACGGGTGAGCGCCAGAAGTAGGTCGGTGGCGGTGCCGCGCAGGGCGGTGTCGGCCTTGGAGTGGTTGTGCGAGTACCAGACGCCGTCCCTGTCATGGACGATGGTCCACTCACCCGTCGGCCCGAGCCCCTCGTCGGTGGCGTGCAGATGGATGGACCTGCCGACGTCCAGCGCCGGGTGTGCACTGTAGCCCGACATCAACTCGATCCACTCGCAGATCGCGTCGGCGGCGAGGTCGGGCGCCAAGTCGTAGTCGGACCCCAGGGCCAGCGCGGCGTCCGCTCGGTGCACGAGGACCTCATGCAGCCGTCGACGGATCCACCAGCCCGCGGGACGAGGTCCGCGAAACGTCCACACGCGGGTGGCCGGGCCGGCCCAGTCGACCGCGTCGATGACCAGTTGCGCGCCCTGGATGAGCCAGTCGGCCGCGCCGTCGGGATCATCGGGCGGTCTGCCGTCGCGCACCTCGCGCGGATCCAGTGCGGACATCCGGTGCTCGGCGATGATCTGTGCGGCCCACCGATGTCCGCGGCCGACATGGCGGAACAGCTGCTTGAGCGTCCAGTCGGGACAGGTCGGCACCGGTGTTGACGGGTCTGCACTGCGGATCAGTTCCCCGAAGGCCCGGGTCTGGTCGAGCAGCGCGGCTCGGAAATCCACGCCCCGAACGTACTCAATACTTGACGCGAAAGCCGCCGATAATGCGGATCTCGTTTGCGCCGGGGTCGTTCCCTCTCGCCCGTCGGCCTCGTCAGGACGCCGAACTCAGCGGAGTACGTGCCGTTCCCAACCTGACTGGCAGCGACGCCCACCCACGAAGCACCCGCGTTTCGCGCCTGCTGCCTTCACCGGCTAGCCGCGCCTCGGGGAAGCGCTCGAAGAACGTCCGCAGTCCGACCTCGCCCTCGGCGCGGGCGAGGGCCGCTCCCAGGCAGAAGTGCCTGCCACCGGAGAACGACAGATGCCTGCCCGCATTCTCGCGTTCGAGGTCGAAGCGATGCGGGTCGTCGAACACGTTGGGATCGCGGTTGGCCCCGGCGATGTGGAGGATCACGCCTCTGCCGCGATCGACCAGGTGGCCGGCAATCTCGGTGTCCGTCCTCGCCCACCGCGCGGTGAGTTGCACCGGCGGGTCGAGCCGCAGGATCTCCTCCACCGCGGTGGGCCACAACTCGGGGCGCTGCGCCAGCGTCTGGAGATGCTGTGGATGGTCGATCAGCATCCGGATTCCGTTGCCCAGCAGGTTCACCGTCGTCTCGAACCCGGCGGCCAGCACCAAACCCGCCGTGGCCATCAATTCGCGCTGATTGAGCCGGGTGCCCTCGTCGGACGCCGCGATCAGCTGACTCATCAGGTCCTCGCCAGGGTTGCGCCGCAACGATTCGAGGTGCCGGGACAGCCAGTCGTTGAAACCCTCGACGCTGCGGTAGACGGTTCGGTACTGCGGCCAGGTCAGCCCGATGTCGAGGCTCGCCGCACCGCGTTCACCGAACTCCAGGACCTGGGCCCTGTCCTCGTCGGGCACACCAAGGATGTCGCCGATCACCGCAACCGGTAACTGGGCGCAGTAGCGATCGACGACGTCGACGGTTTCAGCGGCGGCGAGTTCGTCAAGCAGGGATGCGGCGGTCTCCTGCACCCGGTCCCTCAGCGCGGCAACGGCTCTGGGAGTGAACACCGACGACACCAGACTGCGGTACCGGGTGTGTTCGGGTGGTTCCACCGACAGCATCGACGGCGGTTCCAGCGGATGCAGCAGGTCGGTCTTGGTGCGGTTCGCGACCCACCGCACCGGCTTGGGCAGGTTGGACCCGATCGGCAGAACCTCGAAATCCTCGGACCGCAGCAGATCGTTGGCGATCTCGTGATCGACGGTGAGGTCGACGATGGCGCCCTCGACGATCGGCCCCCGTGCGCGGAGTTCCTCGGCGAACGCGACCGGGTCGGCGCGCACGGTCGGATCGGCGATCATCCGGCCCCATGGATCGCCGCGACGGGCGAGCAACTTCGACACGCCCCGCACGAAACCGTGCACCGCGAGCCACCGGATCCGGTGCCGGATGGGGCCCGCATGCCCAGTCGGACGAATCGGTTCCACGTGACCCTCCCTCACCCGAGCAATGGTTCGGTCACTGCCCGAGCCTACCGACCGAGCGGGGCTACGCTCCTGCCGAGGCAGTACACCTGCCAGCCGGCGTCGCCCCACCGGTCGGCGTCGAGGCAGTTACGGCCGTCGACAACGACTTTCGCGCGTACTGTCCCGGCCAGGTCGACGGGATCCAGGTCGACGAACTCGCGCCACTCGGTGAGCACCAGCACGGCATCGGCACGCTCGCATGCCTCGGTGACCGACGTCGCGTAGACCAGCGTCGGAAACTCCCGCCGCGAGTTCTCCATCGCCTTGGGGTCATAGACACTGACGTTGGCGCCGTTGAGTTGCAGCATGCCCGCAACCGTGAGCGCGGGCGAGTCGCGCACGTCGTCGGACTCCGGCTTGAACGCAGCACCGAGCACCGCGACGTTCGCGCCGAGCAGCGACCCACCGCACGCGACGGCCGCCAGTTCCACCATCTTGCTGCGGCGACGCATGTTGATGCTGTCCACCTCACGCAGGAACGTCAGGGCATGGTTGGCGCCCAGTTCACCAGCGCGGGCCATGAATGCGCGAATGTCCTTGGGAAGACAGCCGCCGCCGAACCCCAGCCCGGCATTCAGGAAGCGACGACCGATCCGCGAGTCGTAGCCCAGTGCGTCGGCGAGAAGCGTGACGTCGGCATCGACGGCCTCGCACACTTCGGAGATCGCGTTGATGAACGAGATCTTGGTGGCCAGGAACGCATTTGCCGACACCTTGACCAGTTCGGCGGTCTGCAGATCGGTGACCAGCAGCGGTACCTGCTGTGCCAGCAGCGGGGCGTACAGTTTCCGGATCGCGGCCGCTGCACTGCCCGAACTCGATTGCACCCCAAGCACGATACGGTCGGGGCGCAGCGTGTCGTGCACGGCGAAGCCCTCACGCAGGAACTCCGGGTTCCAGGCAATCTCGACGTTCACCTCCGAGGGTGCGAGCGCAGCCGCCCGCTCCGCCAGCTCGGCGGCCGTCCCTACCGGCACCGTCGACTTGCCGACGATCACGGCCGACCGCCGCAGCCGGGGCACCAGCGTGTCGATCACCGCGTGCACATGACGCAGGTCTGCGCCGTACTCCCCCTTCTTCTGTGGCGTTCCCACACCGAGGAAGTGCAGGTCGGCGAAATCGGCGGCGGCCTCGTAGTCGGTGGTGAACATCAGACGACCGGCGGCAAGATTGTCGCTGAGCATTTTTCGCAGACCGGGCTCGTAGAACGGGATCTCACCCGAGGCCAGCTTGGCCACCTTGCCGGCGTCGATGTCGACGCCGAGCACCTCGTGGCCCAACTCGGCCATACCCGCCGCGTGGGTGGCTCCCAGATAACCCGTGCCGAAGACGGTGCACCGCATAGCGTCTTGATATGCGGTCCCGATGAGCTAACCGCTACGCGACACTGAGCGCCGGGCCAACGGCAGGTTACAAGCTAACTGCAGAAGATCAGGAAGCAGTTCGACCCGCCGCGTTTGGGCGACCCGCCCGACCCGCGGGAGGACCCGTTGTCGATCGATCCGCCCGGATACCACCCCGGCCCACTGCCGGGATAGCTGCCGGATCCGGAGCCGCTACCAGGCCCTTTCTGCACGGACGGCACGCGCGGCACAGGCGCCACCCGGGGCGCGGAGACCTCGGGCTCCTCGTCCCACGACGGAGTCCACGTCGGCACCTTCGGCGGGGTCCACCTGGGACGGGGCGGTGACCACGGCGGACTCCAGGGGTTCTGCGGCTGCGGGTAGTACTGCGGAGGTGCGACCACCGGCGGCACGTACACCGGAACCGGGGCCGGAGCCACCGGTACAGGGGCCGCGGGAACAGCCGCGGGTGGCGGTGCTGCCGGCGCAGGAGCCGGCGCTGGCGCTTGCGGCGCCGGGGCGGGCGCCTCGACGTAGACGGTCCGCGGCGGCGCCTGCGGCGCGGGCTGCTCCTGAACGACCGGGACCGGGGCCTTGATGGTCTCCGCCTCCGGTGGCGGTGGCGCCACGATCGGCTGCGCCTGTTCGGCCGGCGGGGGCGGCGGAGCGGGCGCGACGGTGCTCGGCACGATCGCGCTCTGCGCGGGACTCGGACGCTGGTCGGCCGTTGGGCGGATGTTCACCGCCAGCGAAATCACCAGCGCCACAACGCCGACCACGAAAATCGACGTCAGCGCGCTGCCGACGAGCAGGAACGGCTTGCGGTCCTCGGTGGGAACAAGCGACAGATCGGTGCGCGCCCCGTTGTCGTCGAGGGAGGCACCGTCGCCACCGGCAGGGGCCAGCTGGGTCTCGGCTCCTGCGAGTCCGGCATACGCCGAGCCGGCCGTGGTGCCATCGGGGTCCTGCGAGTAGGCGAGTCCGACGGTGGACGCCTCGAACGCGGGCGCGTTGGCCGCCGCCAGTGCTGCGCCGCGGGCCAGTGCCATCTCCGGCTCGTCGGGAGCCTGCACCGGCAACCGCACCAGATCTGCCAGATGGCTCTTCACCGCGCTGACGTCGACGCCGGAGCCCACCACGAACATGCCCTGTGGCGGCGCGTCTTGGGCGTCGACGGCGGCAGCCATGTCGGCCAGCACCGCCATCGCGTCCTGGCTGTGCAGGCTGCTGCTGAGCACCTTGGTCACCGACCCGTCGTCGGTCTGCACGACCGACAGCGTCGCAGTGTCACGGTCGATGAACAGCAATGCCGTGGTCTCGTAGCCGACCGCGCGGCCAACGGCTTGGGCGAGCGCGGCCGCGGCATGCCCGTCGGAGACGAGCATGACGTCGTCGATGCCGCGGGCGGCCAGGGCATCGCGCAGTTGGGCCGCCTCGGCATGGTCGCTCCAGGTGACGCCGATGGCCTTGAGGTCGTGGCCGCCTGTCTCGGCGCTCTCCTTGGTGCCGAGCACCGCATCCACCACCTGGGCGGCCGCGTCCGACGTTGCCGGGTCCTCGCCACTGCGGACGTCGAAGACGTCGTGGTCGACAATCGCCCCGTCGGCTTTATCGCCCTCGACCAGCACCATGCGGACCGTCACGGGTGTCATCGACACACCCAGTACGATGTCCACTGCCCCTCCATTAAGTTTGCTACGCTGCCTGGGTCGCCGATTGGCATCTCACCCCGCACAAGTCGGCGACTAGTACTTCATCGCCGTGGGTAGCACAGGCGTTACGCCTCTGCCGGTATTTGCTGAGGGGGATGCTGCCGACGCCGGTATCTCGACCTTACTCGTGTATACCGCCGTAGGCGCCCGGCGGTCGACGGTTATTTTTCAGTGGTCTTCGGCGGGTTCGGGGCGCTGTGGCGCATCGAAGGTTTCCAGCGCCGCCAGACCCGGGCGACGCGTCGGCACATGGCCGTGCACGCCCTCGGCGTAGGCGGTCTCGGCGTGCTGGGTGAAGTCGACGCCGGTGGTCTCGTCCTCGGCGCTGACGCGAAATCCCATCATCCGATCGATCACCTTGGCGATCAGGTACGAGGCGGTGAAGGCGTAGAGCGCCACGATCACCACCGCGAGCGACTGCTTACCGAGTTGGGTCAGACCGCCGCCGTAGAAGAGGCCCGAGGGGCCTGCGGTCATCACCTCGGTGGCGATCAAGCCGATCAGCAGCACACCGACGACACCGCCGACGAAGTGCACGCCGACCACGTCGAGCGAGTCGTCGTATCCCCACCGGAACTTCAGGCCGACCGCGAACGAGCAGACCACTCCGGCCGCGGCCCCGACGATGAACGCACCAAGGGTGTTGACCGTCCCACAAGACGGCGTGATCGCGACGAGGCCGGCGACCACACCGGAGGCGGCGCCAAACGTGGTGGGCTTGCCGTCGCGGATGCGCTCGACGGTGATCCAGCCGAGCATGCCGAGGCAGCCGGCGACCAAGGTGTTGAGGAACACCGCGGCCGCCGTGCCGTTGGCGCCCAGCGCCGACCCGGCGTTGAACCCGAACCAGCCGAACCACAGCAGCCCCGCACCAAGCAAGACGAACGGAAGGTTGTGCGGGCGCATGGCGTCCTTCTTGAAGCCGATCCGCGGGCCGAGTACCAGGGCCAGCGCCAGAGCCGATGCGCCGGAGACGATTTCGACGACCAAGCCGCCGGCATAGTCGAGCACTCCGAGTTCGAACATCCAGCCGCCGGGGCCCCAGACCCAGTGCGCCACCACGGCGTAGACCGCCACCGTCCACACCGGGACGAACACCGTCCACGCCGCGAACCGGGCACGGTCGGCGATCGCGCCGCTGACGAGCGCGGCGGTGACGATCGCGAACGTGAGCTCGAATGTCGCGAACAGCAGTTCGGGGACGTCGCCGCGCAGCGTCGTCGGATCGATGCCGAGCATCCCGAAATGCCTGAGGTTGCCGATCAGGCCGCGACCGGCGTCCTCGGAGAAGGCCACGCTGTAGCCCGCCAGCAGCCACGCGACGGTACACAGCGGGATCGAGATGAAGCACATCATGATCATGTTGAGCACGCCGGTGGTGCGGACCATGCCGCCGTAGAAGATCGCCAAGCCGGGCGTCATCAACAGCACCATCGCCGTCGCCGCCAGCAGCCAGGCCGTAGCGGCGGGATCGATCGCGTCCATGGGGGTCTCCTCCCGGTCGGGAAGAGCATTCCGGCCGGACGTTTCCGCGGCGCGGCACGCGTGTTTCGGAAATGTTTCGTGTTTCGCCGCGATTACCGACTTCTCACCAGCGGTTCAACGGTCGGCTCCAGAGTCACCTGGACTTGATGAAGTTCTGGTACGAGCGCGACGGCGTCGGACCGCGTTGACCCTGGTACTTCGACCCGGCCCGCGCACTGCCGTAAGGGTGCTCGGCGGGGCTGGTCAGGCGCAGAAGGCACAGCTGACCGATCTTCATTCCGGGCCACAGTGTGATCGGCAGGTTGGCCACGTTCGACAACTCGAGCGTGATGTGGCCGGAGAACCCGGGGTCGATGAAGCCGGCGGTGGAGTGCGTCAGCAGCCCGAGACGGCCCAGGGAGGACTTGCCCTCCAGCCGGCCGGCGAGGTCGTCGGGCAGCGTGCACAACTCCAGCGTCGAGCCCAGCACGAACTCACCGGGGTGCAGCACGAACGGCTCCCCCGACTCGGGCTGGACGAGGGTGGTGAGCTCGTCCTGCTGTCTGGCCGGATCGATGTGCGTGTAGCGCGTGTTGTTGAAGACGCGGAACAGGTTGTCGAGGCGGACGTCGATGCTCGACGGCTGGATCAGGGTGTCGTCGAAAGGATCGAGGCCCAGTCGCTCGGCAGCGATCTCGGCGCGGATGTCGCGGTCGGAGAGCAGCACCCGACGAGCCTAACCGCTCGGATGTTAGCCTTCGTGCTCAAGCAGGCCGGTGTAGTTCAATGGCAGAACATCAGCTTCCCAAGCTGAGAGCGCGGGTTCGATTCCCGTCACCGGCTCCACAGTGACCAGGAGAAAAGCCCGCTAGAGGGCGTTGGGCTCAGTTGGCGGCCCGGTACACCGGTAGCGGGCGCCTCCGCCTCGCGGTCGGAGGCCCGTGAGCGAAATCCCAGGATCTCGCACTTCGCTGGTGACACGATATTGACGTGTCTGATGGACAGGTGCGTTATGCGCGCAATGGTGACGTACACCTGGCGTATCGAGTGTTCGGCGATTCGGGGCCGGTCGTCGTGTGGGTGCCCGGCTGGGTGGTTGGCAATGTCGACACGTACGGCGATCCGGCGAGCCCATACCAACCCCTCATCGAGCTGTTCTCTCAAGAGACACAGTTTGTCGTTTATGACAAGCGAGGGGCGGGACTCTCCGACCCGGTGACCAACGCACCTTCGTTGACGGAGCGCATCGGCGACCTCCGAGCAGTATGCGATGCGGTGGAAGCTGCGCACCCGATTCTCATGGGCACCGGCGAAGGGGGGCCTATCAGCATTCTGTTCGCGGTGACGTATCCGGACCGAGTCGACAGGCTGCTGCTATACGCGACAGCTGCGAGGTTCTCTGCGCAACCGCCTGATTTCCCATGGGGATTCACCCCAGACCAGATCGCTGCGCAGCTCGATGACATCGAAAAGCACTGGGGAGAAGGCGCGTTGGCCGAGCTGTTTCACGGCGATGTCGTCGATCTTCCGGGCGTACGGCAGCTGTTCGGCAAGCTTCAACGGTCCATCGCAAGCCCGCATTTGGCACGGCTGTGGTGGCAGGCGCTAATGGAGATAGACGTCCGCGATGTACTGGACAAAGTGCGTGCGCCAGCGCTTGTCTGCGCGCGATCAGGAGATCGATTTGTCTCATTCGAAGCCACTGCCGCTCTGGCAGCCGGTATTCCCAATGCCCGATTCCTCGAGTTTCCACCGGGTCCCCACAACGCGTTTGACATCCTGCGCGAGGTCGTGCCCATAGTTCTCGATCTAACCTTCGAGCGGGCCGGCGCACCGGTTGACGAGCGTGTGCTCAAGACGGTCATGTTCACCGATATCGTGAGCTCGACGGAACAACTTGGCAAAGCCGGTGATACACGCTGGCGACACCAACTCGACATCCACGACAGCGTCGTCGACCACATTCTTTCGCAATATGGAGGGGTCCGCGCAAAGCATACGGGCGATGGTGTTTTCGCACTCTTCGATGGCCCCACGAGGGCGGTCCGCTGCGCGCTGGCGTTGATGCCCTCACTCGCGGCGAGGGGCATCCGCATACGTGCCGGTGTGCATGTCGGCGAATGTGTGAGACGTGGCGAGGAGTGGAGCGGGATGGCTGTGCACACCGGCGCCCGCATCGGCGCGTTGGCAAGCGCAGGCGAGGTGCTGACCAGCCGCACGGTTCGCGATCTCTCCGCAGGGTCAGGTTTGGCTTTCGAATATCTTGGCCCACAGTGCCTTAAGGGCCTGCCCGAAGATGTCGATGTCTACCGAGTGACAAGCACGTCGGCGTACTCACCGTACTCCCCGAACTGAGAGCGCGGCTTCGATTCCCGTCACCAGCTCCACCAACACGGAACGAGCCTTGTGTCGCGAAAGCAGTTGCGGGACGAGATATCAGATGAAGCGCGGCTTCTCGGCCGGTCGTCGGATCAGTCGTCACCGCAGCCGTTATGGGATGCCCCTCATCGTCGCGCTGACCGCCTAGATCAGAGATATGCGTCGAGCTTCGACAGCGACTCGGGGGTCGCCGATGTTATGCACCACCGTAGCGGCGGCATACCTCGACGTCTCCGGCTCCACGGGTTTCGATTCGGCGACAGGACGGACACAACCGCGGAATCGGGCGTGCCGCTGGCATCGATCGGCTGACACGAGCGTTACATTGCTGGTCACTATGGCAAAGCTCTTGCGCACATTGGCTACCGCGGTCGCAGTGCCCGCGATCGCAGGCGTCGCACTCGCCGGTACGGCGACTGCCGACCCGTCGTTGCTGAATGGCACCTACCGGGAAACCGACGGCGACTCCATATTGGTCCTGACCTTCGCGACGAGCTGCGGCCCCGCCGGTTGCACAGGCACCGTTGCCAGCAACCAGGGGTGGCGGACTCCCACCAGACTGGCCGGTGGCCGCTGGGTCTTCACGGTCTCGAAGCCAGGCGGTCTCATCTGCGACGACGGACGCTATGAACCGGCGGTGGTGTCGATGTCGGTCGACCCGGTGACGCTGAGTGGCGTGTTGTCATCAGACTCCAATTACGGCTGTGAAGGCGGAATGGTGACCCAGAGCCCGTTCCAGCTGCAAAAGGTCGGCTGACCCTGCTGTCGAGGTGCGGGACCGTCTCGGCGAGCTGCTGATGTCCGGGTCATAGTATCGAAGCTCGTTGTGCCCCTTGTCTGCCCGCCGAACTCAGCGAGCTTGCGAAGAAGTACGGGCTGACATATATGGCACACCGGACTGGCTCGACGATGTCGTGCAGCGATATGGGTAATCCCCCGCGACGCATAGCGAGGAACCCGTCGCCTGTCGCCAAGCTGCCGCCGATTCCTCGGCCCCGGATTGAGCGGATGTGCGGCCCGGCTGGTCGCCATAGCCCGCCAGTTCTCCTGAATTCGACCGTGCCGTGGCGTTAGTCTCGAAGCAGCCTCGCGGTGAGCGCGTCGTGTGTCAGCCATGCTTTCCCGCCGAGGCCTTCGGAGGAGGTGTCAGGTGTTCGATCTGCCAAGTCCTGTAGCGAGGTTCGCTGGTGCGACCATCCTGGGTTTTGCGCTCGTCGCTGCTCCCGCCATCATCGCGCTGAGCGGCGCCCACGCACAGTCTGTCGCCGAACCGGCGTGCGACGGAAGCGAATCCATCGTCGACGGCACACCCACATGCGTGCCCGCACCCACCGCACCGGAGGCGCCTGACCCGCAGACCGGCTCGGCGGATAGCCGGCAACACGACGGCGGGCACCACTGACCACAGCGGTGGCGCACGTGCTGTCACCCGCGCAGGGTAGGTCGGACCTCGCTATGGCTGATCAAGTGGAAGTCGTGGCCCGTCGGGTAGCTGATTTCATTTCGCACCGCAGCAACAAGCGGGATCGCGATGTCGACGACCGGATGAAATGCGAAGCCGCCGCACATCTGGTTCACCAGGCAGGCCGTGAGCTGATGGCGGCTGTCGCGGGCAATGTCGCGCCCGACGAGGTGCTAGTCGACGTGAAGTATTCGGGTGGATGCTCCGCCGCCTCGAGCAGCGGTCGCCGCCCAAGGTGGACCGCCCCGGCTGACACTCCGATCCCTACCGGCACCACCAGCTGCGGTATTGGGACGGCACGCGGCCAGTAACGGCCTCAGCGGAGGTAGACCTCGTCACCGGTGGGAAAGCCGCCGCCGTGGGTGGTGACGTGCACGTGGTCGTAGTGGCCGTAACCGCCGCTGCGAGCGCCGTCGGGCGTGTAGTAGACGCCGCGCCAGATCGCATCCTGAAGCGCGAAGCGCTTCGCATTCCGCAGTACGTACGAGACGATCTCGTCGCCGAGTGCAATCCCTTCCGCGCTGCCGGGGTTGGGGATCATCACGTCGAGGGCAAGACCGTTGGGATGCCACCTCAGCGAATCGGGCCGCACGCCGCCTATGTTGCTGATCTCGGGGAAGGCCGCGGTGATCGCCCGCGAAGCCAGGATGGTCTTCACCTGTAATCCGCGCTCGGGAGCGATGCCGACCGGCAACGAGCGGTCGACAGTGCGATACCGGGCCGCGGCGACCATCGGGTCGGGCGCAGAGCTCGAGTTCACCAGGCCGATGGGCGCAGCAGCGGACGGTGCCGCCGGTGCGGCCGCGACGATCTCCACGCAACACGGCGTGGTGTCCTCGGCCACCACGGGTTCGACCTCAGGCGCGGGGCGAGCAGAAAAGTGGACGTCTCCGGCCACCGCGAAGAAGACGGCTGCCGGGGCGATGACTGCAGCCACGGCCATCGGTGACGTGCGCCGCTTCTTGGCTACGGAGTGCCGTCCCACGTCGGTGTGTATATCAAACCGTTACATATCCCGCAATTCTGCTCAGCGATTCGGTCGGGTACTTCGGCGGCACTGCCGCTCTCCGGCGACGCAGCTTCGCCACCGCCCAGACGATGAGCGTGAACGGTGGTGTGCCGTCCCGGCCCTGATCCTTGCGGGTAGCCTCGGACCCTGATTCACACAGAAACGGGGACACGTTATGGACCTCGTGCTCGGCATGTCGATGACGTCCAGCACGGTTCGGTGGGTGCTCGTCGAGGGCACCAGCGGCGAAGGCGCCACCGTCGACCGCGGATCGTTCGACTTCGACGCCGATGTCGATCCCGACGATCTGCTCAATGTGGTGCTCGCCGACGTCGCCGGCAGTCTCGTCCACGCCATCGGCGTCACCTGGACCAACGAGGTCGAAGAGGTCGCATCCAGTGTGCTGGCGGTTCTGACCGCTCGCGGGTACGAGAACGCGATCGCGATCTCCGAACTCGAGGCGGGTGAGGTACTCGCGGCGGGCATCGCCGACATCGCCGAATACGACGACGTCGCGGTGTGCATCGTGGAGCCCGACGCCGCCGTGGTCGCCATGGTCAACACCCGCGGCGTGACCGTCGACCGCATCGCCCGACCGCTCGACGGTGCGGACGTCGTCGAGCTGCCGAGCAGCGTCATCGCCATGCTCGAGCTCAATGAGTGGCGCCCGGCGGCGATCTTCGTGGTTGGTTCGGCCCGCGATCTCGACCTGGTCACCTCGACGCTCGGCGATGTCACGGACTCCCCGGTGTTCTCCGCGGCCGAAGCCGACCTCGCGTTGGCCCGCGGGGCGGCGCTGGCATCGGCGCGTGCGGTGAACACACTGGACACGGAGAGCATGCGAGCGCCGTCGAAGGTCGGGGCACTGGCATCGGTCCTTGTCGCCGCGGTCGTGACATTCGTGGTGTCGATCTCGGCGGCAGTCGGCCTGCGCCTGACCGGCGACAGCGACTCCGCACCGGCACCCGAGGCCGCGCCCGGGGCCGTCACAGAACAGGTGCCACCCGCGGTCAAGAAGGTGATGACGCCGGCTGAGGCGAAGCCCGTCGTCGCACAGACCATCGCCGTGGTCGCGCCTCCGCCGCCGGCCGCGCCTGCCGCCGAGCCGGCCTACGAACCGCCCGCCTATGCGCCCCCCGCGCCGGCCTATACCCCGCCGGCACCGGCGTACCCCCCCGCGCCGGCTTATACACCGCCGGCACCGGTTTACACGCCGCCTCCGCCGCCGCCCGCTTACATACCGCCGCCGCAGCCTCGACTACGCGATCGCATCATCGAGCGAATCCCGATCATCAACCGGTTCCACGAACCGGACTACTCATACGGGCGCTGAGGCTAGAGGCCGGAATCGCCACGGCCACCGCCGCCGCAAGTAACCGATTCAGCGCTGCATTATCCGACAGCCCCCTTACGGGACCGGCTGGTAAGGGTTCTGCGGCACTTGAATCGGGATCGGAACAGGAACGAACGGCACCGTCAGATAGGTGGTGGTGGTCGTCGGGGTCGCCGTTGTGGTGGTCGGCGTGGTGGTGGTCGGCGTGCTCGTGGTTGTCGTGGTCGTGGTTGTTGTGGTCGTGGTCGGCGTAGTTGTAGCCGTGGTTGTAGTCGTAACCGTGGTTGTAGTTGTTGTGGTCGTCGGCCGCGTCGTGACGACAACGGTCGTCACCGGCGGTGGCGGGGGCGCTTCACTCGTCGCCGGCGGCGGGGGCGGCGCGCTGCTGGCGACGGTCTCCACCGGTGGCGGTGCCGGCGAGGTACGTGGCGCCTCGGTCACGCCGCTCCCATCTGTCGCGCTGGTCAATGCGATGGCCACGCCGCCGACGGCGACCACCGCGACGGCTGCCGCGATCCCGAAGACCAGCCCCGGCAGCCGCTGCCAGGCGCGCGGTTCGTCGATCGGTCCGACCGGGGCCACGTACTGCACGGGTGCCCGCAGCGACCCGGTGTCGTAGGGAGCCTCGTACGGTCCCGAGGCCGTGTACGGCATGGGTTCGTCGGCCGCGTCGTCCTGCGACCACGCCAGGGCCCGGAAGGTCGCCGACGCCTCACCTTCGACCGCCGCCCCAGCCTCCACCGGCGGCACCGGCGCCAACCCGGTCGGCGCCTCGGCGGCCGAGATGTCCCTCCCGATCAGCGCGGCACCCAGCGCAGCGGCAGCGCCGGGTTGCGGTGCCGGTATCACCGGCAAACCGGAGTGCTCGGCTAGTCGCTGCCGGATCAGCGGAATGCCGGCACCGCCGCCCACCACGACCACGACAGCGATGTCCGGCCACTCGATTGCGTTGCGTCGCAACGTCGTATCCAACGCCGCCAGAACACCCGCGAGTGGTGTCGCGATCACCGACTCCAGTTCGCCTCGGGTCACCGGGATCACCGCCCGGTACCCCGGCAGTTGCACGTCGACGTCGGTCGCCTGCTCCGTCGACAGCCGTTCCTTGGCGTCGCGGCACTTCTTTCGCAGACGGGCCAGCGACTCCACCGCGGCGGTGCTCGCGGCATCGGCCTGGCCGGACATCGCGAGCCCCCCGAGTATGTGACCGAGCAGGGCTTGATCCACCGACTCACCGGAGAACTCGGTGTGACGTGTGGTCTCGTCGATCGGCTCGAAAGCCCGGCCCGCATCCGCCAGCGTGATGCTGGTTCCCCCGCCACCGAAGTCCACCAGCGCCAACACGCCCTGTGCCGGGAAGTCGGGACTGTCCTGCAACGCCGTCAGCGATGCCACCGCATCCGAAACCAGCCGGGCCGATGTGCCGTCGGCCTCGAAGATGGGATGTCCGCGCACCGCGTCACGCAGGGCTCGCTGAGGAGACGGTCCCCAGTGGGCGGGGACCGCCACGGTGACGTTGGCCGACCGCGCCCCACCGCCGCTGTCGATCAACTCGGCCAGCGCTTCGACCAGGAGCCGATCCGCTGTATGTGGTGATCCGTTCGGGGCGACCAGCGGCACCGGATCACCGACCCGCTCCACGAAACCGGCCATCACCACGCCGTCTGGCAAGGCGAGCACCGAACGCCGAGTCACAGGTCGATTGCCGACTCGTACCGCGACCAAGTTCGTCGTCCCGATCGACAACCCCAACGGGTCGCTCATAACGAACCACACGATAACCGTCCCACCACCGGTAACGGGTCAGACACTCCGTGCGAACCTCGTTCAGCCGCCGCGGTTTTGGGCCGTGTCAAACGGGTACCTGCAACGGTATGACATCTCTCTGGCTAGCAAACCGCGTCGAGCAGCCGGCACCGCCCGTTCCCTTGGCCGCATCGGACCGATCCGCCGACGTCGTCGTGGTCGGCGCCGGCATAACCGGACTCATCACAGCGGTGCTGCTGGCGCGCGCCGGCAAGGAAGTTCTGGTACTCGAAGCACTGCGCGTCGGGGCGGGGGCCACCGGCAACACCACGGCGAAGATCAGCCTGCTGCAGAGCACCAAGCTGTCGAAGATCGTCGGCAAGCACGGAGCCGGGACCGCGAGCCGATATGTCGAGGGCAACCGGGAGGGCCAGCAGTGGCTGATCAAGCACTGCGAAGCGCACGGACTGTCGGTGCAACGCGAGGACGCGTACACCTATGCGCAGTCGGAGAAAGGTGTTCCGTCGGTGCGTCAGGAGTTGGAGGCGTGTGAAGCCGCGGGGCTCGACGCCGAGTGGGTCGACGACGCCGATGTACCGTTCCCCTTCCACGGCGCGGTCCGATTGGCCGACCAAGCGCAGTTCGACCCGATGCCGTTGCTCGATAGCCTTGTCGTAGAACTCGACGAGCGCGGTGGCCGGCTGGCACAGGGCGTTCGGGTGCAGAAGGTTTCGAATGATGGCGACAAGCTCGCACTCGGTGTGCGCACCACCGGGGGCGACGAGTTCGATGTGCACGCCAAGCAATGCGTTCTCGCTACGGGCATTCCGATCCTGGACCGCGGCGGTTTCTTCGCCCGCCTCAAACCGCAACGCTCCTATTGCATGGCGTACAAGGTGCCCGGCAGCATCACGCGCGGCATGTACATCTCCGCCGATTCCCCGACGCGGTCGCTGCGCTATGCGCCGACACCGGACGGTGACCGGCTGATCACCGGTGGCGCAGGGCATCCCGTCGGACACGAGAAGAGCCCCGCTTCGTCGGTCCAGGAACTCGACCAGTGGACCAAGCTGCACTACCCCGGGGCGATGCAGACGCATTACTGGTCTGCGCAGGACTATTCGCCGATCGACGAGCTACCCTACGTCGGCCCGATCCTGCCGGGCAACGACAAGATCTTCGTGGCAACGGGTTTCGACAAATGGGGTATGACCAACGGAACCGCCGCCGCGCTCGCGCTGTCGAGTCGCATCCTCGGGGGCCGGATGGACTGGGCAGAGGCCTTCGCGAGTTGGAGCCCGCACGAATTGTCCGGCATCCCCAAGGCGATGCAGACCAATGCACAGGTCGCTCTGTACTTGGCCCGCGGGTGGATCACGCCGGTCACGCGGATCGCCAACCGCACTCCCGACGAGGGCGGCGTTGTCAGTGGCCCGCCGTGGGATCTCGAGGCCCGCAGCGTGGTCGACGGCAAGGAGTATCGGGTTTCGCCGGTATGCCCACACCTCGGCGGCATCGTCAACTGGAACGACGCCGACGAGTCGTGGGAGTGCCCCCTGCACGGGTCCCGTTTTGCGCCGGACGGCACGCTGTTGGAGGGTCCGGCGACGCGTAACCTCACTGCGGCGCCCGGATGATCCGTGTGCCGACGCTGTATACGGTGCCAAGCCCGCGAACGGTGAACGACCAGGAAGTTCACGCCCGGACTGCACGCGCTTCGACAGTGTTGTGCTGCAATGTCTGACATGGGTGACATCGACGAGATCCAGCAAGTCAAGTTCCGCTATTTGCGCGCCCTCGACACCAAACATTGGGACGAGTTCGCCGACACTCTCACCGAGGACGTCATCGGCGACTACGACGCCTCGATCGGCGAATCGCACCACTTCACCGATCGTGACTCGCTCGTCGAGTTCATGCGCACATCGATGCCCGCCAACATCATCACCGAGCATCGCGTCACCCATCCCGAGATCACCGTCGACGGCGACGAGGCCACCGGCACGTGGTATCTCCAGGACCGGGTCATCGTGCCGGACTTCAACTTCATGCTCTTCGGTGCGGCGTTTTACCACGACGAATATCGGCGAACCGCAGACGGCTGGAAGATCAGCAAGACCGGCTACGACCGCACGTACGATGCGACGGTCTCCACCGAGTCGCTCAATATGAATCTCAAAACCGGTCGCGCGCTGAATATCTGAGCTACTGAGCGACCGCGATCAACGCCCCAGGCCGCAGCCATCGGATGATCTCGACCAGTTTGTCGTCGGCGATCGCCACGCAGCCCGCAGTCGGCCCGCCGTCGGTGGCGTGCAGGAAGAAAGCGCCGCCGTTGCCGGGCACCCGCGCCTTGTTGACCCCCATCACCACCGCGTGCACGTACTGCGGGATCTGGAGGTTCTCGGTACCGCTCGCGGGGTCGGTGTCGAACGGACACTGCGCCTTCTTGCAGACCTGCATCGTGTTGTAGGTCGGGCTCTTC
Organism: Mycolicibacterium sp. ND9-15; assembly: GCF_035918395.1. Taxonomy (NCBI): domain Bacteria; kingdom Bacillati; phylum Actinomycetota; class Actinomycetes; order Mycobacteriales; family Mycobacteriaceae; genus Mycobacterium; species Mycobacterium jinjuense. The sequence goes on from NZ_CP142362.1 coordinate 1,999,869, forward strand.
ATGTCGCCGTCCCACCAGTGGTCCGGCCCGACCTGAACGTATGGCAGGCCGCCCCCGGGGCTGGGTGCGGTGCCGAAGGCGAAGTCCAGCGTGAAAATGCCCATCGGCGTTTTCATCTCACCGTCATGGCTCTGCGGAGTCATCCCGTTGGCCCCGACCCACGCCGGTATGCCGGCCGCGATCGGTCGCCAGCTCATCCCGGCCCGCTGATAGACGTCCATCTTGGCCTTCGAACCACCCACGCCGACAACGGAAACCACCTGGGTGGCCGAGCCCACCGACTGGGCGAACCACGGTACGGTCTGTGCCCGGCTGACAGACGCCGTCGCCAGAGCCAACACGGTCACGCACAACAGGGTCAGCGATCGGCGCACCGACCCATGCTAAGTCTGGTTGCCATCGCCTCTGAGTACGCCACGCAGCCGCGTCTTCCTGTTGTTTGCCCTGACGAGATTATTTATCAGTCACTGTGGATACGTTGGGGAGATGAATGTCGCGCAGTTCGGTCGCCGGCCGGAAGGGCTACGGCGGATAACCCAGGGACTCGGTGCACTCGACCGGGAGATTTTCGACGCGGTCGCCGAGTCACCGACGCCACTGCTCGACACGGTGATGCCGCCGCTGACCCGGGCGGCCGATCACTCGAAGCTGTGGTTGGCGATCGCGGCGGCGCTGGCCGCCACGGGCAAGCCGCGGGCGCGACGTGGCGCTGTGCGAGGGGTGCTCACGTTGGCGGCGACGAGCCTGATCACCAATCAGGGCGCCAAGAGAATCCGGCGTCGCCCGCGCCCCCTGTTCGACTCTGTGCCGCTCGTGCGTCGTACCCGCCGCCAGCCGACCTCCAACTCGTTTCCGTCCGGGCACTCCGCCAGCGCGGCCGCGTTTGCGGTGGGCGTCGGCCTGGAGAGCGCTTCTCTGGGTCTGCCATTGGCGCTCCTGGCCGGCCTGGTGGGACTGTCCCGGGTGGCCGTCGGTGCGCACTACCCCGGTGATGTGATCGCTGGATTCGGCCTTGGCGCGACAATCGCGGTGCTCGGCGGGCGGGTGGTGCCCCCACTGGTGCCGACGAGGCTGCCGACCGCCGACCCACTGCGTGTGGACACCCCGGCGCGCCCGGATGGAGCGGGCATGGTGTTGGTCGTCAACCCGGCATCCGGTAGCGGAACGGGAGCGCGCATCATCGAAGAGGTCCGAGAAGCGTTGCCGCGCACACAGATCGTCGAGCTCGACGATGATGACGACATCAATGCTGTGCTGCGTTCGGCGGCAGAGCGCGCCGAGGTTCTCGCCATCGGCGGCGGCGACGGAACGGTGTCCTGCGCCGCGGCGGTCGCCGTCGAAGCCGGTCTCCCGCTGGCGGTTTTCCCGGGCGGCACGTTCAACCACTTCGCCAAGGACATCGGTTGCGACACGGTGGGCAAGACAGTCGATGCGATCCGGCAAGGCAGCGTCGCGTGTGTCGACATGGTCTGTCTCAACGAAGAGAAGATGGTGGTCAACACCGCGAGTATCGGCGCGTACCCGGCGTTCGTGCGCACCCGGGAGAAGTACGAACGCAGGATCGGCAAACCGCTGGCCGGGCTGTACGCGATGTATCACACCCTGCGCCATGAGGACCCCGTGCGGATTCAGTACGACAACAAGACCCTGCAAACCTTCCTGTTCTTCCTCGGCAATTCGGCCTATCTGCCCTCGGGATTCGCGCCATCGCGCCGGCATCACATGGACGACGGCCTGATGGACATCCGGATTCTGGAGACCGGCCGTCGGTTCAGCAAGGTGCGTATCGTCGTCGACGCTGCGCTCGGGCGGCTCGACCGCAGCCCGCTCTACCACGAGATGCGGGTGCCGGAGTTCGAGTTCACCGCCGTGGACGGGCCGACACTGCTGGCCCACGACGGTGAAGTGGGAACCGAGTGCACGAAGGCCAGCTTCAGCGTGCGATACCGGGCACTGCCGGTGTTTCGTCCGCTTCCGTGATCGGCCGCGAGGGCGACACCACCAACAGGCACAACACGAAATACGCGTAACCCAACGCCCATCCGGCCATCACGTCTGAGGGATGGTGCACGTTGAGCACGACACGGCCTACGCCGATGAGAACCACCACGGCCACACCCAGCGTGATCAGCCAAGCTCCCAGACGTGGCGGAACCATCGGCAGGCCCACCGCCAACAGCGCGAGCACCGCGACCAGTACCCCAAGAGCATGGCCGGAGGGAAACGACAAACCGAGCGCGTCGACGAACGCGGTGTCCGGTCGGGGGCGGTCGGCGGCCGCCTTCGCAGCCTCGGTGACGAGTCCGGAAAGTTCGACGCTGATCAGAAGGAACGTCGCGATCCGGACGTTGCGCCGCGCCAGGGCGACGATGATCAGCACGACGGTCAACAACCGGAAGACGCCCGGACCCAGAACCGTGCAGAAGAGGTCCCATCCGATCACCCAGCCGGGATCTTCTTCGCCGCGACGGTAGAAGGCCTCGAGCGCAGCTGAATCGGCGGCGGTCAGCCATGACCAGTGCTGCGCGAATCCGATCCACAACAGGGCGTACACCGCGAGCGCTGCGAGCGCCGACGTCACCAGCCAGCACTTGCGTGATGCCATGACTTCACCTCTACCACGCGAATCGTCGTGCCGTTAGGGTGGCTGCCCATGGCGGTGTTCCTGCGCAAGCTCCTGCGAATCGGCGGTCTGCCCGACGATATGCGGGCAGTGGTGGAAGCCGAAGGCGTCATCTTCCTTGCTGAGTACATCGCGGTGACCCGGCGGTTCAGCGGCAGGATCCCGGGCAGGCGCGCGAACGGAAACGTCACGAGCTACGTCGGCTCGCTGGCGCTGACCAATGACCGGGTCCTCGGCACGCTGTCGACGGTTCCGAAACTGGCGCCGCGCACCATCGATCAACGCTGGGACGCCCCGCAGTCCGGAGCCGTGACCGCCGACCTGTCAGAGACCGGACTGCAACTCGACGTCGACATCGCAGCAGTCGACTCCCGTTTCAGCGGCGAACTTTCGATGCACTACAAGGTGCCGATCCCCGAGGACGTCCTCATGCGCCTGCCCCGGCGATCGTTGGCGTTCGACGTGCCACCCGAGTATGTGTTTCGCGCGGTGGGCGTGCCGTACCACCCTTAGAAGGGTGGGGTTCGTTGCTTGGGGACAACTCACGATCGGTGAGCGAAAGGGTTGCCGGCACGGCGAAACAAACGTTGGGGTAGACACGTCAACGACGAAAGGAATCGCAGTGACCGACCCCCGGCGCGACAACGTGCTGATCGTGCATTGGCACGACCTCGGACGCTATCTCGGCGCGTACGGCCACCAAGACGTTTCCAGCCCACGTCTCGATCAACTCGCCGCAGAGGGCATCCTGTTCACCCGCGCGCATGCGACGGCTCCGCTCTGCTCGCCATCGCGGGGTTCCTTGTTCACCGGCCGGTATCCCCAGAGCAATGGCTTGGTCGGGTTGGCCCACCACGGATGGGAGTATCGTGCGGGTGTCCGGACCCTGCCGCAGCTGTTGTCCGAATCCGGCTGGCACACCGCGTTGTTCGGCATGCAGCATGAAACCTCCTATCCGGCCAAGCTCGGCTTCGACGAGTTCGACGTCTCCAACTCCTACTGTGAGTACGTCGTTCAAGAGGCGACACGTTGGCTCGCCGACCCGCCCGACAACCCCTTCCTGCTGACGGCGGGCTTCTTCGAAACCCATCGCCCGTACCCCCGCGAAAGGTACGAACCGGCCGACCCAACCGAGGTCGACGTTCCCGGCTATCTGCCCGACGCACCCGAAATCCGGCAGGATCTCGCCGAGTTCTACGGGGCGATATCGGTGGCCGACGCCGCGGTCGGCCGGTTACTCGACACGCTTTCGGTGACCGGCCTCGACCGCACCACCTGGGTGGTCTTCATGACCGATCACGGTCCGGCACTTCCTCGCGCCAAATCGACCCTGTACGACGCCGGAACGGGTATCGCGATGATCGTGCGCCCGCCCCGTGACGCCGATATCGAACCGATGGTGTACGACGAGTTGTTCAGCGGCGTCGACTTGGTGCCCACCCTGCTCGAACTGCTCGGCGTCGACATCCCGGCCGACGTCGAGGGGCTGTCGCATTCGGCCGCCCTGTCGAGAGCCGCGCAGCCGCCGGTACGCACCGAGGTGTACAGCACGAAGACCTACCACGACTCCTTCGACCCGATCCGCGCGGTCCGAACCAAGGAGTACAGCTACATCGAGAACTACGCTGCGCGGCCACTACTCGACCTGCCCTTGGACATCGCGGACAGCGCTCCCGGCCGTGCCGTGGCACCCCTGGTGCAAGCGCGGCGACCACCGCGCGAACTGTACGACCTTCGAGCCGACCCCACCGAATCGAACAATCTGCTCGGCCCCGGCGCCAGCGACGAGGCGCAGGCCACTGCCGACGATCTGGCGTTGCTGCTCAACGACTGGCGCGTCAAGACTCACGATGTGATCCCCTCGGAGTTCGCGGGCACCCGGATATCGATCCGCTACACCGAGACGTATCTACATATTCAAGGTCGGCTTCCGAGCCGCTCGGCGATCGCCGAGGAACGCGGTATCGAGCATCGCCGCGGCAGCCAATAGATTTGCTCATCCGGAACGAAAACGCATGTGATGCCGAATGTTTGCCGTGTCGGTAGGCTGCGCGCATGCCCATCCACACGGCGTACCTCGTGCTTGCCTCTCAGCGCAGCGGCAGCACCTTGTTGGTGGAGTCCTTGCGCGCGACGGGGGTCGCCGGCGAACCCGGTGAGTTCTTCCAGTACCTGCCGGGCACCAGTCAATCGCCGCAGCCCCGGCAGTGGTTCGAGGGCGTGACCGACGAGTCGATTCTCCGCCTACTCGACCCCCTCGACGAGGGCAAGCCCGACCTGGCCCCACCGGAGATCTGGCGCGACTACATCCGCACTGTGGGCCGTACCCCCAACGGAATCTGGGGCGGCAAGCTGATGTGGAACCAGACGCCACTACTGCTCAGCCGTGCCGACCGACTGCCCGACCGGTCCGGTACCGGGTTGCTCTCGGCGATCCGTGACGTCATCGGCAGCGACCCACTTCTCATCCACATCTACCGTCCTGACGTTGTCTCACAGGCTGTCTCGTTCTGGCGGGCCGTACAGACCCGGGTCTGGCGAGGCAGGCCGGACCCGATGCGGGATGCCCGCGCCGAATACCACGCGGGCGCCATCGCCCACATCGTGACGATGCTGCGCGCCCAGCAAGAGGGATGGCGTAACTGGTTCGCCGAAGAAAAGGTCACGCCCATGGAGTTGTCGTATCCGGTGTTGTGGCGCAACCTGTCCCAGATCGTCGGCGACGTCCTCGAAGCGCTCGGGCAGGACCGGCGACTCGCGCCCGCGCCGGTCCTCGAACGGCAGGCCGATCAACGCTCCGACGAATGGGTGGACAAATACCGGGCCGAGGCCGAGACAGAAGGGCTTGCCACCTGATTCAGCCCACCCGAGCCGCAACGAAGATCCGCCGAAACGGGAAGAAGGTCTTACCGTCCGTCCGTTTCGGGTACGCGGAATCCAACAGCGGTCTCAGTTCGGCCCGGAACTCCTCCCACTCGCTGTCGCTGAGCCGACCGCGTACCGGACGAAGCGCGGTGCCCGTGATCCACCCCAGAACGGGGTTATCGCCGGTCAACACGTGCACATAGGTCGTCTCCCAGGCGTCGACCGTGCAACCGGCGTCGGTGAGCAGATTCGCGTAACCGGTCGGATCGGCTACCTGTCCCTCGTGGAATGGGAAGCGCGCGGCCGCCACCATTTCCGGTGAGTTGTCCAGCGCTTCGATGGTGGCTTGCGGCCAGCGCTGCGCCAAGCCGGCCGTGAGATTGCCCGGACCGCAGCCCAGATCGACCACCCGCCGCGGCGCGTCGGCGTCGACCCGCGACAGCAGTTCGAAGAACGGACGCCCGCGCTCGTCGGCGAATGCCAGATAAACGTCGGGGTTCCACATGATCACAGTCTGGCACCGCTCGATGGAGTTACCATGCGGACGTGAGCCAATCGGATGCCAACCCGATCGATCCACCCATCCCGGTTCCCGATGTACCCGGTGCCGACGCCGGGGCTCGCGGGCTTCCGCACCGGGCCGATCTCACGCGGCGCCAGCGGTTCATCGTCGATTCGTCCGCCGCGGCCGATATCGCGCTGCGCACCGCGGTCGCATCTCTGCTCGCGACCACGATGCTGCCGACGCTGGCGGGCGGGTTGCTCCGGTCGCAATCGCGCGCCGAACACGCGCAGTTGCAGTTCTACGCCGAAACTGCCGCGGCCAAGGATTCCGCGCGCTCGTTTCCGGCACCGACAACGTCGCCCCGGGTTGCGTCCCGCACCGCGAGCCCGCTCGCCGAGTGGATAGCGAGGGCCCGCGTCCAGAACATCCGGTTCGACAGCAGCTTCGAGGCGGTCAACCCGGCCTTGCGCGAACAGTGTCGTGGCTTCGAACGCAACAACGTCGTGCATGCCCAGCACTGGCGGCACGACGATGGTCCGCACCCGACGCTGTGTGTGATCCACGGGTTCATGGGCTCGCCGTATCTGTTCAACGGCCTGTTCTTCTCCCTGCCGTGGTTCTTCCGGTCGGGATACGACGTCCTGCTGTACACCATGCCCTTCCACGGTTCCCGTGCCGAGAAAGGTTCGCCGTTCAGCGGTTACGGCTTCTTCGCCAACGGGTTCTCGGGCTTCGCCGAGGCGATGGCGCAGGCCGTGCACGACTTCCGCTCTGTACTCGACTATCTCGAGTACACCGGTGTCGACCGCATCGCCTTGACCGGGATGTCGCTTGGCGGCTACACATCGGCGCTGATCGGGGCCGTCGACGACAGAATCCAGGCCGTCATCCCCAACGTGCCGGTGGTGGCGCCCGATCGGACCGTCGACGAATGGTTTCCCGCCAACAAGGTGGTGGGCCTGCGTAACCTGCTGTCAGGAACAGAATCCGAGCTCAGCAGCGCCGCGACCCTGTTCTCTTCACCGTTGAACTATGCCCCGCTGGTACCCAAGGACCGCCGGCTGATCATCACCGGACTCGGCGACCGGCTGGCGCCGCCCGAACAAGCCGAGATGCTCTGGGAACACTGGGACCGCTGCGCATTCCACTGGTTTCCCGGCAACCACGTTCTCCATGTCAGCCAGCCGGACTACCTACGCAGAATGACCCGCTTCATGCGCGACTTCATGTTCGACTGAGTTCGGGCTGCGACCCGGCCGGCCAGTCGATCCGCTCAAGCAGCCCCGCAAGAACCGGCTTATCCGCAACGTCCAACCGGCCGACGGCCTTGGGATCCAGCGCTGTGAGCAGCGGTCGTTGCACTCCCCTTTCGGCGATCAACCAGGATACGGGGGCGCTGCGCACCACGTCGGGAGTGCGGAAGGCACACGCTGCCGCGACGACGGGATCGGCTGCCGGGCCGCTGAATTCGATGGCGGTCCAAACCTCGCCCGGCTGTGACCACACCTCACCGAGTCGTTCGCCCAGCTTGTCGTCAACCGGAATCCCGAAGGCCGAGACGAAGCCGCGGTCGTCCTTGACTCCCCGCCACTTCTCGCGAGCTCCCTCACCCAGCGGCGCGTCGGTGTCATCGACCAGGATCGCGTCCAGGCCCGCCTCCCGGAGGTGATCGGCAAGGCGCCGTCCGGCGATCTGCGCGGTGTCGCGAAGCGGCAAGTCCGCGGAACGGGCCTGCGGGGCAACCAGGTTCGCCTTCGCGTCGAGCGTGAGGCTGATCCATGTGGTGCGGACACCGTTCCCATCGTGGTTGGTGACCCGAACCTTCTCGCTGCGGACACCGAACCGCTCGACGTAACCGAGCACCAACGGCAATGGCACACCGACAGCTGACGGGTCGGTCACCCGCAACACCACGGTCACCTGATTCGGATTCTGCGCCTTGGGTCTGGAGTGGTTACGCCGGAACACCGCCAGCCGCCGACCGATCATCGTCGTCACGAACTGCCCGCGCCACCAGGCGAACACCACCACCACGACGGCGACGGCGATTCCCACGATCCACCGGTCCGTGGTGGTATCCCACGGGTACGCCATGGCCGCCAGGACAACGGCCGACGACGCCAACGCAATTCGAACGGTCACGATGCCTCCGCTTGATTATCGAGGTTCCTTCGCCGATACGCCGCGATCGCGGCCGTGACGACGGCGATCAACGCCAGCACCCCGGTTCCGACGAATGCGACAACCTTCGGAGTCGAGTCGGGCGGTGCGGGTTGCGGCGGTGCGGCGACCGGTCGTGGCTCCCGCTCGGTATCGCCACCAACGGCCCTTGTCACGTCCCATGTCAACGCGGCAACGGGGTCGACCAGGCCGGCGCCGGTCAGGTTCGACGGGGCCCTCGCCGCTCCTTGTGCACCAGCGGTGAGCCGGTCCCTGACCTGTTCGGCGGTCAGTTCGGGAAAACGACTGCGCACCAACGCTGCAACGCCGGAAACGTAAGCGGCGGCAAAGCTCGATCCGTTCAGTGGATGCCACCTGCCCTGGTCGTCGGGCAACGCGTTGGCGAGACCGCCGCCCTCACCGTTGCCCACCGACGCGATGTCCTGGCCCGGGGCCGCGATCCCCACCCACGGTCCGGCCATCGTGAAATCCGATGGACGGCCGGCGGAATCGAGCGAACCGACCGAGAGCACGTAGGGCTGCCAGGACGACGGGATCGACACCGACGTGACCCCTGCCCAGTTGCGGGGATCCTCCGGCCGAGCCGGATCCGACAGCGGGTTCGACGGGCACGCCGAGCCCGGATTCAAGCCCATCTTGTTGTTTCCGGCCGCCGCGACGATCACCGCGTCCTTCTCGACGGCGGCGTACCGCAGTGCCGCGCCGAGTTCGTTCTGGTCGACGGATTCGGTGGCGGGAAGACAGGTGACCGCGGAGATGTTGATCACCCGCGCACCCAGATCCGCCGCCCGGACAACCGCGCGGGCCAGGGTCGCGACGTCGAGCGCCACACGTGCGGTGGCCTGATTGCCCCCCATGTCGCTCGGTGAGAACCGCGACGAGGTGGACCGGATCGCGAGGATCCGGGCACCCGGTGCCACGCCGGAGAACCCGTCGGGTCCCGGTTGGCCCGCGATCAGGCCGGCGACCAGCGTCCCGTGCCCGTCGCAGTCGGTCAGTCCGTCGGTGGACTCGACGAAATCCCCGCCGGCATCGACGTTCGGCAGCCGCGGCCCGGGTCTGACCCCGGTGTCGATGACCGCGACGACCTGTCCGTCACCGCGGCTGTACTCCCATGCGCCGTCGAGGTTGAGCAGCTTCTGGTTCGACCCGGGCACACCGGGGTCGGTGCCGGGTAGCACACCGGTGGTGACACATGGGCCGCGTTGAGCCATCGGCTGCACCGGGCCCGCGGCGCCCGAGGGGGGCCGCACCGCCGGATCCACCTGAGGTGGAGTGATCGCCTGTGCCATAGGGCAACTCACGCCCACGACGGTCAGCGTCACCGCCGCGCCCGCGAAAACGGCACGGAGTCGGTCGCGCATCACCTACGCCTCATCGGTTCAAGACCCAGGCGAACAGCCCTACCAGGTACGCCAGCACCGGGATCAGCGATCCGTCGAGGCCGGACGCCAGGAACCCGACCAGGCGGCGCATCGGCAGGGAATACGTGTCGGGCGACGCCACTCTCGGGAACATCGCGACGATCACCCACACCGCCGTCAAGCCGGCGAGCGCCGCCAGCGCCCACCATGCCGCGGCGATGCGGTCGTCGACGCTGAAGACCACCAGGAACGAAATCGCCAGCAGGAAAGGCTGGCTCAACAGCCATGCCTTGCACGGCGCGGAATCCCACACCCTGGCGCGTAGCACCGAGCCGAGCGCCACGGCTGCCACGATGTACCACGCCCAGATCGAAACTCCCTGGGGGGCAGCCAATGTCAATGCTCCGGTGGTGGACAGCAGCACCCCGCCGGCGATGAATCCGGACTGGTGCGAATCGCTGATCCGGACGCGGCGCGGCAGATCGGCGAGCACCTTCAGGGGAGGCGGCGCAGGTGTCGGGTCACCGGGGGCGGGGATCACCGGTACGGGCAGGCGTGACCACATCGCGGACAACTGGGCGGCTTGCACCGTGACCACCAACGCCAAGACCACCAGAATGGCACCGACGATGACGTGATCCAGATGCCAGATGGTGGCGGCTCCGGCGGTGATCAGGGCACCGGCCCCGACGGCGCTGGCGGCCGTGAAGACCGCGATCGCTCGCTGTGCCACGACGATGCTCATGATCGACCACGCCGTCACGCCCGCGGCGGCCAGCAGTACGTGGGACGGTCCGAACTCGCCGGGTACCGCGAGCCCGAGGGCCACGGCGATCGGCGCCAATGCCGCCACGGCCAGCGCGGTGCCGAGCCGAGGTGAGCGGCCCCACGTGAGCAGTGCAGCCAGCACCGTGAGCGCCGCGACGCTGCTGGCGACGACGAGACCGACGAATCCGCCGCTGAGGTCGCTGTGTGCCGCAGCGAACGCCGTCGCGACCGAGATGAGCGTCACCACTGCCGCAGCCGCGCCGCGCGCGATATGCGCAGCACCCCAGGGCCTTTCCCGGGCGGCCGAGAAGATGACCGCCGCATCGCCGATGTCCTCGACGATCCGCGGTGCGGCGGGGCCGGCGGGAAGCGGCTGCAGCGCAAGCAGATCGCCGTCGACGACGCCGACGGTGTCCAGCGTCGCATCGAGGCTGAACGGTGCGCCGCCGACCGGTGCGAGGGAGAGGACGACAGGTGCGGCATCGCCGAACTCCTCGTCGGCAGGCATCGCCATCCGCCGCACCGCAGGCAGGATCTCGCGCAGGGGAAGCTCGGCCGGCAACGCCATGTCGGTGACTCGACCGCCCGCCTCGCCCGCGGCAAGCACGGCGACGCGAACGATCGGCATCACCGCCGTCGGTGAGGCGCCGGTCATTGAACTGTCTGCCATTGATGTTCCGTTCTCTGGTCGGAGTCGAAGTTTCGGGTCAATCGGAGGTCGGGGAACCACGCCCCGTCGGGCAACGTTGCGGTGAGCCGCTCGACGGCCGCCGCGATCGCCAGCGGCGTACCGGGAGTGAACGTCGACACCCATTCGCCGTCGAACGCCTTCGACGGGTGGACGAGAACCCTGCCTTCGCGGGTGTCGACGACACTGACGCCGACATCGGTGCTGACGCGGTGACCGTCGCGGTGGTCTCCCGCGACGATCTCCACATAGCTGCGGTCCGTCGCATAGGCGGCTTGGACGACGGCGCGCGCGCTCGGCGGGATGCCGAGGAACTCGACGACGTCGTCCAGTGCCGCGCCGTTGCGCAGCTGTTCGTCGGCGCGCGCGCCGATCCGCGCGGGGATGGCGAACTCATCGAAGCGGGCGGGTGGCCGGCCCGAGAGCCCCGCGGTCAGGATGGGCACCAGAGCCTGCGGGTGATCCACGTCGAGTGCGGTCAGCGTGACGAGGCCGCCGCCGCGCAGCGCCACGACGGTGTCCTCGTCGCGACGGGCGACGTGTCCGCGCAGCATGTCGCCCGAGTCGCGGACGAATCTCAGTTCGAGCCACCGCCGAGGCCGGCACGTCGTCGTGACCCATTGTCGGACATTGGGTTCGACGGCCAGGTCGGGAGTCATCACACCCAACTTCACCAGTTCGGCCGACAATCTGGCCTCGAACGTCGCACGCGCGGCGTCCTCGCTGTAGGGCGGGGTGATGGCGAGCACCCAGGGGTAGCTTCCTGCCCCCAAGGCGTCGGCGACGAACCAGGCCTGCTCCGCGGTCAGCTCGACAGCGTTAACTGCCACCGCGGTTCAGCCACCCCATTTGGCGCCTTCGGCCTGGTCCCGAGCGCTCATCGCCATCGTGTTCTGCTCGTGGGTGGCCGCCATCGCACGGTATGCGCGCACGAGTTCCTCGAGAGCGAGGTTCCACTGCGCCTGCCACGCCTGGTAGGTGGTACCGGTGTCGCCCTGCCAGGCGCCCGCCAATGCCGCCTGCTCGCTGGCGATGTCGGCGCCGACGGCGTGCAGCGCCCCCGCGTAACCGCCCATCTCGCCGGCGTGGGCCAGCATGGCCGGGTAGTTGTACATGATCTGAGACATCAGGTTCTCCCTTTAGGTCAGTTCGAAGTTCAGATACCGGTGTAGGTGCTGGCCGCTGCGGCGTCCTGCGCCACGTAGGTGCCGGCCGCGTCGCCGAGATTGACCTGGGCGATGTCCAGCAGTGCATTGACCTTCGCGGACACTTCGAGAAAGCGGGCGTGCGAGGCCTGGAAGGCGGCCGAGGACTCACCCATGTGGAACGCCTGCGCCGACTGCGCAGCCTGCTCGGCCTGCGCCATGGTGCTGCGCATCAGCGCGGCCTTCGCGGAGAACGTGGCCTCCGATGACACGAGTTGCGGGATGTGAGCGTCCAAGAGGCTCATGGATTTTCCTTTCGGATCGTGGTTCGGCGAATGTGGTTTCGATCAGCTCTGTTCAGTCGTGTTCTCCCCCCTTGCGGTCCCAGTCGCTGGGCAGCATGGGCTCGGTGGGCCCACCACCGAACGAGTCGCCGGCCAACTCGGTGAGCCCGCTGGCCTGCTCGGCGTCGGACGTGGCCGCCGCGCCGGTGAAACCGACTGCGCCTGCGCCCTTCTCGGATGCCACCACCCGCGGCCGGCGGGCCGGTTCGCGCGGCGGGGCCACCTCATCAGGGTCGTCGGGCTCGTAATCCAGGTACGCATCGGCGTATTGGCGTTGGTGGATTGGCTGCGGGCGTTTCCGGCGGGCCTTGCGCTTGGCCAACGCCGACGCCGCGGCTGCGGCGGCGGCCGGAGCGGCGATATCCGATGCGGGCGCCTTCACACTTGTGCCCTCCCGGAATGTCGGGGAGACACCACCTTCCGGTTCGGGACCCGGCACCGCGTACGGCACCGCGGCGGCGACCGCGGGCGCGGGCGCGCCGGGGGGCGGTGGCGCGCCCACTCCCACCGACGGAGCGGGTGCGGGCGGCGCCGTGGTCACCGTCGGTGCAATGGCGGTCACCGGTGGAAGCGTTTCGGCTCGCGGCTCGGCGACCGGCCGGACGGCGGCGGGCGCTGGGGCAGGCGCAGGTGCAGGAGCCGGTGCCGGTGCGGCTGCAGGCGTCTGGGCCGGCAGCAGGGCGGCGATCATCAACGGGATGAATATCGGAGCGCTGAGGATCAGCGACCACGTCGTCCAGCCGAGCGGCTGGGTGATCGCCTGGTAGAGCACGAATAGCAGCACCAGCCCCGACCCCGGATTCAACAGCCATCCGAGGAAGCCGCTCATGAATTCGTTGAGCAGATCCAGGATGCTGCCGAAGAACTGCCGCGCGAAGTTGAGGATCAACTCGAAGAAGTCCTCGAAGAACTTCGCGATCTGCTGCAGAAAATCCGCGATCGAGTCCGCGATGTTTCGCGCCCCACCCGCGTCGGCGGCGGTGGCCATCGCGGCGAACTGCTGCGCATCGGCGGCGGCCGAACCCGCCTCGCCCACGCCCGGCGTCAACATGAAGGGCGCGGGCGGCGTGACCGGTGTCGCCGCCACCGCCGCACCCGACACCGCCTGGTAGACGCTCATCGTCGTCGCGGCCTGGATCCACATCCGCACATAGTCGGCTTCGTTCAGCGCGATCGGGATCGTGTTGATACCCAGGAAGTTCGTGGCCAGCAACACCGCGTGTGTGGTCTTGTTGAGCGCCAACTCGGGCAACGTCGGCATCGTGGCCAACGCCGTGGTGTAGGCGGCCGCGGTCGCCCCGTGCTGCGCCGCCGCGGCCGCGCTCTTCGCGCTGGCCTGCGCCAGCCAGGCAAGGTACGGCGTATGGGCGGCCGCGTACTGCGCGGCGCTCGGCCCTTCCCAGGAGCCGCCCTGCACCGCACCCAGTATCGCGGTCAACTCCGCTGCGGCAGAAGAATACTCACCCGCAAGTGACTGCCACGCTCCCGCCGCGGCCAGCAGCGAACCCGGTCCGGGTCCACTGCTCAGCATCGCCGAGTGGACTTCAGGAGGAAGTGCCATCCAGATGGGAGCGGTCATGATCAGCTGCCGGCGACCAGGTAACTCGCCGCTGCCGCCGCGTCACCGGTGGCGTAGCTGGTAGCGGACTGTCCGACGCCGATGCCGGACCGGCCGAGCTCCTCGACACCGAGGGCGGCGACCGTATTGTGCTGGGTGCCATGGGCGCTCAGGCTGGCGGCGGTCTGCAGCGACACCGCGTCTGCGGCCGGCGGCGCCACGGCGGTGACCGCGGGCGCGGCGGCGGCGTGGGCCGCGGCCAACCGGGCCGTGAGTGCCTCCACGGCGGAAGCCGCCGCGGCGAGGCCTTCGGGGACGACACGAAGAGTCATCAGTTGAGCTCCCTTCCACTGTTGCCGTTGTTGCCGGTGCTTTGCGCAACCGCGTCCGCGAACGGGTTGACGAGTTGCAGGAAGGTCGGGGTATCGCCATCATCGACCAACATCGCGCGACCCGCGGGCAACCGGCGGAACCGATGGCCGCGAATCTTGCCGCTGTCCTGCGGATTACCCGACAGCATGAGGATCGTCGCCTGCAGTTCGTTGAGGCGACGCAGCAACGGTGCGGTCATCAGTGCGTGCGCAGAACCGGTCGCCCGTGCGGTGACGATGACGCGCAAGCCCAACTCGCTTGCCTGCGACAACAATCCGATGATGCCGGTCCAGGGCCGCTGCCCGACGAACGGGCCGCTGACCGCGGGTGCGTCGGGGATCTGGTCGACGTCGTCGATGATCAGGTAGTGGGTGTGGGTGTCCTCGCCGGACCGGTAGCTCCACCGGCTCAGTTCCTGCGGGGAGAGGTTCGCCGGCGGACGACGCTTCTCGAGCAGCGCCGTCAGCCCCATCATCGCCGGGGTGATCCGGTCGATGTTCGGTGTGTACTCGTTGTCCGGGAACAACGGTTCGTCGACCAGGTGCAGGCGACGATCGATCACCGTGAACGCCACGCGGTCGGGCGTGGAGTTCTCCCGCAGGGTACGGATCAGGTGACGCAGCAGCGTCGTCTTGCCGGACTTGGCATCGCCGAACACCATCAGCAACGGGTTCTGCTCGAACGCCATCGACACGGCCGCGAGATCCTTCTCGCGCTGGCCGACGACGACCCGTTCCGGTGCCGGATACAACGGGGCCAGCACGCTCGGCGGCAGGTCGTGCGGCAGCAGCCGCACCGGCGGTGCGCCGGCGCCGCGATGGCGCTCGTTGATCACCGCGATGTCACGCAGTGACGGTTCGGCGAACAAGAAGTGCTCGGCTGCCATGGTCAGGCCGCGACCGGGCTGATCGGCGGGCACCGCTTCGGCTGGCCGCCGCAGCGCACCGGTCACCCGGACGTTGCTGTCGCGGGCGTCGGAGAGTTTCAGCTCGAGGCGCAGCCCGAGGCCGTCACGCATCGCCAGTGGCACCTCGAGCCAGTTCGGGGTGGTGATGACGACGTGGATGCCGTAGGACATCCCGGTGTTGACCAACTCGGTGACCTTGGCCAGCAACGGGTTCCGCGTGTTGAAGGTGTCGGTGTTGTCGCGGCTGAACGCGTACAGGTTGTCGATGACCAGGAACACCTCGCCGTACTCGTCGCGCCGGCCGTTCCCCGAGTGACCGTGCGCCTGGCGGGCGCGTAGCAGCTGTTCGAGCTCGCCGAACGTGCGCCGGATGCGCTCGGGTTCCAACGGCGAGGCGACACTGCCGACGTGAGCCAGGTCTTGCAGCGAACGGAGTTGACCGCCGCCGTAGTCCAGGCAGTAGAACGTCACGTCGCGCGGCGTGTGCAGGGCGGCCGCGGACAGGATGAACGTCTGCAGCGCAGTCGTCTTACCCGACTTCGGCCCGCCGTGGATCAGCACGTTGGCCGCCGCGGACCTGGCGTCGAAGATCAGCGGGTCGCGGCGCATCGCGAACGGCCGGTCGATTTCGCCCAGCGGCCAGCGCAGTTCGCGCTCGGCGACATCGACGCGGGCGACCAGCTCGTCGAGCGGGATCGAATCCTCCAGCGGCAGCAGCCACAGCCGCGGCGCCTTCGGACCGTAGTGCGCGAGCTGATCGCCGATGGTGGCGATGAGCTTGCGGGGCGCGCGCTCCTCGTGAACGGCCGGATCGGACATGATGACGGTCTCGGCGGGCGCTTCGACGTGACCGGCGGTGAATGGTCGCGGCACCGGAACCGATTGCACCACAACGGACTTCTCGATCCGAGGCGGATCATAGATGCCGTCGACATAGGTGCTGCGGAACTTGACCGGCATGGCCCCCGGCGTCGGCACCAGGAAGCCCTCACCCTTGTGTTCGGGGCCGGCCTCGATGTGAAACGCGTCCTCCACCCCGATGATCTGGCGGCTGACGGCCGGACTGGCCACCTTGAGCCCGATTCGATACGAGGTGTTCTTGTCGATGTCCTTGATCCGGCCCACATCCAGCGTCTGCGACGCGAACAGGATGTGGATGCGGAACGAACGTCCCTTGCGCGCGACGTAATCGAACAGGTCGGCGTACTCGGGATGATCCGACAGCATCAGCGAGAACTCGTCGGCGACGATGAGCAGTGTGGGCAGGGGCGGAAGGTCGTAGGCCGCCGCTGTCGACGAATCACGGTAAGCCTCGTACTCGAGCACCGAGTTGAACGCGCTGCCCTGCACCCGGCGGCCGGCCTCCATCAGCAGTTGCTCGCGCCGGGCCACCTCGCCGCGCAGGGTGTCGGCGAACCGGTCGGCGAGTGAACGCTTCTCGGCCATGTTCGAGATCACCGCGACCATTTGCGGGAAGTCACGGAAGATGTCGGCCCCGGCCTCACCCTTGAAGTCGGCGTAGATCACGATCAGCCGGTCCGCGGAGTGAGTGGTCAACAGCGACAAGAGGATCGACATCAACGTCTGCGATTTACCCGAGCCGGTCATACCGATCATCAGGCCGTGCGGGCCCATGCCGCCCTCCGCCTCGTCCTTGAGGTCGAAGGCGAGCGGTTCGCCGGTGGCGGTCACACCGATGGGCACCCGCAGTTCGTCAGCGCGCGTCCGCGGCGCCCACAGGCTCGCCACGTCGAGCGCGGCGGCATCCGGGATGCCGAGCAGTGTGGAGAAGGTGGCGACACCGGCGCTGCCGGTGCGGGCATGGCTCGGGTTCGTCTCCCACTTCGACAGCCGGCGTGCGATGTGGCGTGCGGTCGCGACGTCGAGTTGGTCGGCGGCGTCAACGTACGACTGCCAGCCACCCGTGTGCCACCGCTGCAGCTTGCCGTCCCTCAACTGCAGAATCGGCCGCTCCGGATCGGCGTACTGTTCGCGGTGTGGCGGTTCGGCGATGCGCTGCACCAGCGTCACACCGGCCAGTCCGCCCCGAGGGACCAGTGCGGCGGTGTCCGCATCGGGATCGTCGACGACGATGATCAGATGTTTGACTTCTGCTTCGTCGCCGCCGGCGCCGAACGCCGATCGGTCATCGAGCGCCGGTGCCAGCAGCGAGCGCAGTTCGACGATATCGGACGCCAGGTAGCGGGCCGGTCCGGCCCCGTCGACCGCCCCGGGAACGTCGTTGTGCGGCAACCACTTGAGCCAGGCCCAGTCCTCGCTCTCGATGTCCGGCGCGAGCAGCGCGATGCCAAGCACCGCCGGGTCGTGCCAGGTGACCGCCTGGGCGATCCAGGCGCGCAGCGCATCTCGAACCTCGTCGGGTTCGCCGAGGACCGTGATGCGGGAGACCTTGCCGAGGTCGACACCGGTCGGCGCCGCACGCACCGTCCGCTGCACATCGAGAAGTGCCCGTAACGTGCTGTGCGACACCGGCTCCAGGTCGACCTCGTCCGCGCTGTCCTTCACCCGCAGCGTGGCGTTCAGCGGGGTGTCGTGGGTTCCGAGCCGCACCACCAGGAAATCGGAGTCGTGGGGATCGCGTTCCCACTGTCGGCGCGTGCCGGGCACATCGATGAGCAGCCCCGGATCCGGATGCGACCACTTCAGCGCCGCACGCTGCTCGCCGGCGTGCGCGCGCACGTTGTCCCTGACCACCGACAGATAACGCAGATAGTCGGCCCGCTCGGCGTCGACTTCCTCGGTGCGCATCTTGTTGTCGGTGCCGCGGTAGAGCGCGGTGGCGGCCAACAGCAGCACGAACGGGAAGAACAGCGTCGTCGGTGAGATCAGCCGCATGCCCGTCGCGAACAGCGCGACGATCATGCCCACGATCAGGATGACGATCAGGTAGGGCAGCACCCGTCGCAGCAGCGACGCCGGGATCACCCGGGGCAGTTCGGGTGGCGCTTCGATCGTGATGGTGCCCTTGCGCGTCGTCGGCACCGGGATGCGGCGACGCGCCTCGAAAATGAGTCGGCTCACGGACTTTCCCTCACGACGGCGGGTCGGGGGTCGGCGGCCAGTGCGTCATGGGCCAGCAACGCGTCGCCGCGCGACAGCGTCGGACCGGGCGCGAACTGGCTCAGCATCGACCATGGAATCGGTACTGCGGGCCCGCTGAGCCCGAGCGCGGAGATGGTGTCCTCGTCACCGGCCTCGTCGAGGCCGTAACGCACGCCGACGTCGCTGAGCCAGAAGGATGCGCCGCCGACGGGGGCCGTCGAGGCTCCCCCGTCGTCCTGTCCGACCGTCTGGACCAGGTACCCGCGGCCGGGTGTCAGTGCCACCCGGTTCGCGGTGGTGCCGAAACCGGCCCCGACCAGCGGGACGGTACGCAGTTCGTCGGCCACCGGCAACGTGACCCCAGAACGGAGTTCCAGCGTTGCGCTGGTGGCGTCGGCGGGTCGCGTCCATCGAGCACAAGTCAGCGGGGCATCGGCGGCCTCGACGAGCGAAAGCTGTTGGCGGGGATACGCATCGGTGTCGATGACGTCGGCCACGGGCAGGCGCGCGATGTGGTCGGCGCCCAGGCGCGGCGGCTGGTCGAGGCCGAACGAGTTCGTGTTGCGCATGATCGCAGCGATCACCGGCGAAATCGGTTGCAGGCCGTCGGCCAACACCGCGTAGTGACGCAGCGTGTTGTCGGCGGCAAAGGCGGCCACCACCGCACCGGCCGGTGCCGGCACCGGCAACGGGTACCGCGGCGGGTCGCCCGCGCCCGGGACGACGGGCGGAGTAAGTGCGGGCGCCTCCGGCACCGCGTTGAACAGACCGGGCGCAATCGGACGGGCGTCGAGCGGCCCGGTGCCCAGGCCCAGAGCGCTGGTGACCGCGCGGTCGTTCATGTCGATCGGGCTCCGACGGCCGTCCCACAGCAGCCAGGTTCCCGCGTTCGGGCCGCTCGGGTTCGCAACCAGGATCGCTTTGTCGTCCGGAAGCGGGACCGCGCGCTCGCCGCCGTCGCTCAGCGCGCCCGCGATCATCGTGACACCGACAGCGGGTCCGGAAACCCCGTCGCACACCGTCCAGTCGGCGTCGTGAGTCGTGTTCTGCACCATGCGTTCCGGCGCCCCGGGTATGCCGATCAGATTACCGCGGGGAAACTGGTCGATCTCGCTCGTCTTGACCTGTGCGGGGTTGTCCGGGCGGCCGGCGATGAGGCGCGCGGAGGTCAGGTTCAACACGGGGTGCAGTTGTTCGCCGAGGCGGACGTACAGGGCCGAGGTGGTGCGGTCGGCCAGAATCGCGTCGTTGCCGGCCACCCCGCCGGGGCGGATCAGCGAGAAGACGAAGCACCCGGCGAGGCCGGTGATCAACACCAGCGCACCGACGAGCACCGAACGGGTCTGGGTGCGGAGCGGGTCGACGAGCATGCGGGTGTCGTGCAGGGCGACACCGGATGCGATGCGCCGCATGACGAACCGCCATCCGGTCACCTGATGGCGGGTGACGAACCCGCGGCGGTACACGACCCGGTCGGGGTTCTCGTTGGCCGGTGTTCGCGAGGTGAAGGCCCGACGATCCGGACTGTCGGGCTGGGTCATTCGGGCACCGCCAGACCGAGGCCGCGCAGCAGCGGAATGGCGGATCGGGTGACGTCCTCGTCGGTGATGGTCATCAGCTCGTCATCTGTGAAATCGTCGGAATCGGAGTGGTCGAGTCGATACTCGCGCTCCTCTTCGGAGCGCTCGACCAGGTTGCGGACGAACCGGCCGTTACCGGCGATGTCGAGGTTGCGTCTGTCCACGCCTGCGGCGTCCGGTGTGGTCACCGAAGCCAGTTGGCCGAACAGCTTTTCCATGTGCGCGAGTGCCGCCGGTTCGAAGACACTGTCGCGCTTCTCAGCCATGCGGACCGCGATCTCGACCAGTTCGTGCGCGGTGTACGACGGGAAGTCGATGCTGCGCGTGAAACGGGACCGCAGACCCTCGTTGGTGTCGAGGAACGCGTCGAGATCCTTGCGGTACCCGGCGACGATGACGACCAACCGCTCGCGGTCGTTCTCCATGCGCGCCAGCAGGGTGTCGATCGCGACCAGTCCGAAGTCGTTCTTGGCTCCCGTCGACACCAGCGCATAGGCCTCGTCGAGGAAGAGCACCCCGTCGAGCGCGCTGTCGATGATCGCGTTGGTCTTGGCCTCTGTCTCGCCGATGTGCTGGCCGATCAGGTCGGCACGATGCACCTCGCGGACCGTCTCCTTTTTGAGAATGCCCAGCCCACAATAGATTTTGGCGACCACGCGCGCGATCGTGGTCTTACCGGTGCCGGGCGGGCCGGCGAACACCAGATGGTTGGTGCGCTGGGCCACGGTCAGGCCGCGCTCCTGGCGGCGGAGCGCCATCGCGACCGAACTCTTCAGCCGCGCGACCTGATACTTGACCTCTTCGAGGCCGATGAACTCGGCGAGCTCGGCCTCGGCCTCAACCAGCAGATGCGCCTTGCGCTCCTTGGCGCCCGCGTCGACGAAGTCGGCCTCGTTCGGCTCGGTCTCCGGGTCCCATGGGTCGGAGCGGCCCTCGATGCGCGCCGCCGTGGTCGGCACGATGCCGTACGAGGTGTCCGACAGCGCGAGTTCGACCTGCTCGTTCTCGGGGTTGGCGGCGTAGAGCTCGGCGAGCACGTCGGCGGCGTCGAGTTCCTCGCCTTGCGCCCGCAGGCACAGCGCCTTGACCAGAGTGCCGTCCACGGTCGCGACATCGACTGGCCCGGCGGGCTCTTCGAGGTACGACAGCGCGGGGGCGTACATGCCGAGGCGGGCCAGCGAGGTGCCGAGCGCGACGCGCACCGCATGCGCGTACGTCTCGTCCAGCCGCGTGTCGTTGACGATCGGGGTGATCAGCCGGACCACATCCGACCAGCGCTCCGCGCGGTAGTACATCGCGACCCGCACCCACCGCGCGTCGAGCCAGTTCGGACGCCGAGTGATCAGCGGCTCGACCAGTTTGTCCGCCGCGGCGAAATCACCGGCATTGCACAGCATTACGGCGTGGGCCAATACAAAGTCGTCGGGTGCCGCCGCAGAGAACTTGAGGTAGAGCCCGGTATCGTAGGTGAACGCCAGGGCGCCCTCGGCGAGTTGCACGTGGCGCTGCAGCACCCCCGCGGTCGTGACGGTCCGCCAGACGGCTTCGAGGACCTTGGGACTGGTGTCACCCGCAGCCGCCAGCCCTGTCCACGCATCGCACTGGTCCCGGGCGATGCGAGTGAGCTCGCTGAAACCGGCGCGGGCCGCGACCGGGTCCGGTGGGCGCCGACGCTCGTGCACCGACAGTCCCAGGGCTCGGCAACATGTGGCGAACCGACTCACCACGTCGTGGTCGACGCGCGAAGTCGCGGCAGAATCGGTTGGTAGCGGCACGCGCCGTGATCTCCCCGGAGTTATGGCAGCCTAACTTTAGTTCGCACGAAGTTAGCATTGACTAAGCTAACTTGTACAGACTCACGTGCTGCCCGCGAACAGGCGAAAGCGCGACAGCCAAATGGGTTGTGCACTGCCGATTGGTTGTGGATCAGGTGAAGAACATGTCGTTCACCGGGCGTTGTCCTCGATCATCGCGACGGCGGTGGCGTAGACCGCGCGGGCGTGAAGTTCGAACATCTCGATCAGGTTGATAGCGTCGCCGCCGATTTCCCTGGTGATGAACAGTCCGTCGGCGCCGGCGAGCGCGTAAGTGGCCAGTTGGTGAACCTGCGCGTCGGTCAAGCCCGGTATCAGTCCCCCGAGTCCCGACGTGAGCGTCCGGTATGCCTGCTCGCGTACCTCGATGAACATCGCTCGCGCTCGCGGTTCGACGGGACGTCGCTCCAAAGCGAGCATCAGGCCCAGCCGGATGAAGTCCGGTGAATCGAGCAGAGCTTTGGCAGCTCGGGCCGCCACCGCCTCGAGACGCTTCACCGCCGAGCCGTCGGCAGGCAGTTGCCATGCCGTCAACCACGTGCCGAAGCTGCGTTCGATGACCGCGGCGAGCAGGTCGTCTTTGTCTTTGAAGTGCCAGTAGATCGAGCTGGCCGGCAAGCCGCACTTCGCGCTGACAGCGCCGATGCTGGTGCCTTCGTAGCCGCGCTCCGAGGCGATTTCGGTTGCGGCGTCCAGGATTCGGGCGCGCGAGATTTCTCCGTCGGCGCGTCGCCGCCTCTTGCCGGGGGGTTCGTTGTCGGCCACCGCCTGACCCTTTCCCATGCTTGACTCTGTAGCGTTCACTACGCTACCGTAGTGATCACTACAGAACAAGTGGACCGACCGGAGCCGGCAGTGAGCGATCTGACATGCGACGTGGCGGTGGTCGGCTACGGCCCCACCGGTGCCACTGCCGCGAACCTGCTCGGCCGGCTCGGCCTCAAAGTGGTTGTCGTCGAACGTGATCCCGACGTGTACTCCCGCGCACGCGCCATCTCCACCGATGAAGAGGTACTACGGGTGTGGCAGTCGATCGGTCTGGCCGACCGGCTCCAGCGCGACATGCTGCCCGATCGGCCGGTGGCCTTCGTCGACGCCGAGGGCGTGCCGTTCATCGAGACCGCCATCACCGGCCGCGGCTGCGGGCATCCGCCGCAGCAATTCATCTACCAGCCCGCCATCGACCAGGTGCTGCGCGAAGGCGTCACCCGATTCCCGAATGTCGAGGTGCTCCTCGAAGCCGAATGCCTCCGCGCCCTGAACAAGAGCGACCACGTCGAATTGTTGATCGGCGACCTGCGCGCCGACACCCTGCGCCGGGTCCGCGCTTCGTACGTTATCGCCGCCGATGGTGGCTCCTCACCGACGCGCGGCCTGCTCGGCATCGGCTATACCGGACGCACCTACGGGGAGCGCTGGGTGGTCATCGACACCAAGGTGCTCAAGCGGTGGGATGCCCACGACCGGTTGCGCTTTCATTGCAACCCCGAGCGCCCGACGGTCGACTGTCCCACCCCACTCGGACACCACCGCTGGGAGTATCCCGCCAGCGCGGGCGAGGACGAGAAAGCGCTCGTGAGGGACGACTACGTGTGGAGGGTTCTCAACGATCAGGGCATCACCGACGAACACGTCGAGATCCTGCGCGCGGTGGTCTACAGCCATCATGTCCGCGTCGCCGACCGTTGGCGCGTGGGCCGGGTCTTCCTCGCCGGTGATGCGGCCCACGCCATGCCGCCGTGGATCGGGCAGGGTATGTCGGCCGGCGTACGCGATGCGGCCAACCTGTGCTGGAAGATCGCGGCCGTCGTGCGCGGGCAGGCCCCCGAAGCCCTGCTCAACTCGTACGAGACCGAACGCAAACCCCATGTCACCGAGGTCACCAGGCGTGCCGTCGTCGTCGGCAGGGTCATCACCGAGCGGCGTAGAAGCGTGTGCGCATTGCGCAACCACGTTCTTCGCGTGCTCACCAAGCTTCCCGGCGTACTCAGCGGCGGACAAAAGCTCTACTGGATTCCTGACGCCCGTTACGACGACGGGTTCTTCGCCACGGACCAGCATTCGGCCTCCGGGTGGCAGATCCCGCAGCCCTTGGTGACCGACGACAGCGGCACCACTGTGCGACTCGACGACCTCCTCGGCGGGCAGTGGGCCGTCCTGCACACCGGCCCCGCCCCAGCCGGCAACTCCGCCTGGAAAGCGATCGGCGCCCCGGTGATCTGCTTGGCCGGCCCGCGGGCGACACCATCGCCGGGAATCGTCACCGACTGCAACAACGAACTTCGTACCTGGCTCGTCGCCAAGAACGCAGACGCCGTCGTTGTCCGGCCCGACGGGTTCATCTATGCCGCAGCACGATCCGGGCAGCCGCTGGCACCGCCACCGGTCGGCCTGACCACGTCCTGCCCTTCAGCCACCGTCACCACAACCCGAGAGGGAGTCACCGCATGATCACCGCCGACCTGACCGAACACACCGTCACCGTGAGCGAGAAGCCGATCTTCTACGCCGAAACCGGCTCCGGACCGGCGGTGGTCATGCTGCACGGCGGCGGACCCGGCGCCTCCGGCGTCTCGAACTACTCCCGCAACATCGACGCCCTCGCGGCGCGCTACCGCGTCATCGTCCCCGATATGCCCGGCTACGGCCGCTCGGTCAAGGGTGTCGACCAGTCCGACCCCTTCGGCTATCTCGCCGACATGATCCGCGGCCTCCTCGATCACCTCGACATCGACACTGCGCATCTCATCGGCAACTCCTACGGCGGTGCGGCCGCCCTGCGTCTGGCCCTGGACACCCCGCAGCGGGTGAACAAGTTGGTGTTGATGGGTCCCGGCGGTATAGGCACCACGAGAGGTCTGCCCACCGCGGGGCTGAACAGTCTGCTTGGCTACTACGGCGGCGACGGCCCCAGCCGCGACAAACTTGAGATGTTCATCCGCACTTACCTCGTCTACGACGGCGCATCGGTACCCGACGAACTGATCGACCTGCGCTACGAGGCCTCCATCGACCCCGAGGTGGTGGCCGACCCGCCGCTGCGCCGCCCGTCCGGGCCATTCGCGCTCCGCACGCTGTGGCGCATGGACTTGACCCGCGACCCCCGACTCAAGACGCTGCAAACCCCGACACTGGTGCTGTGGGGTCGCGACGACAAGGTCAACAAACCAGCCGGCGGACCCGCGCTGCTCAACGCCATGCCCCACGCCGAACTGATCATGACCTCGCGGACCGGCCACTGGATGCAGTGGGAACGCGCCGGACTGTTCAACCGGCTTGCCATCGAATTCCTCTCCGCGGGAGGGCTTTTCGTGTCATGACCGACCGCTGCGTGTTCGGGAACGTGCACCTGGGTTACCTCGTCGTGGAGACCGACCGCTTCGCCGACTGGCGCCGCTTCGGCCGCGACGCCATCGGCATGCACCTCGACGACACCCTGCGCGACGTCGTGCGATTCCGGCTCGACGACCACCAGTGCCGGTTTCTGCTGCAACGCGGACCCGCCGAAGATGTCACCGCCGTGGGCTGGCAACTCGACGACCACGCCACCTTCGACGAGATCCTGCGCCGCGTCACCCGCCACGGCGTCCCGGTCACCGACGGCACCGCCGAAGAAGCCGCGCTGCGCGGCGTGGAACGCCTCGTGCGCATCCCGGGACCCAACGGCCTGGCCCAGGAACTGTTCACCCGCGCCCACACCACCCCCGACCCGCTGACCGTGCTCAGCCGCGGCTTCGTCACCGGTAACTCCGGCATGGGCCACGTCGCGATCACCTCGAAGAAGCCGCATCAGATGCGCGGCTATTACGACACCCTGTTGGACGCACGGCTCACCGACTACATCGACGAGACCATCAGTGGCGTCAAGCTCAAGATCCGGTTCCTACGGGTGAACGAGCGACACCACTCCATCGCGATCGCCGCAGTGAACCGGTTGCCGCTCAACCCGATCCGCACCCGTATCCAGCACCTCAACATCCAAGCCGCCGACCTCGACGACGTGACCGCCGCCTACCAGCGGGTCAAGGAGCTCGGCTTCGCCATGGCGCTGTCGATGGGCCAGCACACCAACGACAGGGAACTGTCCTTCTACGCGATGACCCCGTCCGAATTCGAATGGGAAGTCGGGTGGAATCCCGTGGTCATCGACGAACAAACCTTCGAACCCGCTACCTATCGGGGCATCAGCATCTGGGGCCACACCCCCGAGGGACAGACCATCATCGACAAGCTGCACCAGTTCAAGACCGGCGCCCAGTCGCTGCTGCGCCGCGAAGACGCCGTGCCCGCCCTCGCCGGCGCCGGCATCCCCGACAACTGACACCGCGAAAGAAGACGTTCCAGCGTGACTCGCATCGACACCCACCACCACGCCATACCGCCCTTCTACCGAGACGCGCTGCGCAAGGCCCGCATCGACGACGCCGGCGGCCGCGCCCTGCCCGACTGGAGCCCCGAGGCGTCCCTGCAGGCAATGGACGAGCTCAACGTATCGACCGCGATCCTGTCGGTGTCCACACCAGGCACCACCTTCCTGTCCGCGGGAGGCGACGCCGCAGCGTTGGCTCGCGATCTCAACGACTACGGCGCCCAACTCGTCGCCGACAACCCCGCACGATTCGGCTTCTTCGCCACCATCCCCATGCCTCACATCGGCGAATCCGCCGCTGAGGCCGCCCGCGCTCTGGACACGCTGCACGCCGACGGCGTGGTGCTGCTGGCCAACAACGCCGGCACCTACCTGGGCCAAGACGGCCAAGACGACCTGTGGGCGGCCCTCGACGAGCGCTCAGCCGTCGTGTTCGTCCACCCGGCCGACCTACCGGGCCCGACCGTCCCCGGCGTGCAGCCGTTCGCCGCGGACTTCCTCCTGGACACCACCCGCGCGGCGTATCTCCTGGTGCGCAACGGAATACGCCGCAAGTATCCGAACATCAGATTCATCCTCAGCCACGCCGGTGGGTTCGTGCCCTATGCCAGCCACCGCATGGCCGTCGCCATCGCAGGTGACACCGGCGCCAGCCCCGCCGACAGCCTCGACGACTTCGCGAGCTTCTACTTCGACACCGCGCTGTCCTCCAGCGCCGCAGCACTACCCACGCTGCTCGCCTTCACCAAACCCGGCCGCATCACCTTCGGCTCCGACTGGCCCTTCGCACCGCTGCCCGCGGGCAAGCTCTTCGCCGCCGGCCTGGAGGTTTACCCAGCCATCGATACGCAGACCCGTTCTGCCATCGAACACGACAACGCACTCGCCCTATTCCCGCGGCTCGGAACCTTTCCAGCACACACGCCGCCGGCACCACGCGCGCGGATCCGGTATGCGGTCAGTCGGACGGTGATGCGCGGAGTTGCCAGACTCATCGACACCCGGTAGCTCACGCCTTGACGGCGCTCACCAGGCTTATCGTGCTGATCATCGTCGCCGCTTCGGAGTCCTCCGCCGGTACCGGACGACCGTGCGCACGCAGATAGTCCGGCAGTGGTGTGGCCTCGGTATGCCAGCCGCGGGCGCCGAACCACTGCGCGGCGGGCTCGTGCTGTTCGTTGTAGACCAGGTTGAAGAACGTGTTCTCGTCGCCGGCGGCGCGCTCCTCTTCCTGCTTGGCTTGAAACGCTGCGGCGTCCATCGGCGTCGCTTCCTCCACGGCGGCGTGGCTGCCGCGTGCGGCCAGGGAGTCGATGCCGGTGAACAGCTGGAGTTGGGCCTCGGCGGGCAGATAGATCAGGAGCCCCTCGGCAATCCAGGCCGATGGCTTCCCCGCGTCGAAGCCGTTGTCGCGCAGGGCTTGTGGCCAGTCGTCGCGGAGGTCGACCGGAATCTCGCGGCGTTCCGCGCGCGGGGTGTGTCCGGCGAGCGTCTGGCGTTTGAACTCGAGCACCTGCGGTTGGTCCAACTCGAACACCACGGTGCCGTCGGGCCACTCGAGGCGATACGCGCGCGAGTCCAGACCCGCGGCCAGCAGCACGACCTGGGGAATACCCGCGGCGCCGGCCCGGCGGAAGTAGTCGTCGAAGTAGCGGGTGCGAACGCCCTGGAAGTTGACGAAGTCCACACCGAACTCCGACCTGAGCGCATGCTCGGGGGCTCCCCCGTCGAGCAGTGCGGCCCACTCCCCACCCGCCGACCGGCAGAACACCGCTGCGAACGGGTCGACCGCGACCGGATCGGCCTTCTGCGCCTCCAGTGCGCGGGCGGCCGCGACGAACAACGCCGTCGAGCCCACGCTGGTGGTGATGTCCCAGCTGTCGTCATCGGTACGCATGTACTTGTTTGTACGCCACCAACCTGGCAGCCACCGCGTCTAGTGGGCATCGAGATCGCAAAACCGCCATTTGCGAGGCTATTTCGCGATCCGGGTGCACACAGGCGGGCCGCGCCCGGCGCGCGACCTAGACCAATGGGCGGCCCATGCGAACGCGCCAGTCCAGATCCTTGAGCAGCACGTTGAACGGGAACTGCCGGACGAAGCGCGGCATCACGTTGTTGACGCGGCCCAGCGCGGCCATCATGCGGTTGAACCGGCGCTGTTTGGCCGCGTCCCACGGTAGCCCCATCTCGTCGCGGAACCGCTGGGGAAGAAAGCCTGTCGTGATGAAGAGGTTGACGGCATCCGTGCGCTTCTGCAGCCACGCCGGAACCTTGACGTTGCCGATCCGGCCCGCGGCGATCGGCCACAGGTACTCGCGCACCGCTTCGTCGATGTGCACCTTGTCGAGCGACTCCTGCCAGTACTCGTCGAAGGCCTTGCGGTCGGCCGGCCACATCTCCGCGGGCACCTGCAGCGTGGTCCCCAGCGCAGCGCCGTCACGATAGTGGCGGTCCGCGGACTCGTCATCCATCTCGCCGACGAAGATCCGGTACACGTCGACGAAGCCCTTGTACAGGCATGCGGCCACCCACAGCTGCAGGTCCCTGCTGAACGCGCTGTATTCGACCGGGCTGTCCGGCAGCGAGTACACCTCGGCGTGCGACCGGTTGATCGCGCGCCGGTACGTCGCCTTCTGCTCGTCGCTGCCCGCGAGCGCGACGGCGAGGTACGTGAACGTGGTCCGCGCCCGCTTGATGGGGTGCCGGTCGGCGCGGCCACTCTCGACCCGGCTGTCCTTAACGCCGTAGCCGACGCCGGGCCGCGCGAGCTCCATGATCACGTTGGCCGGCCCGGACAGCAGCCCGATGCCGAGCATGGCGTCCTCCGGAGCGACGTCTCGCCGCAGCCGCACCCCGGGCAGGACCGGATCGTTGACCGCTCGTCCGACGTGGTCGATCGGCTCGGAGACCATGAGAGACCCCTATCGCGCAAAAGTGAGAACAGGTGTTTCCTGATATTGCCCCCGGTCGAAGCCGGGTGTCAAGATGGCGTTGTGGCACAGGTCCGTCCGTATCGCGGCGTCGACGCGAGCGAGCGTCTCGCGCAGCGCCGGCGCCGCCTGCTCGAGGCGGGCCTCGACCTGCTCGGCGCAAGCGGCCAGGATCCCGCCGACTTGACGGTGCGGGCGATCTGCGCCGAGGCGGGGCTAGGTGTCCGCTACTTCTATGAGTCGTTCACCGACAAGGACGACTTCGCCGGCCAGGTCTACGACTGGGTGATAGCCGACATCGCGGCGACGACCCAGGCTGCGGTCGCCGCGGTGCCCGTGCGGGAACAGTCACGTGCGGCGATGGCGAACATCGTGCGCACCGTCGCCGCCGACCAGCGTGTGGGTCGTCTGGTGTTCAGCGTTCAACTGTCCAATACGGAGATCGTGCGCAAGCGCGCGGAGTCCACTGCCCTGTTCGCGACGTTGCTATTCCAACACGCAGGCGCGCTCGAGACCGAACTCGACGAGGCAACAGCGCATTTCGCCGTCGGTGGAGTCCGCCAGACCATCAGCGCATGGCTGGCGGGCACGCTTCGACTCGACTGGGACGAGCTTGTCGACCGGCTCGCGGGCGGCATCGACGCGCTCTCGGGCCTGCAGACGTCCGGGAACCGCTAGGCGGTCACCCTGGGGCGCCGGTCGGCGGCCGTCTTCGGCGTCGCACCCGCATCGCTGTCGGTGAACTCCCTGGTCCAGCAGGCGAATTCGAGCGTGATGCCGTCGGGGTCGAGGAAGTAGAACGATCGGACGTAGACGCCGGGATGCACGGTCGGCGAGACCTGCGCCTCGCTCTCGTCGTGGTTGAGCACCGGACCGACCCGCACACCCTTGTCCTTGAGGCGCTGCCGGTACTCGTCGAACCTCTCGGCAGGCACGTGGAAAGCCAGGTGGTTCATCGTGCTGACCGCGCTGACGATGTCGCCGATCCCCGGAATCGCCTCTGGCGAGGAAATGCCCGGCACTCGGTCCGGCGCATCGGCGAACCAGAAGAACGCCACACAGTCGCCGTTGCCCGCGTCGAAGAAAAAGTGCTGCCCCATGCCTCCCGGCAGATCGAGCGACTTGATCAGCGGCATCCCGAGAATGTTGCTGTAGAAGTCGACGGTCTTCGCCATGTCCGAGCACACCAATGCCACATGATTGATACCGCCGAGCTGGAACTCGGAGTTTGGATTGTCGGGCCTGATCACCTGGCGCCTCCTAAGGCGAATCTCTGGCCAGAAACGCAAATCGAATTTAGCATCAGGTGCAATCTCGAGCAATGACGAACGGACCGGCACTGGTATGACCATCGTCCCGCGCGTCCCCCTGCCGCTCACGGTGGTCGACGACATCACCGAAACTACTCAACCACAGAACTTTTGGGTCGGTGAGGACTACCCGACGGACCACCGGGGGCCGAAGTGACCAGAACACCCTCGAACACCGCAACACCGGGTGTCATCCGAGAGTTCATCGGCCTCGACTCCCCCACCGCCCGCCGCGCCGGCGCCGGTGGCCACCCGTGTCAGGGTCTCTATCACCGGGGAGTCGGCCGCAAGCCAAAGGTGGCGATGATCGCCACGCATTACCAGATCGACTTCTCCGAGCACTATCTCGCCGACTACATGGCCACCCGCGGCATCGGCTTCCTCGGCTGGAACACCCGCTATCGCGGGTTCGAGAGCAGTTTTCTGCTCGACCACGCGCTGGTCGACATCGGCGTCGGGGTGCGTTGGTTGCGGGAGGTGCAGAGAGTGGAAACGATTGTGCTGCTCGGAAATTCCGGTGGCGGGTCATTGATGGCGGCGTACCAGGCACAAGCCGTTGACCCTCATGTCACGCCGCTGCAGGGCATGCGCCCTGCGGCGGGGCTCACCGACCTGATGTCCGCCGACGGCTATGTCGCCACCGCCGCACATCCGGGCCGCCCAGACGTGCTCACCGCCTGGATGGACGGCGCTGTGATCGACGAAACAGACGCGGTGGCAAGCGATCCTGAACTCGACCTCTTCGACGAACGTAACGGACCCCCGTTCTCGGCAGGGTTCGTCGAGCGGTACCGAGCCGCCCAGGTCGCGCGCAACCACGCGATAACCGACTGGGCCGAAGCCGAACTCGAGCACGTGCGCGCAGCCGGCTTCTCCGACCGTCCGTTCACGGTGTTGCGGACGTGGGCGGACCCGCGGATGGTGGATCCGACACTGGAGCCGACGAAACGACCGGCGAACATGTGCTATGCCGGAGTGCCGGTGCAGGCCAACCGATCTGCGCGCGGCATCGCGGCGGCATGCACGCTGCGGAACTGGATCGGCATGTGGAGCCTGCGACACGCCCAGACCCGCGCCGAACCACACCTCAACCGCATCGCCTGCCCCGCGCTGGTCATCAACGCCGATCAGGACACCGGCGTGTACCCGTCCGACGCACAGCACATCTTCGAGGCGCTGGCCAGCACGGACAAGACGCAGTGCTCGATCGACACCGACCACTACTTCACCACTCCGGGTGCGCGCACCGAGCAGGCCGATACGATCGCCAAGTGGATCGCGAAGCGATGGCGCTGAGAGTCCTCGCCCATTTCGTCCCCGGCGATAAGGCCGTTGATTTCGTTGCACCAGAGTCGGATTGGCTCGACATTCGGTACTGCGCGGAGAACGACGACACGACTTTCTACCGGGAGCTTCCCGAGGCCGAGGTGATCTGGCACGTGCTACGGCCGATCTCCGGTGACGACCTCGCCAAGGCTCAGCGCTGTCTACTGGTACACAAGATGGGCGCCGGGGTCAACACCATCGACGTGGACGCCGCCACCGGTCTGGGCATCGCGGTCGCCAACATGCCCGGGGCGAACGCTCCGTCGGTAGCAGAGGGCGCCGTGCTGATGATGCTGGCCACGGTGCGCCGGCTGACCGAACTCGACCGCATCACGCGCGAGGGCCGGGGCTGGCCGTCCGATCCGAGCCTGGGCGAGACGGTGCGCGACATCGGCGGCTGCACCGTGGGTTTGATCGGTTACGGCAACATCGCCAAGAGGGTGGAGCGGATAGTCCAGGCGATGGACGCGGAGGTTTTGCACACCAGTACCCGCGACGACGGCCATCCCGGTTGGCGTGCACTGCCCGACCTGCTCGCCGCCAGCGACATTGTCTCGCTGCATCTTCCGCTGACCGAGTCGACCGCAGGCATGATCGACAGTGCAGCGCTGAGCCTGATGAAACCCGGTGCGGTGCTGGTCAACACCAGCCGCGGCGCCATCGTCGACGAGATGGCCCTCGTCGACGCGCTGCTGGCGGACACGTTGGCGGGCGCCGGCCTGGACGTCTTTGCGACCGAACCCATTGCGCCCGGCAATCCGTTGCTCCGACACGACAACGTTGTACTGACCCCGCACGTGAGCTGGTACACCGCCGACACCATGCGGCGGTACCTGAGGCAGGCGGTGGACAACTGCCGCCGGTTGCGGGACGGCCGTGGATTAGCCGATGTCGTGAACGGTATCGTGACTCCCAACCGACCGGTTAATAGGGAGACTCCGTCACAGTGAGGTGCAGGTATGCCCATCGCCATCAGCCCTGAGCACAACGACCTGGCCGACTCGGTGCGGTCCTTCGTCGCGCGGGTGGCGCCCTCCGAGGTGCTACACGAGGCGCTCGAGACACCGATTCCCAATCCGCCGCCCTATTGGAAGGGCGCTGCCGAACAGGGTCTGCAGGGCGTGCACCTGCCCGAAGCCGTTGGCGGACAGGGGTTCGGCGTTCTCGAGTTGGCCATCGTCGTCGCCGAGTTCGGCTATGGGGCGGTGCCGGGACCGTTTGTGCCGTCGGCCATCGCCAGCGCACTGATCGCCGCACACGACCCCGACGCGGCCATCCTCGCAGACCTGGCGTCCGGCGAGACCATCGCGGCCTACGCCATCGATTCCGGCCTGACCGCCACCCGGCACGGCGAAGGCGACGCCGCCGGCCTGGTCATCCGCGGCGAGGTGCGCGCCGTACCCGCCGCCGAGCAGGCGTCGGTGCTGGTGCTGCCGGTCGCGATCGAGAGCGGTGAGGAGTGGGTGGTCCTCGACGCCGACCAACTCGAGATGGAACCGGTCAAGAGCCTCGACCCGCTGCGCCCGGTGGCGCACGTGCGCGCCAACGCCGTCGAGGTCGCCGACGAGCGGGTGCTGGGCAACCTGAGCCGCCCGCTGGCGCGGACGCTGATCTCGACGCTGCTGTCCGCGGAGTGCATCGGTGTGGCACGTTGGGCCACTGACACCGCGGCCGCATACGCCAAGATCCGCGAGCAGTTCGGCAGGCCCATCGGCCAGTTCCAAGCCATCAAGCACAAGTGCGCGGGGATGATCGCCGATACCGAGCGGGCCACCGCCGCGGTCTGGGATGCGGCTCGGGCCATCGACGAGTACCGCGAAACCGGCGCTGCAGAAAGTGCTTTCGAGTTCGCCGCGGCCGTCGCGGCCACCCTGGCGCCCGAGGCTGCCCAGCACTGCGCCCAGGATTGCATCCAGGTGCACGGCGGCATCGGCTTCACCTGGGAACACGACACCAATGTCTACTACCGGCGTGCGCTGGTCCTGGCGGCCGGTTTCGGTCGACACGCCGACTACCCGCAACAGCTCGTCGACGTGGCCACCAGCACCGGGATGCGCAAGCTCGACATCGACCTCGATCCGGACACCGAGAAGCTGCGTGCCGAGATCCGGGCGGAAGTCGCTGCGCTGAAAGACATCCCGCGCGAGGAACGCAACGTCGCGATCGCCGAGGGCGGCTGGGTGCAGCCACACCTGCCCAACCCGTGGGGACGCGCGGCCGGTCCCGTCAAGCAGATCATCATCGCCCAAGAGTTCGACACCGGCCGGGTCAAGCGCCCGCAGATGGGGATCGCGGCGTGGATCATCCCCTCGATCGTCGCGTTCGGCACCGACGAGCAGCAACAGCGCTTCCTACCGCCGACGTTCCGCGGCGAAATGATCTGGTGCCAGCTGTTTTCCGAGCCCGGCGCCGGATCCGACCTGGCCAGCCTGACCACCAAGGCCACCAAGGTCGACGGCGGCTGGCGCATCACCGGGCAGAAGATCTGGACCACCGGCGCGCAGTACTCGCAGTGGGGGGCGCTGCTGGCAAGAACGGACCCGAGCGCACCGAAACATAATGGCATCACCTACTTCCTGCTCGACATGGCCAGCGACGGCGTCGAGGTCAAGCCGCTGCGCGAACTGACCGGCAACGCGATGTTCAACACCGTGTTCATCGACGACGTATTCGTGCCCGACGAGTTCGTCCTGGGCGAGGTCAACCGCGGCTGGGAGGTCAGCCGTAACACGCTCACCAACGAGCGGGTGTCGATCGGCAGCAGCGAGCCGCCGTTCCTGGCCAGTCTGGCCGAGTTCGTCAAGTTTCTCCAAGACGGTCAGTTCGACCAGATCGAGCAGAACCACGCGGGCAGACTGATTGCCGAGGGGCATGCCGCCAAGGTGCTCAACATGCGGTCGACGCTGCTCACGCTCGCCGGTGGCGATCCGATGCCGGCCGCGGCGATCTCGAAGCTGCTGTCGATGAAAACCGGCCAGGGCTACGCGGAGTTCGCGGTGTCCTCGTTCGGCACCGACGCCGTGATCGGCGACCCGCAGCAGGAGCCCGGCCGGTGGGCCGAGTACCTGCTCGGCAGCCGGGCCACCACGATCTACGGCGGGACGACCGAAGTGCAACTCAACATCATCGCCGAACGTCTCCTCGGACTGCCGCGCGACCCGTAAAAGCGTTTCGCACTGCGGCGTAACCTGAATGCGACGGTTGCGTTCGAGCGGTTGGTGGAAGTCATGAGGGTCCTTTGCACCCGCATTGCCCGCGCCGCGGTCGGCGCCGCGGCTTTCGGCGGACTGTTACTGACGCCGACGGTTCTCGCCGGCCCACCGGCGTCGCAACAGCAAACGGCCCCCTGCTACCCAGGCGTTATCCCCGGTAACCCGTGGACGACGTCGTGCAACTTCGGGCCGCGGCCGCCCAAGATCCGCGGTGGCACGCCCGACCAAACCGCGGTGATCGCCTGCCGCGACATCCCCGGTTGTTTGTCGGCGTATGTCAACGGCCCCTGGTAGGCGTTTTGATGAACCCACTTACGGCAATCCCGAAGTCATGACCGACGACGTCGAGAAGCGATGGGACCGGCCGCGGGCATTCCGCGCTGCTGCCACCTACGTGGCCGTGGTTGTCGCCGTGGCGGCGCTGGCCTTCGTCCTCTATGCGGTCGTGTCGAAGACATCGGTCGTCGCGGCGTCGACCGTCCCCCTGATTCTCTTCCTCGGTGGGGTGGGCGCGTTCGTGAGAACCTACCGCGAGTGGAAGGCGAAAGGTACCTGGGTGCAGTGGCAGGGCGCCGGATGGTTCCTGCTCATATTGATGCTGGTGTGCCTGTCGATTCCTGGTGCCGCCATGATGGCCGATTAAGGCGCGATCGCGTCGCTCAAGCCTTTGACGGTTGCCGATTTCTGCAGGGGGGTCGTCGAACTGCCCCGATCACGACCCTCACGCCGATCTCGCGGCAGTGAGAGCGGACTATTGCGACTTGTCGGCCTCTGCTTGATCGCCGTCTCCGCCGGCCTCTGCTTGATCGCCGTCTCCGCCGGCTTCTGCTTGATCGCCGTCTCCGCCGGCTTCCATCTCGCGAAGCTCGCGCTTGAGGATCTTGCCCGTTGGATTACGCGGCAGCTCATCGAGGAAGACCACCTCGCGCGGCACCTTGTAGCGGGCCAGGTTCTCACGGACGTATTCCTTGATCTCGACCTCACCGATCGAGGCGCCGTCCGTCTTCACCACGAAGGCCCGCAGCCGGTGGCCCCACTCCTTGTCCTCGACGCCCAGCGCGGTGGCTTCCACGACCTCGGGGTGCCCGCTGATCAGATCCTCGACCTCCGCCGGGAACACGTTCTCCCCGCCAGAGACGATCATCTCGTCGTCGCGACCGCTGACGTAGAGCAGCCCGTCCTCGTCGAAATAGCCGACGTCGCCCGACGACATCAGGCCGTCGACGATCTGCTTGTGGCCACCGCCGGTGTAGCCCTCGAACGGGAAGAAGTTACCGACGAAGATCCGCCCGACCTCACCCTGCGGCAGTTCCTTGCCGTTGTCGTCGAGGATCTTGACCTTGACCCCTTTGACGACGGGGCCGACCGTAGCCGGGTTCTTCTCCAGGTCCTGGGGCCGCGCGATGGTGGCGAACGCGATCTCGGTCGATCCGTACAGGTTGTAGATGACGGGTCCCAGCGTCTTGAGCGCCCGCTGCGCCATCTCGGCGCCCAGCTGCGACCCCGACACGAACACAATCCGCAGCGACGACAGGTCGGGCTTG
This sequence comes from Mycolicibacterium sp. ND9-15, assembly GCF_035918395.1. NCBI lineage: Bacteria > Bacillati > Actinomycetota > Actinomycetes > Mycobacteriales > Mycobacteriaceae > Mycobacterium > Mycobacterium jinjuense. The sequence continues at coordinate 2,036,340 of NZ_CP142362.1, forward strand.
CGCTCCATTGCGTCGAGCGCGTCGAGCATGCGTGACAACATCACCGGTACCACCACCACCGCGGTGACCTTGTGCTTCTCGATGTCCTCGAGCACGGTCGCGGGCTTGAAGCGCCGCCGCAGCACCAGCGTGGTGCCAAGCATCATCGCAATCGTCGCGTGCAAGAAACCCAACGCGTGGAACATCGGCGCCGGCAACGCCGTCACCTCGCCGCCCTTGAACGGTACGTGCGACAGCACGCCACCGATCGGAGCCAGGGTCGGCGGCGTACTTCTGTTGGCGCCCTTCGGCGTTCCGGTCGTCCCGCTGGTCAGGATGATCACCGACGAATGCTTGGTCGCCTTGGGTGCGGGCTTGCCCGTGTGGTGGGAGACGAAATGCTCGAGAGTCTCGTCGGTACTGCCGGACGGCTCGTCCTTGTCGGGGTTCACGCCGAGCGCCCGGAGCTTGCCCAGCGGTGGATCGGCCTTGGACACGGCCTGGCAGTACTCGTCGTCGTAGATGATCAGCTTGGCGCTCTCGCGTTCGCACACCTCCTTGACCTGCGGACCCGAAAACTCGCTGTTGAGCAGGATGATGCGCGCACCGGTCCGGGCAGCGCCGTAGAAAGCGGCGAGGAACCAGCGGTGGTTGCGGGCCAGGATCGCGACCCCGTCACCGCCCTTGACGCCCTTCTCCAACAGGCCGTTGGCCACCGAATGGGCGGCGTCGTCGAGTTCGGAGAAGGTCATCTCCCCGAAGTCGTCGATGATCGCGGTGCGGTCGGGTGTCCGGCGAGCATTGAGCGCGGGGATCATTCCGAACTCGCCCCAGCGCCGGATGTCGGCGAGCATCGCGGCGATGTTCTGCGGCGGTTCGAGCTTGAACGCACCGGCGCCGAACATCTTGGCCGCGTAGTGCAGCTCGGCCGACCCGCGCTCGACGAGCTGTTGAGCCTTGGCGACCGCTTGAGACGGGAGATCGCTGAGCCTGGACTTACTTGCCATGGACCCACAATATGTGACCGGCGTCGCACTCCGGCCGGGAAACTAGCATGACGCTATGGCCGCACCCCGGTACCTGGAGGTCGAGGGCCGGCGGGTGCCCATCACCCATCCCGACAAGGTCGTCTTCCCCGATCTCGAGGTGACCAAGTCGGACCTGATGCGCTATTACCTCAGCGTCGCCGACGGTGCGTTGCGCGGGGTGCGGGACCGGCCGATGATCCTCAAGCGGTTCGTCAAGGGCATCACCGAAGAGGCGGTGTTCCAGAAACGAGCGCCACGGAACCGGCCAGATTACGTCGACGTCGCCGAGCTGAAGTACGCTTCCGGGACGTCGGCTGCCGAAGCGGTTCTGCGCGACGCGGCCGGCCTGGTCTGGGTGGTGAACCTCGGGTGTGTCGACATGAACCCCCATCCGGTGCGGGCCGACGACCTGGCCCATCCCGACGAACTGCGCGTCGACCTCGATCCGATGCCCGGTGTGGCGTGGCCACAGATCATCGATGTCGCCATGGTCGCCCGCGAGGTGCTCGAGGATCATGGGCTGACGGCGTGGCCCAAGACGTCGGGATCACGAGGCTTTCACATCTACGCCCGGATTCAGCGACGGTGGCCGTTCAAGTTCGTCCGGCTCGCCGCTCAGGCGGTGGCGCGCGAAGTCGAACGCCGCGCGCCCGACATCGCGACCGCACGCTGGTGGAAAGAGGAACGCGAAGGCGTGTTCGTCGACTTCAACCAGAACGCGTTCGACCGGACCGTCGCCTCGGCCTACTCGGTACGCGCGACGCCGGATGCCCGGGTGTCGACGCCATTGCTCTGGAACGAAGTGCCACACTGCCGGCCGGAGGCGTTCACGATCGCGACGGTGCCGCAGAGGTACGCAGAGCGCGGCGACCCGTGGGAAGGCATCGACGATTCGGCGGGCTCGCTGGACGCGCTGCTCGGCCTTGCCGACCGGCTCGGCCCGGCGGAGAAGGCACCACGCGGTGCGAAGCGTTCTGGCGCAAAGGACGGTCGCCGTATCTCGTCGAAGCCGCTGATCGAAATCGCCCGGACCAAGACCAAGGACGAGGCGATGGCAGCGTTGGAGGAATGGCGAAGACGTTACCCGTCGGTAGCCGAAAAGCTCGAACCCCCAGATGTTCTCGTCGACGGTATGCGCGGGCCCAGTTCGATCTGGTATCGCATCCGGATCAACCTCCAACATGTGCCCGAAACTCAACGGCCGGCGCAGGAGAAGTTGATCGCCGATTACAGCCCGTGGGCGAACTACTCCGGACCCCAGGGGACGGGCAACGGCTGACATATTTGCTGAGCGAAGCAAATTCGGCTTCTTACCAAAGTATTAGCCGCCGCTCCCGGTTGCCTTAACTTGATCGCTTAACTTGAACACCAAGGTCAAGTCCGAGGGGCTTTGGGAGGCAGTGATGTACGGAAATCCGACATTCGACTGCGCCGGCGCCCAGCTTCACGCGGTGTGCCGCCAGCTGGCGACGGTCGTGACGGTCGATGGAATCGTCGATGCGGCCAACATCGAACGGATCACCGCGCTCGCCGGCCGGTTCGTGCTTGCCGAGAAGCCGTTCGTTCTCGACCTGAGCGGTGTGAATTCCTGTATGGGACAGATTGTTTCGCTGATGTACGACGTCGATGAGTACTGCTTCCACGCCGGTGTGGAATGGTCGGTCATCGCCAGCGATGCTGTGCAGCGCGCGCTGAGCGCTGCCGGGGTGAGCGTGCCGGTCGCCGAGTCGGTGCCGGACGCGCTTCAACAGTTCGCCGACAGCATCGACCAACGACGCCGACTGTTGCCGTTGTTGATCAGTAGAACCGCATAGCGGGGAGGCTACGAAGTGCTACTCGACATTCGCTGGCTCGGTTACCTGCTTGGCCGTCGGCATCCGACGGCCAAGCAGACCGGCCACTCCGCTCACTGAATCATCGACGCCGTCGCGCCCTCGACGCCCGATGCGATGGATCGTCGACGGGATGAACGTGATCGGATCCCGACCGGATGGCTGGTGGCGCGACCGTCACCGCGCGATGGTCGCCCTCGTCGAGCGATTGGAACGCTGGCGGCCTGACGGCGACCAAGTCACGGTGGTGTTCGAACGCCCACCGAAGCCACCGATCGTCTCGCCCGTCGTCACCGTCGCGTATGCACCGCATCCGGCGGCCAACTCGGCAGACGACGAGATCGTGCGGCTGGTCCACGCCGACGACGGCCCAACCGGCATTCGCGTCGCGACCTCCGACCGAACCCTCGCCGAGCGGGTGAGGGCCGCAGGCGCATCCGTCTACCCGGCGGAGAAGCTGCGCGATCTCATCGACCCGCGGTGACGCCCTCCGCCCGCCAGTCGGGCGAGCGGCCTAAGTGGCGCAGCACGCGGTCGAGGTCGCTCGTCGCCTCGCCCTGCGTGACGGCGTGGGCGAACGGCGCGTTGTCCGCATCGCGGATGTCGCCGTCCGGAACCGCGAACGCCAGCGGCAGGACAGCCTCGATCACCTCGGCGGGCAGCGCGAACGGCACACCAAGGCTGCGGGCGACGTCCCAGCCGTGCACCACGTAGTCGACGAAGTGGAAGCCGATGGCCATCTCACCGGGCACGGTGGCGTCCTCGCCGAACTCCGGTAGCGCGAACGTCGCCTCCAGCACACCGTCGGCGCTGAACGCATCGAGCACGTCGGCGGCGGCCGCGGCGTAGGCGCCGGCGGGGTCCACGCGGACCGCGGCGGCGACGGTCGCGGGGTCCCACACCGCTAGGTCAGCACCCGCGCCGCGCGCGGCAGCGGCAAAACCGTTGTGCTGCACGGTGATATGTGTCACCAGATCGGCAAGGTCCCAGCCCGCACACGGTGTCGGCCGATCGAGGTCGCTGGGCGCGACATTACCGACGATGTCGATGGAGGCGGTGACGGCGATCCGGTGGAGTGGTCGAGGGTCATTAGTAATAATCATATGTTTATAATAGGCGTCTGCATATTATTGGTCAACGCTTAATATTCAGCCATGCCGCCGAAGCCGAGACGACCGGACCTCGCGGCCATGCTCGCCCCGCTGCTGCGCCGGCTGATCGCGCTCGAGACGCCGATCCTGGCCGCGCACGACGTGTCGATGTGGGGGTACAGCGTCCTTCTCGCGCTCGACGAGTCGCCGGTGCGGACCCAGGCCGCGCTCGCCGAGGCGATCGGCGCCGACAAGACCCGGATCATCGCCACTCTCGACGAGTTGCAGGCCAACGGTCTCATCGAGCGGCGACCCGATCCGGCCGATCGCCGCGTACGGTTGCTGGCCATCACCGACGCCGGCCGCGCCCGCAAGGACGCGGTCCAGACGGAGATTCAGCGCGGGGAGGAGCGGTGGCTGTCGGTGTTGTCGACCGCCGACCGCCGGGTGTTTCTGCGGGCTCTGCACGAGATGACGCGCATCGACGGCAACCCATAGGGTCTGACCGATGAATCGCCTGGACCGCTTCTTCGAGATCTCGGCGCGGGGATCGACGGTCGGCGCAGAGGCACGCGGTGGCCTGGTCACGTTCATCGCGATGGCCTACATCCTCGTGCTGAACCCGATCATCCTGTCGAGCCCCGAGGACGTCACCGGCCAGAGGCTTCAGTTCGACGAGATTTCGGCGGTGACCGCGCTGGCCGCGGGCGTGATGACGATCCTGTTCGGGCTCATCGCGCGAATGCCGTTCGCGTTCGCCGCCGGCCTCGGCATCAACTCGTTCGTCGCGACGACGCTCGTCGGCTCCCTCACCTGGGCCGAGGCCATGGGGCTGGTGGTGATCAACGGGCTCATCATCGTCGTGCTGGCCGCGACCGGGTTGCGACGCCTGGTGTTCGACGCCGTGCCGATGCAGCTCAAGCTCGCGATCACGGCGGGCATCGGGCTGTTCATCCTGTTCGTCGGCCTGGTCGACGCAGGCTTCATCGGTTCCACCGGCCTGGCGTCACCGCCGGTCGGCCTGGGCGGCGACGGCGGCGGCTCGATCAGCACCGTGCCTACCGTCGTCTTCACGTTCACGCTGCTGCTGACGGGAATCCTGGTGGCCCGAAAGGTGCGGGGCGGCATCCTGATCGGGCTTGTCGCCGGCACCGTCGTCGCGGTCGTGATCGAGGCGATCTGGCACCTCGGCTCGGCGGCCGAGAGGCCCGGCGGGTGGAGCCTGTCGGTGCCGAGCCTGTCGGGCTCACCGTTCGCACTGCCGGACCTGTCGCTCGTCGGCGCCGTCAGCATGGACAGCTTCGGACGCATCGGGGTGATCGCCGCGACCATGTTCGTGTTCACGCTCGTGTTCGCGAACTTCTTCGACGCGATGGGCACCTTCACCGGGCTGGCCCGGGAGGCGGGACTGGCCGACGATCAGGGCACGTTCCCGCGCCTGCGGTCGGCGCTGATCGTCGAAGGTGCCGGCGCGGTGGTCGGCGGCGCATCCTCGGCGTCATCGAACACGGTCTTCGTCGAATCAGGCGCGGGTATCGGCGAGGGCGCCAGGACCGGCCTGGCGAACCTGGTGACCGGCGTGTTGTTTCTCGCGGCGATGTTCATCTCGCCGCTGGCGTCGGTGGTGCCGACGGAGGTGGCAGCCGCCGCGCTGGTGATCGTCGGCTCGATGATGGTGTCGCACCTGCGCCACATCGACATCTCCGAGTTCTCGGTCGCGCTGCCCGTGGTGCTGACCGTGGCAACGATGCCGTTCTCGTATTCGATCGCCAACGGCATCGGCGTCGGCTTCATCGCCTGGGCGGTGCTGCGCTCGGCAGCGGGAAAGGCCCGCGAGATCAGCCCACTGTTGTGGGTCGTCGCCGCGGGCTTCCTGCTGTACTTCGCGCGGGGTTGGATCGAGTCGCTGATCGGGATCTAGCGCGGGTCAGCGGTCGGCTTGCCGGGCGTCTTTCTCGGCTTCGGCGAGGTCCTCGATGGTGTCCGCCTGCGCGCGGGTCGTCGCGGCGTCGACGCGCTTTTCCTGCGCGTCTGCCATCTTGACGCTGGCGGCCTTCGCCGCACCGCGATCGCCGGCCTCGATCTGTTCTTCCTCGCGGCGCTTCGCGGTCTCCACGTTCTTCTTGCGCTGCTCGGCGACCTCATCGGCCCGCTTGCTGTTCGCGACGACCTTGTTCTCCGCCGATTCGACAGCCGCGCGCTTACGCTGCTGGGCCTCGGTGTGCGCCTGCCGGGCCTCGGCCTCGGTCTCCTCGAAGGCCTGCTGCTTGTCCTGCAGCGCCTTCTCCTGGGTCGCCTTTAGGTCTTTATCGGCCTGCTTGAGGTTCTCGTCGGCGGCCGCGTCCAGGCGGGCCGCGCGGCGCAGCGCGTCGCTGCGCTCGACCAACGTGGCACCCCGCTTACTGATCTCGGGATCACGGAGCGCGGCGCCGACGGCGGTGTCCAGCAGCCCCAGCGAGCGCTGGTAGAAGAGCCGGGCAGGGGCTTCGTCGTCCAGCTGTGCGACGAACCGGTCGTCGATCAACTGCAGCGGCATGCGGGCCACCTGGTACTGAAACTTCAGCACCGCCCTCGGAATAGCGGTCAGGCTCATCGTCAAGCTCCTTTTGCGCCCTGATCAGGCGTCGTTGTCGAGGTTTTCGGCCTGCCGCCGGATGCGGGCGGCTTCCGCTTTCGCGCTTGCCGACTCTTGTACGGCTTCGCGGTGGTCTTCGAGCGTTCCGGCGAGCTGGGTGTCGGCGTCGTGGACCTCCGCCCGCTGCTCGGCCCTGGCTCCACGCGCCTTGCGCTCCGCGTCGAGCTCGGCCTGGGTGCGCTCCTGGTCGAGCTGCCGGTGTGCGGCATCCTCGGCGGCGCGCTTCTGCGCGGCCTTCTGGTCGTCCACCGTGCCCTTCTCGGCGGCCGCCTCGGCATTGACCGCGGTGCGCGCCTCGGCGCCTTCGCGCCTGGCCTCGGCCACGTCGGTACGGGCCTGCCGCGCCTCGGCATCTGCGACCGCCTCGATTGTGTTGGCCTCTTTGCGCCGTTTGGCTTCGGCCTGCTGAAGTTGGCCTTCGGCGGTCAGCGAGTCGTTTCCGGTGATCGCGCCGAACATCTCCTTGGCCTTGCCCTTCACCGAGTCGACCAGGCCTTCACGTGCCTGTCCGGCCTTATCGTGGTCCGTCATTGGGGCCTCCTCTCGAGGGCATAGGTTCCACATCGGCGACGATCCGAAACACGGGGCTGCGATCATGTGGGGCGTGCTGGCGACGATCCCGGTCATCGCGCTCACCGGCTACCTCGGCGCGGGCAAGACCACCCTGCTCAACCACGTGCTGCGCCAGCCAGGCGCCCGCGTCGGCGTCGTCATCAACGACTTCGGCGAGCTCAACGTCGACGCCGCGCTGGTCACCGGGCAGGTCGACGAACCGGCGTCGATCGCCGGCGGCTGCATCTGCTGCCTGCCTGACGAGGGCGGGCTCGACGACGCGCTCGCCAAGCTCGCCGAGCCCAGGCTCGACCTGGACGCCATCATCGTCGAGGCCAGCGGCCTGGCCGATCCGATAGCGATCTCGCGCATCATCCGGTTCAGCGGCGTGGACCGGGTGCGCCCCGGCGGCCTCGTCGACGTCATCGACGCAGCGGCGCACTTCGACACCGTCGATGACCACGCCACCCCGCCGGCCCGATACGGCGCGGCCTCGCTGGTGGTCGTCAACAAACTCGACCGGATTCCGGACGACGCCCGCGAGGAGGTCCTGGAGCGGATCGAACGGCGTGTGCACGAACGCAATCCGGATGCGCATGTCGTCGGCGCCACCGCTGGCCGGGTCGATCCCGCGCTGCTGTACGACGTGACCGGATCCGCCGATGTCGGCGGCCAACTCTCGTTGCGCGAACTGCTCGTCGACACCGCCGCGGACGACGCCGACGAGCACCCACACGTGCACGCCCGCTCGGTCACCGTGACCAGTGATGGTTGCGTCGAGCCCGGGGCGCTCGTCGACCTGCTCGAGCGGCCGCCCGCGGGGGTGTACCGACTCAAGGGCACGGTTGCGGTCCGCTACCGCGACCGGAGACGTCGCTACGTGGTCAACGTCGTCGGTACCTCGATTCACCTTGCGAACGCCCCGTCATCGGCGGTCACCAACGCGCTCGTCGCGATCGGGACCCGCCTAGACGCCGAGGATGTGCGCGAGCGCATCGAGGCCGCACTGGCACCGTGCGACGGCCCGGCGTCGGCCGCGGGAGTCCGACGGCTGCAGCGTCACCGCCGCCTGAGTATCTGATTACGGTGAGCTGATGAGCACCGAGGAGCAGCGCGCCGGGGTGCGGTTGACCAATCTCGACCAGGCGCTGAGCCCGGATGCCGGCGCCACCAAGCGCGACTTGATCGACTACCTCGACCTGGTGGCCGAACGGATTCTGCCCGGGCTGGCCGGACGTCCCTTGACCGTGCTGCGGGTACTGCGCGGACGGGCACCGTTCATGCAGAAGAACGTGCCGAAGTACACCCCGGACTGGGTGAAGACGGTCTCGATGTGGGCGGAGTCGTCGCATCGCGACGTGCGCTACGCCCTGTGCGACGACCGGCGCACCCTGCTGTGGCTGGCCAACCAGCGCGCCGTCGAATTCCACCCGACGCTCGGTCTGGCCGACAACATCTATCGCCCAACGCATCTGGTGCTCGACCTCGACCCGCCGGCGGGCAGCGACTTCGGATCGGTCGTCGCCACCGCTCTCCTTGTCCGGCAAGCCCTTTCGGACTGCGGCCTGACGGGCGCGGTGAAGACGAGCGGCGCCAAAGGCGTGCACGTATTCGTCCCCGTCGACGACACCGCGCCGGTCGACGACATCGCCGCGGCCACCCGAGCCCTGGCTGTGCGCGCGGAGGCCGTCGACCCCGATTGTGCGACAACGGCTTTCATCGTGGCGGATCGAGACGGCAAGGTGTTCATCGATTCCACCCGGGTCGGCGGCGCGACCGTCGTCGCCGCCTACAGTCCCCGGTTGCGTCCCGGCACACCGGTGTCGTTCCCGGTGGCCTGGTCCGATCTCGACCGCGTCACCCCGGCGGATTTCACCGTGCACACCGCGGTCGACGCCTTGGCCGGCCGCGACCCGTGGGCCGAGGCGATGCCCGCTCCGCAGACGGTGCCCATCGATCTGATCGAGCAAGGCAGGACCATTCCCGTGGCGCGGGTGGCGGCGATGCACGAGGGCAGGCGCCGGGCGCGTGCGCGCCGGATTCAGCGATCCGATTAACGGGTATGGCCCAGCGCATCAGCGAGGCCCGTGGTTGAGGGGGTCCGGGAATGGTGGGCTGGCTGGACCGGTTGCAACGACGCAACCGTGGCGTGGGGTTCGTCATCGCTGTGATCTACAAGTACGTCGACGACCAGGGCGGCTACCTCGCGGCGCTGATCACCTATTACGCGTTCGTGTCGCTGTTCCCGCTGCTGCTGCTGATGACGACCGTGACGGGCGTCATTCTGGTCGGCCACCCGGAACTGCAGCAGCAGGTGCTCCAGTCCACGCTGAGTCAGTTCCCGGTCATCGGGTCACAGCTGCAACGACCCGAACAGCTCAGCGGCGGGCTCACCGCCGTCGTGGTCGGCATCGCCGGCGCCCTGTACGGCGGGCTCGGTGTCGGTCAGGCCCTGCAGAACGCGATGGACTCGGTCTGGGCGGTGCCCCGCAACAATCGCCCGGACCCGATCCGGTCGCGGCTGCGCAGCCTGCTTCTGTTGTTCGTCCTCGGCTCGGCCGCGATCGCCGCCACCGTGCTGTCGGCGGTCGGCCACGCGACCGCCGGCCTCGGGTGGCTCGGCAAGGTCGGCGTCACCGTCGCCACCGTGGCGATCAACGCGCTCATCTGCCTGGTCGCCTTTCGGGTCACCACCGCGCGGCACGTGACCTACCGCGACGTGCTGCCCGGTGCGCTCGCGGCGGCGGCGATCTGGCAACTGCTGCAGTGGTTCGGGGCGAACTACGTAGCCCACGTCGTCAAGTCGACGAGCGCCACCAACAGCGTGTTCGCCTTGGTGCTCGGCCTGCTGGCGTTCCTGTACCTGGTCTCGGTGACACTGGTGATGTGCGCCGAGGTCAACGTCGTGCGGGTCGACCAGCTGCATCCCCGCGCACTGCTGACGCCGTTCACCGACGATGTCGACCTCACCTCCGCCGACCGGCGTACCTACAGCCGACGCGCGAAAGCCGAACGGCTCAAGGGCTTTCAGCGGGTCAGCGTGCGGTTCGACACGGAACGCGGCTCGGGCCAGGGTTGATCCCAGCTATCGACCGATCAGCGGTTCAGGACTCGTCTTCCGATGATCTGATCGGAAAGTGGCCGCTTCGTCGCACGAAGTCGCATGCACATACAGCTTTTGACGGTGCGCTACCGCAGCTGGGCGGAGGTGTTCGGTGAGGCGGGACTCAAACCCATCGGCCACCTCGGAACCGGAGTGAGCCGGCGACAGGATGCTCGATGTCCCGGTATAAGCCACGAGAATCCAATTGCGGTATGTCGTCCATCCGGTCGGCGGTCAGGACCCGCTCGGCGAGAACGCTGTGCACGGAGGCCATCGCGTTCTAATCAGACGTACGGACGTACACCATCGATGACGCTACGAAGTACGTTGGAGGTTATCGGAGCCGATCGGACGAGACGGAGATGGATTGAGCGACAATGTGGGCCGCGTCGTTTCGCTGCGGCGTTATCCGGTGAAGTCGATGCTCGGGGAGCAGTGCGACTCCATCCGGATCGGCCCGCTGGGCGTGGACGGTGACCGCCGGTACGCCGTCATTGACGAGGCGACCGGGCGCGTCGCAACCGCCAAGCACCCCAGGCTGTGGAGGGCCCTGCTGCAGTGCGCGTCGGCCACGGGCGATGACGGTGTCGTGGTGACGCTGCCCGACGACCGTGAGGTGGCGGTCATCGAAGCGGGCGGACCGTTGTCGGACCTGCTCGGACGCGCGGTGCGTCTCACCGACGAGCGGGTCGCGGGCGCCGTGCTCGAGCGCTCCGACCCGCTCGAGGTGCTGGCCCGCGGAATCGACGCCGAGTTCGACCCCGTACTGCTCGAACTCGGGCAGGGTGCACCCGGCGGCGCCTTCGTCGACCATTCGCCGGTGCACCTGATCAGCACGGCCACGCTGGACGCGATCGGCGTCGACCGCGCCGAGGCGATCAGGTACCGGCCGAACGTCGTCATCGAAACCGCGGACGGCACTGCGCCGTTCCTCGAGAACGACTGGGTGGGGGCGGAGATCCACGTCGGCCAAGCCGTGCTGCGTGGCACGTTTCCAACCCCGCGCTGCGCCGTTCCCACCCTCGAACACGGTGCTATGCAACGACGTCCGGATGCTGTGCGGTATCTGCTCGAGCACAACCGGGCCGAGGTTCCCGATTCCGGAGCCTTGCCTTGCGCGGGCCTGTACGCCGAGGTCGTCACCGCCGGCGCGGTCGGCACCGGCGACGAGGTACGAATCAGGTAACCCCACGGCGCCGAGCGCTCACCTGACAGAATCGACCAGATGACGAACCCCTCGACACACCGCAAGGCCGTCTTCATCACCGGCGCCGCCGCCGGCATCGGCCGCGCCACCGCGCTGACATTCGCCCGCAACGGGTTCGTCGTCGGCGGCTACGACATCGACGAGGTCGGTCTGAAGACCCTCGCCGACGAGATCGACCAACTGGGCGGCACCTGCCACACCGGCCACCTCGACGTCACCGACCCCGACGAGATGGCGCAACGGGTGGGCGAATTCGCCGGGGCCGCCGGTGACCGACTCGATGTGATGATCAACAACGCCGGCATCCTGCGCGCCGGCCGGTTCGAGGAGATGGACGTCGCAGGCCATCACAAGGAGATCGACATCAACGCCAAGGGCGTGGTCAACGGCCTCTACGCAGCATTCCCCTACTTGCGTAAGACCCCGGACTCGGTCGTCGTCAACCTTGCCTCCGCTTCGTCGATCTACGGCCAGGCCGAATTGGCCAACTACAGCGCGACCAAGTTCTTCGTCCGCGGAATCACCGAGGCGCTCGACATCGAGTGGAACCGCTACGGCATCCGGGTCATCGCGATGTGGCCGCTGTACGTGCAGACCGCGATGACCGACGACATCAAGACCGGCACGACCGAATCGCTCGGGATCCGTCTGACGGCCCAGGACATCGCCGACGCGATCGTGAAAGCCACCGAACCGTCCTGGCTGCGCCGCGCCATCCATCAGGTGCACTTCCCGGTCGGATCGCAGACCAAGGTGATGACCCTCAGTTCCCGGTTCTCCCCGGGCTGGTTGACCCGCTACGCCAACAAGAAGCTGTCGCAGTCCTGAGATCGGGGCGGCTCGGCTTCGCCGTCGTGTTGTTCGGGACCTGGAGAGGCCGGTTAGCTACGCTCGCCGGGTGGCCATACGGCTTACTCGGCGAAGATTCCTGGCGCTGACCGCGGGCTTGGCCGTCACCGCGGCGGCCGGTTGCAGTGCGGACAAGCCCGGCGCCGTTGCCAAGGACGGATCGGTCACCGTCGAACACACCTTCGGCGAGACGAAGATCCCCGCGCCGCCCACGCGGGTCGTCAGCGCGGGTCTGACCGAACAGGACGACCTGCTGGCGCTCGGCGTCGTTCCGATCGCGGTGACCGACTGGTTCGGTGGCGAACCCTTCGCGGTATGGCCATGGGCGCAGCCGAAACTCGCCGGCGCACAACCGGCGGTGCTCAGCCTGGCCGACGGCATCCAGGTGGATCGGATCGCGGCGTTGAACCCCGACCTGATCGTCGCCACCAATGCCGGCCTGGACTCCGACACGTACTCGAGGCTGTCGGAGATCGCGCCGACGGTCGCGCAGTCCGGTCAGGACGCGTTCTTCGAGCCGTGGAAGGTCCAGGCGGGAACGGTCGGCCAAGCCGTCTTCAAGTACGACGAAATGCAGGCCTTGGTCGCGAGTGTCGACGAGAAGTTCGCCGCGGCCGGCGCGTCCAACCAGGCGTTCGGAGGCAGAACGGCGGCGTTGTTGCACGGTCGTCTGAACAATGGTGAGCCGCAGGCCCTTAGCCCCGGTTGGCGCTCGGAGTTCCTCACCGCGATGGGCCTGGGCGTGGCCGACGGCCTCGACGCCGACGTGCTGATCTGGGCCACGGAATCAGACGAGGAACAGGGCGCACTACTCGCCCACCCGGCCGTCGCGCGACGCGGTAAGGCCAACGTCTTCACGGGCAGGGTACTCGCGGGGGCGATCGCATTCGCCTCGCCGCTGTCCTATCCGGTGGTGGCCGAGCAACTGCCACCGCGCATCGCCCAGGCGTTGGCTTGACTCGTCACGCGCCGAACGTGCCTTCACGGCGAAATCGCGGCCGCTTTGTCGACGTGGTTTCACGCTCGGCGACACCATGAAGCGGTCCTGAGAGGATTGCCGGGTGACCGTCGACATCGAGACCGAGCACCGCGGGTTCGCGACGACGGGCTCGGCCTACTACCCGACGCTGGTCGCGGTCTTCACCGGTCTGGTGCTGATCTCCAACGTGGCGGCGACCAAGGGCATCGCGTTCGGCCCGATCGTCGGCGACTGGTCGCTGATCACCGACGGCGGCTTCGTCGTCTTTCCGCTCACCTACGTGATCGGCGACGTGCTGTCGGAGGTGTACGGGTTCAAGGCCACCCGCCGGGCGATCTACATCGCGTTCGTGATGGAGGCGCTCGCGGCGTTCACGTTCTGGCTCACCGCTGTCCTACCGCCCGCCGACTTCTACACCAATCAGGCCGCCTTCGAGGCCGTGATGAAACCGTTCACGCTGTTGGTCATCGCCGGACTGGCCGGGTTCATCGTCGGACAGACGCTCAACGCCTGGGTTCTGGTGGAGGTCAAGACCCGCATGGGCGAAAAGCACCTGTGGGCGCGGTTGATCGGGTCGACCGTCGTCGGCGAGTTCGCCGACACCCTGGTGTTCTGCAGCATCGCCGCGGCCGCGATCGGGATCAACACGTGGCCCGACTTCCTGACGTACGTGGCGCTGGGATGGATCTACAAGACCGCGGTGGAGGTGGTCGTCCTGCCGGTGACCTACCGGGTGATCGCGTTCGTCAAGCACCGCGAACCGACGTATCAGCCCGCCATTTGAGGCTTCCGTAAGGCTCTCCTGGCAAGGCTCACAGACCCTGGGCGCGGCTAGCTACTCACGGGTAGTTTCGGGTCATGAGCGTTACCGCCGAAAAAGACCGTGGCGGGCACGACACCGGCGCCGTTCCGATCCGCGACTACGGGGACCAAGCACTGCTGCTCGAGTTCGACAGCGCCGTCGACGTCCTGGTATGGACCGACGCGATCCAGCAGTCCGGCCTGCCCGGCGTGCTCGACATCGTGCCGGCCTCGCGCACCGTATTGATCAAGCTCGCGGAACCTCGGTACCAGGCGCCGACGCGCCAACGCATCGCCGGTCTGCGCATCGATGCCGACCTCGGCGCAGAGTTGATACCGCCGGCCGACGGCCGTGCCGATCTCACGATCGACGTCGTCTACGACGGACCGGACCTCGACGACGTGGCCCGGCTGACGGGTCTGACGCCCGACGAGGTGATCGCCGCGCACACCGGCCGCCTGTGGCGCGTCGGATTCGGCGGGTTCGCACCAGGTTTCAGCTATCTCGTCGGCGGTGACCGCCGGCTGGAGGTCCCGCGACGCTCCGAACCGCGGACCAAGGTGCCGGCGGGCGCCGTCGGACTCGCGGGCGAGTTCAGCGGGATCTACCCACGCGAGTCCCCCGGCGGGTGGCAGTTGATCGGCCGCACCTCGAAAGATCAAGCGGTGTTGTGGGACATCCACCGTGCCGACCCGGCGCTGCTGACGTCGGGTATGTGGGTGCGGTTCCGGGCGGTGGACTCATGACCACGCTGGAGATCCTGCGCCCTGGGCCGCTGGCGCTCATCGAGGATCTGGGCCGGCCGGGGCTGGCGCACATGGGCGTGGGCCGGTCCGGTGCCGCCGACCGCCGCTCGCACACGCTGGCCAACAGGCTGGTGGCCAACCCAGACAACCGCGCCACCATCGAGGTGACGTTCGGTGGACTGGCGGCGCGGGTGCACGGCGGTGATCTCGCGATCGCCGTCACCGGTGCCGACACCGATCCCGCGGTCAACGGAGTCCCGTTCGGTACCAACAGCATTCACTTCGCCCGCGCCGGTGAGGTGATCTCGCTCGGCGCACCGCACTCCGGCCTGCGGACCTACCTGGCGGTGCGCGGCGGCATCGACGTGGAGCCTGTGCTCGGCTCGCGGTCATACGACGTGATGTCGGCCATCGGTCCGCAGCCGCTGCGGCCGGGCGACCCGCTGCCCATCGGCGAGCACACCGGGGAGTTCCCCGAAATCGACCAGGCGCCGGTCGCGCCCATCGAGGACGACGTGCTCGAGTTGACGGTGGTGCCCGGCCCGCGCGACGGCTGGTTCGTCGACCCGGATGTGTTGATCCGCACCAACTGGCTGGCGACCAACAAGAGCGACCGGGTGGGGATGCGGTTGGTCGGAATGCCCCTCGAGTACCGCTGGCCGGACCGGCAACTTCCCAGCGAGGGCGCCACTCGCGGCGCAATTCAGGTGCCGCCGAACGGTTTTCCGGTCATTTTGGGCCCAGACCACCCGGTCACGGGTGGTTACCCGGTGATCGGCGTCGTCGCCGACGAGGACATCGACAAGGTGGCTCAGGTGCGGCCGGGGCAAACCGTGCGGATGCATTGGTCACGGCCCCGACGACCGTTCGGGGGCCACTAGTCGGACAGCGCTGGTAGAAAAGCAGTGTGCATGTTCAGGATCCCCTCGATGCCGGCGTGCGCATTTACACCGCGCGCCTGATCCACACGTCCGATCTCGACCCCCTGACGCGTGAGGATGCCAAGCGCATGGTGATCGAGGCGTTCGGTGGGGAGTTCACCGAAGTCGACTGGGAGCAATCCCTCGGCGGCATGCACGCGATGATTTTCGACCACGGCGCGCTGATCGCCCACGGGGCAGTGGTGCAGCGGCGGCTGCTGTATCGCGATACCGCGCTGCGCTGCGGCTACGTCGAGGCCGTCGCGGTGCGCGAGGACTGGCGCGGCCAGGGTCTGGCCCGTGCCGTGATGGACGCCGTCGAACAGGTGCTGCGCGGGGCGTATCAACTCGGGGCGGTCAGCGTGTCGGAGCAAGGCAGGCCTATCTACCTGGCCCGCGGTTGGCTGCCCTGGCAGGGCCCGACGTCAGTGCTGGCGCCCGCGGGGTTGACCCGCACTCCGGACGACGACAATGCGTTGTTCGTACTGCCGGTGAGTGTCGAGCTCGACACCGGCGCCGAGATCACGTGCGACTGGCGCGAGGGCGACGTCTGGTGAGACTCACACCGGCATCGCGTGCTGGGTGAGGGGAATTTCACGGCGGGGTCACCGCCTGGCATGTTGACGCAATAACGCCTGCTTAGCGTGGCATTCATGAGCGGCTGCGGCTTGCGGGCGGTACCGACACGCCCTGGAAATGGCCATTTAATCGCTTGGAAACATCCGGTGCATACACAGGTCCCATGACTGAGCCCGACTGGGCGCCGCTCACCGGATTCCGGGTGGCCGTGACCTCCGCCCGGCGTGCCGACGAGTTGAGCGCGTTACTGCGCCGCCGCGGGGCGACGGTGACCAGCGCGCCGGCGATCCAGATGGTGCCGCTGCCCGACGACGATGCGTTGCGTATGTACACCGAGGCCCTGATCGACGTGCCGCCCGATATCGTGATCGCCACCACCGGGATCGGATTCCGGGGCTGGATCGCCGCCGCCGACGGGTGGGGGCTCGCCAACGACCTGATCGTCGCGCTCGCCAAGGCGCGCAACGTCTCACGCGGACCCAAAGCGACAGGCGCGCTGCGCGCGGCCGGTCTACCCGAGGAGTGGTCCCCGGATTCGGAGTCCTCGCGCGAGTTGCTGCACTACCTCGTCGAGAGCGGTATCGCCGGGCGACGCATCGCGGTGCAGTTGCACGGCGCCACCGAGGACTGGGACCCGTTTCCCGAGTTTCTCGACGAATTGTGTGCCGCCGGTGCCGAGGTCGTGCCGATCCGCGTGTACCGGTGGCATCCGGCGCCGCACAACGGTGACTTCGACCAACTCGTGGCCGGCATCGCCGACGAGAGATTCGACGCGGTCAGCTTCACCTCGGCACCCGCCGTCGCGTCGGTACTGCTGCGGGCCAGGGAGATGGGGTTGGAGAACCGCGTCCTCGCGGCGTTCCGAGGCGACGTGCATGCGATGTGCGTTGGGCCGGTGACCGCCCGGCCACTGGTGCGACTGGGTGTCCCGACGTCGGCCCCGGAGCGGATGCGCTTAGGCGCGTTGGCCCGCCACATCACCGACGAACTGCCGCTACTGTGCTCGCGGACAGTTCGGGTCGCTGGGCATCTGCTCGAGATCCGCGGCACCTGCGTGTTGGTCGACGGCGTCGTCAAACCCGTGTCGCCGGCCGGTATGGCGACGATCCGCGCGCTCGCCCACCGACCGGGTGCGGTGGTGTCACGCACTGACCTGCTACGGGCCCTACCCGGCACCGGCACCGACACCCACGCCGTCGAGACCGCCGTGCTGCGGCTCCGAACGGCGTTGGGCGACAAGAACATCGTGTCGACGGTCGTCAAGCGGGGGTACCGCCTGGCCGTGGACGACAGTCTGGCGTACGCACAATGAGCCTCTTGCTGGTGGCGCACGGCACCCGCAAGCAGGCCGGGGTGGCGCTGATCGGCAGCCTCGCCGATCGGGTCTCGATGACGCTCGGTGCGCGCGTCCACGTCGCGTTCGTCGACGTGCTCGGTCCAACGCCGAGCGACGTGCTGCAGACCCTGCCTAACCGGACGACCGTGGTGCCCGCCTTCTTAAGCCGTGGTTATCACGTCAACGCCGACATTCCCGCGCACGTCGCGGCCAGTGGACATCCCGACGTGACGGTCACCGAGGCGCTGGGCCCCAGTCCCCAACTGGCTCGCGTGCTCTCCGACCGGCTGATCGAATGCGGTTGGCGGCCAGGTGATTCCGTGTTGCTTGCGGCGGCCGGGACCTCTGACCGCGGCGCCTTGTCGGACCTACGACGCACCTCGGCCCTGCTATCAGCGGTCATCGGCGACCGGGTCGAGCTCGCGTTGGCCGCCACCGGCGAACCGCGCGTGGCCGACGCGGTGGCGCGGCTGCGCCGACGTGGCGCGCGGCGGGTCGTGGTGGCCTCGTACCTGTTGGCAGAGGGCCTGTTTCAGGACCGGCTGCGCAACAGCGGAGCCGACGCGGTAGCCGACCCGCTGGGCACGCACCCGGCGATGGTGCGACTGATCGCCAACCGGTTCCGCCGCGCCCGCCTGCCCTTGGTCGCGTAGGCGTTTCTGCCGCGAAACGGTATTCCAGCAGGCCTCCACTCGATCTTTCGCTGCTGGAATACCATTTCGCGGAAAAGGTGGAGAAGTCAGCCGCCCACCTCGACGTGGCCGTCGGCGGTGATCCGTGTCTGGTAAACCGGCAGCGAGACCTCCGGATCATCGAGACAAACACCGTCGTCGAGCGCGAACGCCTGCTTCTTTATCGGTGATTGCACGGTCGGGCGCCCACCGCGGTCGCCCACGATACCCCGCGACATCACCGCAGCCCCGGAGAACGGGTCGATGTTGCTTATCGCGCTCAGCGACCCGTCGTCGAGGCGAAACAACGCGGCCTGACTGCCATCGGCCAGCAGCACACCGACGCCGCGGTTCGGAATCAAAAAGTCGTAGCGGCACGCGGCGGTCCACACCTGAATCTCGTTCAGCAGCGTCATCTTTGCGGCACCTTCGGCATTCCGATCGGGACCTTGCGTCCCGATCTCTCGGTGAAATCGACTGTGGGGTCGGTGACGTCGGGAGCGTTGACGAAGGACACGAAGCGCGACAGTTTGTCCGGATCCTCGAGCACACCCTTCCATTCGCAGGCATAGCCCGTCACGTGGCGGGCGACCGCTTCCTCGAATTCGGCGGCCAGGCCGAGCGAGTCGTTGCACACGACATCGCGGAGATGGTCAAGACCACCGTCGAGGCTCTCCAGCCACGGCGCCGTGCGCTGCAACCGGTCGGCGGTGCGGATGTAGAACATCAGGAATCGGTCGATGTAGCGGATCAGCGTCTCGTCGTCCAGGTCGCCGGCCAATAGTTGTGCGTGCCGCGGCGACATCCCGCCGTTGCCGCACACATAGAGGTTCCAACCCTGTTCGGTGGCGATCACGCCGACGTCCTTGCTCTGCGCCTCGGCGCATTCGCGCGCACACCCCGATACGGCCATCTTGATCTTGTGCGGCGCCCGCAGGCCGCGGTAGCGCTTCTCGATTACGACGGCCATGTCGACGGAGTCCTGCTGGCCGTAGCGGCACCACGTGCTGCCGACACAGCTCTTGACGGTGCGCAACGCCTTGCCGTAGGCGTGGCCGGACTCCATTCCGCCCTCGACGAGTCGACGCCAGATCTTCGGCAGCTGATCGACTCGCGCCCCGAACATGTCGATGCGCTGACCACCGGTGATCTTGGTGTACAGACCGAAGTCCCTGGCGATCTCACCGATCAGGATCAGCTGCTCCGGGGTGATCTCACCGCCCGGTGACCGCGGCACCACCGAGTAGCTGCCGTTGCGCTGAATGTTGGCAAGAAAGTGGTCGTTGGAGTCCTGCAGCGACGCCTGCTCCCCGTCGAGGATGTGCTCGGAGCTCGTCGATGCCAGAATCGACGCCACCGCGGGTTTGCAGATATCACAACCCTTTCCGGTGCCGAACCGTTCGATCAGGCCGGAGAAGGTGCGGATCTCGGTGGCACCGATGATCTCGAACAGCTCGGCGCGCGACTGGGCGAAGTGCTCGCACAGCGCCTTGGACTGTTCGACGCCTTCGGCTTCCAACAGCTGCTTGAGCAGC
Organism: Mycolicibacterium sp. ND9-15; assembly: GCF_035918395.1. NCBI lineage: Bacteria > Bacillati > Actinomycetota > Actinomycetes > Mycobacteriales > Mycobacteriaceae > Mycobacterium > Mycobacterium jinjuense. The sequence goes on from NZ_CP142362.1 coordinate 2,056,184, forward strand.
GGCACACACGAGCCGCATGAGGTGCCGGCCAGCGTGCACTTCTTCAGACCGGCCACATCGGTGCATCCCGCGCCGATGGCTTGCTTCAGGTCGCCCTTCGTCACGTTGTTGCACGAGCAGATCTGCGCGATATCCGGTAGCGCACCGACGCCCAGGCCCGGCGCACCGCCGTCGGAAACCGGTGCGATCAACGACAGCGGGTCGCCAGGCAGTTCGCTGGCCACCATCGGACGCAGCACACCGTAGGCCGACGCGTCCCCGACCAGGACTCCGCCCAACAGGGTCTTGGCGTCATCCGAAAGCACCAGCTTGGCGTATGTCTGCTTGACGGGATCATTGACCACGACGTTCAGGCAGTTGGGTGTGTGGCCCTGGGCATCGCCGAAGCTGGCCACGTCGACGCCGAGCAGTTTGAGCTTGGTCGACATATCGGCGTCACCGAACTCCGCGGCGCCGCCCAGCAGCCGGTCCGCCACCACCTCCGCGCTGGTGTAGCCGGGACCGACCAGCCCGTAGCAGCGGCCCTCGATAGCGGCCACCTCCCCGATCGCGAAGATGTCGGGATCGCTTGTGGCACAGGACAGATCGGTTAGCACGCCACCGCGTTGAGCGATCTCCAGGGAAGCTTCGCGGGCCAGTTCGTCGCGCGGGCGCACACCGGCCGCGAACACGACCACGCCGGTGTCGATGTGGCTGCCGTCGTTGAGCGACAACCGCACCGAGTCATCCTGTTCGAATTTGCGCAGCGGCTTGTTGCGTTGCACCGGCACGATGCTCTCGGTGCCGACGCCGGTGTGTACCTCGATACCGAGGCCCTTGATCATCCGGCTCAGCAGCGCACCGCCCGCCTCGTCGAGCTGCGCCGCCATCAGGTGCGGCGCCATCTCGACGACGTGGGTTCTCAACCCGAACGCGCGCAACGCATTCGCCGCTTCCAGCCCGAGCAGACCGCCGCCGATCACCACCCCGACCGGCGTCTTGGAGGCGAGCGCGGTATCCGCACCGGCCCGGATGGCGTCCAGGTCGTCGAGGGTGCGGTAGACGTGGCAGACTGGCAGGTCGCGGCCCGGCACCGGCGGCACGAACGCATACGATCCGGTCGCCAACACCACCGCGTCGTATGGCACGCGCGCACCGTCGGCTGCCAGCACCTCCTTCGCGGTCCGGTCGATCCCCGTCACCCGGGTGCCCAACCGCAGATCCACCAGATCGTCGCCGGAGTAGTCGTTACCCGGAAGCGCCAGCAGGCTGCGGTCCCAGTGGTCGGTGTAGCCGGTGAGCCCGACGCGGTCGTAGGCGGCGTCGGCCTCCTCGGCAAGGATCGTCACGCGCCAGTCGCCGTCGACGTCACGGGACCGAAGCGCCTCCACGAACCGGTGACCGACCATGCCGTGGCCGACCACCACCACGCTTCTCGTTGACCGCATACGGCCGACGCTAAGCAGCCGATATTGCCGCAATGTCGCCTCGTGTGAAGCGCCGATCACGGTGTGCTCACACACGTTCGCGCCGGTTGTGAGACGGCTTCGCTCACGGCGAACGGTGCTGGGGAACATGAGTGATGGTGACTCAAGTTTTATCGACTGAGCGACCGGCATGGTGCCGGTCAGCAGCGAGGAAGGCGACAACTGTGAGCACTTTGGCATTGCGGACCCGTCCCGCATGGGACCTCGACCGGTGGGTACGCGACTTCTTCGGCCCGGTGACCGCCGAGCACTGGTCCACGGGGGCCTTCACCCCCGCCGTGGAGATCGTCAGGGACGGCGACGACGCGCTCGTCCGCGTCGAGCTACCCGGCCTTGACGTCGAGAAGGACGTGAACGTCGAGGTCGACCGCGGCTACCTGGTGGTCCACGGCGAGCGTCGCGACGAGCGCGCCAGTGACCCGGCCAAAGACGTCCGCTATATCCGCGAGGTGCGCTACGGCTCGTTCCGCCGATCGTTCAAGCTGCCCGACCACGTCACCGGTCAGGACATCAAGGCCGAGTACGACGCCGGTGTGTTGACGCTGCGCGTGGCCGGTGCCCACAAGGGCGCCCAGGCGCAGCGCATCGCGATCGAAACCAAGTAGCAGCCCGGCCCCGAAAGCCGGTGGAACCCTTGAGGTTCCACCGGCTTCGGCGTCTCAGCCGCCCGGCGTCTCCGTGGTGGTCGCTGGGGTCGGCGACGGTTCCGGGCCCCTGACTTCGGTGGTCTCGACGCTCGGCGTGGTGTAGTGCGGTGTCGTCGTCGGCGATGTCGTATACGTCAACGGAACCGACGTGGGCGCAGGCGGCGGAACGGATGCGGGCACCTTGGCGCTGTCCGCGGTCCGGATCACCGCATAGATCAGGATCGCCACCAACACCGCCGCGGCGACACCGGCGGCCGTGATCAGCGACTGGTCGTCCTGCCAGTTCCGATCGTCGTCGTCAGACACGGCCCCGCCCTAAACCCAGCGCTGCAACAGCTCCTTGGCCCGCTCCGACAGCGCGCGCTGCAGGAACGGTCCGAAGCTGACACGCGCCACCCCCAATGGTCCGAACGACGCGGGGTCGTCCTGATCGGGCAGACCGATCGCGTTCACCGGGAGCGGCAACTCAGAGGTGAGGCGGCGCAGCGTATCCGGCTCGTGCCGGCCAACCGGGTAGAGGACGTCGGCTCCCGCTGCGGCGGCCTCGGTCAGCCGTGCGATCGCGCGGTCGACACGATCGGACTCGTCGCCGTCCTGGCGCAGGAACAGATCCGTGCGGGCGTTGATCACCACGTGCACGCCGGTGCGGTCCGCCGCTTCCCGCAGCCCGGCGACCAACTCTGCGTGCTCGGCGGCCGAGCGCAGCCTCTTGTTCTCGCTGTGCACGGTGTCTTCGATGTTGAACCCGACGCCGCCCGCCTCCAGCAGCCCGTCGATCAGCCGCGTCGGGGACTGGGCATAGCCGGACTCGAGGTCCACCGATACCGGCACGTCGACCGCGGCGGTGATCTGCTTGACGCGGGCCACCACGTCGTCGAACGCCATGCCCTCCCCGTCGGGTTTGCCAACCGAATCGGCCACCGGGTGACTGCCGACGGTCAGCGCAGCAAATCCTTCGTCGACCGCGAGCCGCGCCGACCAGGCGTCCCAGACGGTCGGCAGAATCACCGGGTTTCCCGGCCTGTGCAACGCCAGCAGCGCGTCGGCTCGCTCCTTGAGCGTTTCCTCGGGCATCGGCCCCTCCTTCGGTTTGACGTGATCGGTTTCACGGTGGACTGGATGATGCGGCGGGCGACGGGTGTCGTACTGTGATGCCTGACACCCTTCAGCCCAAGGAGGTCATTTGTCCAGCACAAGCGAACTTGCCGAGCTTCACGAGCTAATCGGAAGCCTGCGGCGGTGCGTGACATCGTTGGCGTCGAAGTACGGGGACACCCCGGGCACGCGTCGCATCGTCAACGATGCCGAGCGCCTCCTCAACGACATCGATCGTCTCGACATTGACGCCGAAGAGCTGGAGCTGACCCGCGGCGTGGTTCACCAGCCCGCCGGCGACCGCATCCCGATCCCGGACACCCAGTACGACACCGATTTCTGGCGCGGTGTCGACGACGAGGGGCTCGGCGGCGTCCGCTGACCGCGGACGTCGGAGAGCACCCGGGACAACTCGACACCGAAAGGCAACAGTGAGCGCACCCACCGCCGACCGCAAGGCGACCGGCGTCTTTTCGCCGAGCCGTGCCCAGATCCCGCAGCGCACCCTGCGCACCGACCGGTGGTGGCTGCCATCCACCTGGACCAACATCGGATTGGCCGCGTTCATCATCTACGCGACCATCCGCGCGTTCTGGGGTAGCGCCTACTGGGTCGACGACTACCACTACCTGACGCCGTTCTACTCCCCCTGCGTGAGTGCGTCCTGTGTACCGGGCGCAAGCCATCTCGGCGTCTGGTTCGGACACTTCCCGCCGTGGATTCCGCTGGGCATGCTGGTCTTGCCGTTCCTGCTCGCCTTCCGGATCACCTGCTACTACTACCGCAAGGCCTACTACCGCTCGGTGTGGCAGTCGCCGCCGGCATGCGCTGTCGCCGAACCGCACACCAAATACACCGGCGAGACGCGCCTGCCGCTGATCTTTCAGAACAGCCACCGGTACTTCTTCTACGTCGCATTTTTGATATCTCTGCTCAACACCTACGACGCGATCGCCGCGTTCCATTCGCCCTCGGGTTTCGGATTTGGTTTGGGCAACGTCATTCTGGTGGTCAACGTGTCGCTGCTGTGGTGCTACACCCTGGGCTGCCACTCCTGTCGACATGTCACCGGTGGTCGGCTCAAGCACTTCTCGAAGCATCCGGTCCGGTACTGGGCCTGGACCAAGGTCAGCTGGTTGAACACGCGGCACATGCAGTTCGCGTGGACCACGCTCGCCACGCTGGCGTTCACGGACTTCTACATCATGCTAGTCGCCAGCGGAACGATTTCAGATCTGAGATTCGTTGGCTAGCACCAGTATTCGTCGACTAGCACACATTCAAGTGAGGACTGATGGCTGAATTAGAACGGCACTCCTACGACGTCGTCGTGATCGGTGCCGGCGGTGCGGGTTTGCGGGCGGTCATCGAGGCGGCCGAACGCGGCCTGAAGGTCGCGGTGATCACGAAGTCGTTGTTCGGCAAGGCACATACCGTGATGGCCGAGGGCGGCTGCGCGGCGGCGATGGGCAACGCGAACCCGAAGGACAACTGGCAGGTCCACTTCAAGGACACCATGCGTGGCGGAAAGTTCCTCAACAACTGGCGGATGGCCGAGTTGCACGCCAAGGAGGCCCCGGATCGTGTCTGGGAGCTGGAGAGCTACGGCGCGCTGTTCGACCGCACCAAGGACGGACGGATCAGCCAGCGCAACTTCGGCGGCCACACCTATCCGCGGCTTGCGCACGTCGGTGACCGCACCGGACTCGAGATCATCCGCACGCTGCAGCAGAAGATCGTTTCCCTGCAGCAGGAGGACAAGGCGGAGTTCGGCGACTACGAGGCCCGGATCCGGGTGTTCCACGAGACCACGATCACCGATCTGATCAAGGATGGTGACCGGATCGCCGGCGCATTCGGCTACTACCGCGAGGGCGGCAACTTCGTCCTGTTCGAGGCCCCGGCGGTGGTGCTGGCCACCGGCGGGATCGGCAAGTCCTACAAGGTGACGTCGAACTCCTGGGAGTACACCGGCGACGGCCACGCCTTGGCACTGCGGGCCGGCGCGACGCTGATCAACATGGAGTTCGTCCAGTTCCACCCGACGGGGATGGTCTGGCCGCCCAGTGTCAAGGGCATCCTGGTCACCGAGGGTGTGCGTGGCGACGGCGGTGTGCTGAAGAACTCCGACGGCAAGCGCTTCATGTTCGACTACATCCCGGCGGTGTTCAAAGGCCAGTACGCAGAGAGCATCGAGGAGGCCGACCAGTGGCTCAAGGACAACGACTCCGCACGTCGCACCCCTGACCTGCTGCCGCGCGACGAGGTGGCCCGCGCGATCAACTCGGAGGTCAAGGCCGATCGCGGCACTCCGCACGGCGGCGTCTATCTCGACATCGCCTCGCGGCTGCCCGCCGAGGAGATCAAGCGGCGGCTGCCGTCGATGTACCACCAGTTCATGGAGCTCGCCGAGGTCGACATCACCAAGGAGGCCATGGAGGTCGGGCCGACGTGCCACTACGTGATGGGCGGCATCGAAGTGGACCCAGACACGGGTGCGGCCAAGACGCCCGGCCTGTTCGCCGCCGGCGAGTGTTCCGGCGGCATGCACGGCTCGAACCGGTTGGGCGGCAATTCGCTTTCCGATCTGCTGGTGTTCGGCAGGCGCGCCGGGATGGGCGCCGCCGACTACGTCCGCGCACTCGGCGAGCGTCCCAAGGTGTCCGACACCGCCCTCGAAGAATCGACGAAGTTGGCGTTGCATCCGTTCGAGGGCCCGACCAACGGGGATGCCGCCGAGAACCCCTACACCCTGCAGCTCGATCTGCAGGACACGATGAACAGCCTGGTCGGCATCATCCGCAACGCCGACGAGGTGAGCGAGGCGATCGAGAAGCTCAAGGAACTGCGCGAGCGGTACAAGCGGGTGCGGGTGGAAGGTGGCCGACACTTCAATCCCGGCTGGCATCTGGCCATCGACCTGCGCAATATGCTCCTGGTCAGCGAGTGCATCGCCATGGCGGCGCTGCAGCGTACCGAGAGCCGTGGCGGGCACACGCGCGACGACTATCCGTCGATGGAGTCGTCGTGGCGTAAGACGCTGCTGGTGTGCCGGGCAGAAGGCGAGACCGTGGTGCCCGACATCAGTATCACCCCCGAGGATCAGGTCCCGATGCGCGACGACCTGTTGGAGTTGGTCGACATCGAAGAGTTGGAGAAGTACTTCACTTCAGAAGAACTCGCCAACCACTCGTCTAGGAGAGGCGCATGAGCTACCAGGCAAAGATGCGGGTGTGGCGCGGCGACGACACCCACGGCGCGCTGCAGGACTTCTCGGTAGAGGTCAACGAGGGCGAGGTGGTGCTCGACATCATCCACCGGCTGCAGCAGACGCAGGCGGGCGATCTCGCGGTGCGGTGGAACTGCAAGGCGGGCAAATGCGGATCCTGCTCGGCGGAGATCAACGGCAGGCCCCGGCTACTGTGCATGACACGGATGTCGACGTTCGACCAGTCCGAGGTCATCACCGTGACGCCGCTGCGCACCTTCCCCGTGATCCGCGACCTGGTCACGGACGTGTCCTTTAACTACCAGAAAGCCAGGGAGATCCCGTCATTCGCACCGCCGAAGGATCTGCAGCCCGGCGAGTACCGGATGCAGCAAGAGGATGTCGGCCGGTCACAGGAGTTTCGCAAGTGCATCGAGTGCTTCCTGTGCCAGAACGTCTGCCACGTGATTCGTGATCACGAGGAAAGCAAGGAGGCGTTCGCCGGCCCGCGGTTCTTCATTCGCATCGCCGAACTCGAGATGCATCCGCTCGATACGGCGGATCGGCGCGATCTCGCCCAGGACGAGGCCGGTCTGGGCATGTGCAATATCACGAAGTGCTGCACCGAAGTCTGCCCGGAACACATCAAGATCACCGACAACGCGATCATTCCGATGAAGGAACGGGTCGCCGGACACCGGTACGACCCGGTGGTGTGGCTGGGCAACAAGTTGTTCAGACGCCGGTGAGCGTTGGGCCGGGTGGGTAGTCTGCGGGTAGCGGCCAATCAACGACGAAAGGTTGCACCGTGGCACTTCGGCATCCGCATAGCATCAACGACATTCGCACCGCGATTCGCGAGCTCAGCACGCGCGCGGCTCTGGCCCGCAAGGAGGGCCGCGCCGCCGACGCCGACGAGCTGGAACGACGGGTCGCCGGCTACCGCGAAGAACTCAGCGCCCGAGCGTAAGTCTTGCGATTTCGGTGCGCTACAGATCGCCCATCGATAGGTAGCGCACCGAAATCACCCCCCGCCGAGTCGACGGAACGTGCTGCGGTGGAACACGATCGGCGCTATGTCGGCGTGCACTGTGATGTTGCAGACCCGCAGGATGACGATGGTGTGATCCCCGGCCGGTACCAGTTGCTCGATCGCACTCTCCAGCCACACCGCGGTGCCGTCGACAAAGACGGCCCCGGACTCCCGTGACACCGTTTGAAGGCCTGCGAACCGGTCCCCGGTTTTGGCGGCCAGTGTTCGCGCGGCTTCGTCATGCGCCTCGCCGAGCACGCTGATCCCCAGCGAGGGAAGATCCTTGAGTTTCGGCCAGGTCTCGGAGGTGTTCTGGACGCAGAACGACACCAGCGGCGGGTCGAGCGAGACCGGCACGAACGTGCTCGCGGCCAGGCCGACCAGAGTGCCCTCCACCTCCGCGGCAATCGCGATGGAGCAATGATCAATACCTGTGGATGAGCCTCGGCGAGGCGGCCTGAAAGTGGGCGCACCTTCCCGAGGATGATCTTCACGGAATCAGGTATTCGATCAAGACCGGCGTTGGCGCGCTGGTTGGGAAGGTACGCCCATGCTCACGGTAGTTCACGATGCCCAGCAGGCCAACGGCCAGCAGACCGCTGATCGGTCGTTGCTCGACGAGATCGTCCGCGACGGCGCCCGGCAGATGCTGGCCGCCGCGCTGCAGGCCGAGGTCGCCGCCTACGTGGCCCAGTTCGCTGACCAGCTCGACGAGAACGGCCACCGACTGGTGGTGCGCAACGGCTATCACCAGCCGCGTGAGGTGCTCACAGCTGCCGGTGCCGTTGAGGTGAAGGCGCCGCGGGTCAACGACCGCCGTGTCGACCCCGACACGGGCGACCGCCTGCGGTTCTCATCGGCGATCCTGCCGGCGTGGGCACGCAAGTCCCCGCAGGTCAGCGAGGTGCTGCCGCTGCTGTACCTGCACGGGCTGTCGACCAGTGATTTCGGCCCGGCCCTTGAGCAGTTCCTCGGCTCCGGTGCGGGGTTGTCGGCCACCACGATCACCCGCCTGACGGCGCAGTGGCAAGACGAAGCCGCCGCCTTCAGACGCCGGGATCTGTCCAGCACCGACTACGTCTACCTGTGGGTCGACGGTATCCACCTCAAGGTGCGCCTGGACCAGGAGAAGCTGTGCTTGCTGGTGATGCTCGGGGTGCGCGCTGACGGCCGTAAGGAACTCGTGGCAATCACCGACGGCTATCGTGAATCGACGGAGTCCTGGGCTGATCTGCTGCGCGACTGCAAACGCCGCGGGATGACCGCCCCGGTGCTGGCTGTCGGTGACGGCGCACTGGGGTTCTGGAAGGCGGTACGCGAGGTGTTCCCGGCCACACGGGAGCAGCGGTGCTGGTTTCACAAGCAGGCCAATGTCCTTGCCGCCCTGCCGAAATCAGCGCATCCCGCGGCGCTGGCGGCGATCAAGGACATCTACAACGCCGAGGACATCGACAAGGCCCAGATCGCGGTCAAGGCGTTCGAGGCCGACTTCGGTGCCAAGTACCCCAAAGCGGTCGCCAAGATCACCGACGACCTCGACACCCTGCTGGAGTTCTACAAGTATCCGGCCGAGCATTGGATCCACTTGAGGACGACGAATCCGATCGAAAGCACCTTTGCCACAGTACGTTTGAGAACGAAAGTCACCAAGGGGCCGGGATCACGCGCGGCAGGTCTTGCCATGGCCTACAAGCTGATCGACGCCGCCCAAGCCCGCTGGCGGTCCGTCAACGCCCCGCACCTGGTCGCCCTGGTCCGCGCTGGGGCGACCTTCCACAAAGGCAAACTCCTCGAGCGGCCCACTGCCATCACCCCACCGACACCGCCATCAGACGGCGACGCCCAGCAAGCCGGAACGGAGGTCGCCTGAAACACCCCGATCCACAGGTCTTGACAATTCCTCATCGCGATGACACCGGAGGGGAAGTGCCCGAACGCTTCGCGCAGTATGCCCGGGCTGAGGTCAGTTGCGCTCATATCTAGTCCATCTTCACATGCGACCGTGCGCGGTGGCCACGTCCCAGCCGCGCGCCGACAAATAAACGACGGTGGATGCGGCGGCTAACGGCGCCCGAATCTCCGTGAGCCCAACCGGTAACGTGACGCCCATGCTCGATCCGGCCGCGGATGATCGCTAGGCCGAGGACCGCTGAATCCTATGTGGATCACGCTCTTGGCGATGGCCGTCGCGGTCAGCCTCGAGCCGTTCCGGGTCGGAATGACGGTTCTGATGATCAACCGCCCGCAGCCGCGACGGCAGCTGCTCGCCTTCCTCGGTGGCGGTTTCGCGATGGGCACGGCCGTCGGCGTGATCGTGCTGTTCGTGCTGCGTCCCGCGGTCGGATCTGCTCAGTTCACCTTGCCCGTGGTGCAGATCGTGGTGGGCGCCGTCGTGCTGGTCAACGCGGCGCTGGTAGCCACGGGCGTCTGGGGCCGCAGCCGCGGCGCAGCGAGCCTGGCGCAGATCTGGGCGGGACCGCTCGCCGACCTCGCCCGGCAAGTGCTCAACGGCCGATCCTTGTGGACCGCGGGTGTCGCCGGCCTCGGCATCGCACTGCCGTCCGTCGACTACCTCGCCGCGCTGGCGCTCATCGTCGCCTCCCGGGCCACAACCGCGGTTCAGCTCGGTGCCCTGATGTTGTTCAATGTGGTCGCGTTCGCGCTCGTCGAGATTCCGTTGCTGTGCTACCTGGTGGCCCCGGACCGCACCCGCGCCACATTGTCGGCGCTGTACCACTGGCTGCGGTCGCGGGGCCGTCGCGGGCTCGGCGCCTTGCTGGCCGTGATCGGCTGCGTGCTGGTCGGGATCGGGTACGCCGGACTGTGAGCGCCTCAAGGCTTGGGGTGGTTGTTGAGCACGTACTGGAGCCCTGAGAGCAGCTGCGACAACGGGTCTGCACCGCCGCCGAAGGCGGCCTGGGTGGCCGGCGCGGTGACCTCCGCGGGGTCGTAGCCGTTCACCGGATCCACCGTGATCGGCGCTGTCAGCGGGTTGTCGTTACGCGAATAGCCCGCATCCACGTACGGCTTGAGCACCGCGTCGAGCTTGATCAGCGTTTCCTCGGGCACCCCGGCGTATTTGAACGGAAGCACCAGCGGAAGGTGCTCCTCGGGGATCATGAACGTCGTCGTCTTTGCGCCCCGGGAGTTGACCGTCGTCCGAACGTTGCGCGGTGGCACCATGCCCGGTTCGGTGAATGCGACTGCGGTGTGACCGGTTGCGAGGCCGACGATCGCGTTGGCGACCGAAATCCAGTTGTCCGGCCGGTCGGGCCAGTCGGCGATGCTGTCGTAGGCCGAGACGAACTGATAAGTGTCGTACTGGCTTTCCACTGGCGGCGGGATCCGGTAGTCCAGCGACGGTACGACGCTCCCGACGGGGAACATCTGGGTCAGGAAGCTCTCGCCGAAGGCGTGCCGGGCCACCGGGTCGCCATACATGGCGAAGCTCAACTCGTCCGGCGGCGGTGCGGCCGGGTCGTATGCCAGCCGCGCCTGCGCATCGTTGAGCACCATCGCGCCCTCGGACAAACCGATCACAGTGCCGCGACCGCCCGCACGGATCGCGCCGATGAGGTTCGGCACCCCGACGTCGACCGACTCCCCGACGCTGGGGCCGTCGATGCCCAAGCCCGGGAAATAACGGTCGTCGAGTTGGCCGATACCCGGGAACAGCCGCTCCAACGTGTGCCCCTGAACCTGCCCCGCGGGGTAATCGACGATCTGCCGGTCCAGTCCAGGGAACCAGTCCGCACCGGTGCGCATGATGTATTCGTCGTACGGAATACCCAGTACATGTGCGCCCCCCATGGCGTACGCACGACCCGGTGTGCCCAGCGACGGCGGACCCACGGTCGGGTTGGCGGGCGCCGGCGGCGGGACAGGCGGCTCGTCGGCTGTTGCGATCCCGAGACCGAAACAGCCTGCGGCCCCGAGAGTTGTCAGCGCACTGCCGAAGGCGACAAGCCGCCTCATCTCAGTCCGCCCCACTCGGGTGCACAACATCAAACCTACTCCCCGAATCTCTGGGCTCGGATGCGTCCAATCGGGGGAATCGGCCTTGCTGATACTGCTCGACGCAGGCGGCGCGGCGAATCTTGCCGCTTGTCGTCGTGGGGATCGAGCCGGCCGGCACCAACACGAGATCGGAGACGCTCAATCCGTGCGCGTTGGAGATCGCGGCGGTGACATCGCATCTGAGTGCGGCGAGCCCGCGCACCGCCTCGTCGTCGAGGTCGGGTGGTTTCTTGAGCTCGATGATCGTGACCAGCTTCTCGGTGCTGTTCACCGGAACCGCTATCGCCGCGACCCGACCTCGCGTGATCTCTTGCACCGTCGCCTCGATGTCCTCGGGATAGTGGTTCCGGCCCCGGATGATCAGCAAATCCTTGATGCGCCCGACGATGAACAGCTCACCGTCGTGGACGAAGCCGAGGTCACCGGTTCGCAACCACGGCCCGTCCGGCGTGCCCGGGGACGGCTCTAGGAGTGTTGCGCCGAAACAACCTTGCTCTTCGGAATCTTTCCGCCAGTAGCCGTCGGCTACATTCTCGCCGTGCACCCAGATTTCGCCGACGAGGTCCGGCGAGCACTCGCGATAGGTCTGGTTGTCGACGATGCGCAGCGAAGGCGACTGCGGCACTCGATATTTGACGAGCGCCGCGCCTTTCCCGGGCGGACAGGGCCGAACCCGGCACGCGCCCAGTTCGTCGGCATCGAAGTAGCCCGCCGGCGAAGATTCCTTCCAGGTGCCCGTCGCCACGAAGACCGTCGCCTCCGCCAGGCCGTAGGCGGGTCGCATCATGTAGTCGCGGAAGTTGAAGTGCGCGAACCGGTCGACGAAACGATGCAACGTGGCGGGCTCGACGCGCTCGGCGCCGCTGATGATGCCCAGCACCTCGCCGAGGTCGAGCCCGGCCAGGTCGTCGTCGGTCGTCTTTCGGGCGGCGAGGTCGAACGCGAAATTGGGGGCCGATGACCACGCGTGACGATTCTCGGCCAACGCCCGCATCCACCGGGCCGGCCTTTCCAGGAACGCCAGCGGGCTCATCAGTTCGGTGCGATGGCCACACAGGATCGGCGCGCAGACCCCGAGCACCAAACCCATGTCGTGGTAGAAGGGCAGCCACGACACGAGAGTGGCGTCCGGTGGCAGCGGGGACTCGGCGAAGAAGCTTTGCATCAGTTGCTCGAAATTGACCGTGAGGTTGCGGTGCGAGACGGTGACTCCGGTCGGCAGTCGGGTCGAGCCCGAGCTGTATTGCAGGTACGCGATGCTCGGCGGATCAGCCGGCTCGAGGCCGGGACCGTCCTCGGTGTCCAGGTCCGAAGCGTTGATCTCGACGGTTTTCGGCACCATGTCCAGGCGTGATTGATCGACGAAGCCGCCGACATCGTCCGCGACCGTCGATGTGGTGAGCACAACCGAAGGCTCGGTATCGACGAGGACTGCGCTCACCCGGTCGTGTCCAGAACCGGGATGGGGCAACGGCAGCGGAACCGCTACGAGCCCGGCCTGCATGGCGCCCAGGAACGCCAAGATGTACTCCAGCCCCTGTGGGGCGAGGATCACCGCTCGATCCCCCGCCGATCCGTGCCGCCGGATCTCGCCGGCCAGATTCACCGTTCGCCGCGCCAGCCGTGACCACGTGAGGCTCTCGGGCACGCCCGCCGGGTCGGCGGTGTAGTCGGTGAATGTGAACGCGACGTCGTCTGGGCGCATACTGGCGCGTCCGTGCAGCATCGACAGGATCGACGACTCAGACGTTGTCACGAGATCTCCGTATCAGATCGCCCGGTCGACAGGCTCGATGGCCGCGCCTCACGCGGTCGGGGTTCCAGCCGGGTGGGCCACCAGTTCGCCCGTCCCGCCAACGCGGCGATCGCGGGCACCGTGATGGTGCGAACCACGAAGGTGTCCAGCAGGATGCCCACCCCGATCACGAAACCGCCCTGGATGACGATGCCGATGCTGGAGAACAGCAGACCGGCCATCGACGCGGCGAAGATCAGGCCGGCCGCGGTGATCACACCGCCCGTGGAACCCAAGGTTCGGATCACGCCGTAACGCACGCTGTGCGGCGACTCGTCGCGCAGCCGCGATACGAACAGCATGTTGTAGTCGGCACCCACCGCAACCAACACCACGAATGCCAATGGCCCTACGCTCCAATGCAATTCGTGACCGAGTATCAGCTGGAACGCCAGCACCCCGATGCCGATGGCCGCGAAGTACGAGACCACCACCGAACCGACGAGGTACAGCGGCGCGATGATCGCGCGCAGCAGCACCACCAACGTCAACAGCACGACGATGAGCGTCGCGGCGATGATGAACCGGATGTCCTGCTGGTAGTAGTCCCGCGTGTCGCGCAGTGCCACGGGAAACCCGCCCATCGAAACCGTCGCGTCGGCCAGCATGGTGTTCGGCTGGGCGCCCCGCGCGACGTCGTAGATGTCGTTGACCTGATCCATCGCCCCGGGGCTGAACGGGTTCAGCGTGGTCTGGACCAGGTAGCGCACCGAACGGCCGTCGGGTGAGATGTAGGCCACGGCGGCCTTCTTGAAGTCCGGCAGGTTGAGCACCTCGGCCGGAATGTTGAACCCCGCCTGGGAGGGGTCTGCGGCGTTGTTCCGCATCGTCAGCAGGAACGTCGATGCCTCGTCGAGTCCGGCGGCGATCACCTTGACCTGTTCGACGAGTTCGTCCACTCCGCCGGCGACTTCCCGGCTTCCGGTGGCCAGACGGTTCGCGCCCCGCTGCAACTCGGTCAAACCTCGCTGCGGGCCGCCGGGCTGGTCCAGCCCCATCGTGTCGACCACCTTGGCGACGTTCGCCATCGCCGTGTTGAGCTTGGCCACCGCCTCGTTGAGGGTCTGCCGGTCCTCGACACCCTGCAGTTCCTGGGCCAGTCCGTTGATCTCGTCGAGGCTTCCCCCCTCGCGCGCGGTGACGAGCCGCTGAAACTGCAGACGGGTGTCGACACACGAGGGGTTGGCGTCGCAGACCGCATTGCCTTGGAGTGCGGTCAGGACCGGTCCGATCCAGGCGAACATGTCCTTGACGGCTCGGAAGTTCACGCCCATGGAGTTGCCCAGCGCGTTGATGCTCGTAACGAGCTTGGCCGCGATCTCAACGTCGCGCACCAGCTTGTCCCCGCCGTATTCGGTGCGCACCGAGGAGAACGTGTCGACGAGGTCGGCAATGCTGGGCGCGATCGTGTCGATCTGACCGCGTACGTCGGCGAGGCTGTCGGCCAGGGTGTTGGCTCCGTCCGTCAACCGGTTGAGATCGCCGGTGTGTTGACCGATCTGAGCCGAGCCGTCCGCCAGCCGGTCGCCCACGATGCCCGCCTGGAAGGTCGCCCGAAACTCCTGCGGCACTTCGCCAAGGGGCCGGGTGATGCCGCTGACCAAGCCGACGTCCGGCAGTTGCGCGACGCGAGAAGCCATTTGCTCGAGGTCGGCGAGGGCACGCGGCGTGCGCAAGTCGTGCGGTGACTGGACCAGGATGTATTCGGGGATGGACCGATTGATGGGGAAGTGACGCTCGAGCGCGGCGTACCCGACAGAACTCGGCGCCGACGCCGGGACGACCTTGCGATCGTCGTAGTTGTAGTCCGCGAACACGGCGATACCGGCCAGCAGCGCCAGCACCAACAGGCTTCCCACCAGGTGGGGCACCGGCCGACGCACGATGCGAGCACCGGAACGGCGCCACCACCGCGCGGTCAGCTCGCGCCGGGGTTTGACCCAGCCGCGTGGACCCGCGAGCACCAGGATCGCCGGGAGCAGGGTCAACCCCGCGAGGTATGCGATGCCGATGCCGATCGCCGACGACACCCCGACCGTCTTGAACACGCCCATCTGCGCGAAGCTGAGCAGCAAGAACGTGATCCCCACCGTCGCGGCGGACGCGGTGATCACCTTGCCGATGGACCTCATCGCCGCCTTGACCGCACGGTCGAAGTCGTCGCCCGAACGCAGATAGTCGTGGTAGCGGCTGATCAGGAAGACCGCGTAATCCGTCCCGGCTCCCGCCATGATCGCGCTCAGGAACACGATCGACTGATTGGAGACGCCGGAGCCGGTCACTTCGGAGTACCCGGCCACCACGGCCTGCGCGATCAGCAGCGACGATCCGATCGTCACCAGCGGCAGCAGCATCGTGACCAGGTTGCGGTACACCACCAGCAGCACAGCGAGGACCAGGACGGCGATCGCGATCTCGATGGGCGGGCGATCCTGTTCGCCGGCGACGGTGAGGTCCGCGACGGTGGCTGCGGGGCCCGTCAGGTATGCGTTCAGGGAGCCGCCTGCGACGTTCTGCTCGACGTTCTGCTTGATGAGGTCGGCCACCCGGTTGAAGGAGTCGAAGGCCCGCGGGGTGCCCAACTCCCCCTCGAGGCTGACCGGAAGCACCCAGGTCGTCTTGTCCTCACTCGTCAGGAAGGGTCGAAGCTGTGGCGTGCTGACGAAGTCTTGCACCGACACGACATCGGTGACGTCGTCGCGCAGTGCGTCGACGAGTTTGCGATAGGCGACCTCGTCGGCCGGCCCCAGCCCGTCCTCGTTGATCAGTGCCACCAGCAACAGGTCGTCGTTGCCGGTTTCTCCGAACGCCTCGGCCATCTTCGCGGCGGTGACGCTCGACGGTGCGTCTGCCGGCAGGATCGCGAGGGGATGCTTCTGCGCCATCTCCCCAAGGGACGGGAACGTCAGCGGCAGGGCGATGACCATGGCCACCCATACGCCGATGACCGCCCAAGGCCACCGCACCACGAGATCGGCTAGCCGCCGCATATCGCCCTCATCTCCGGCGCTTCGCGCTAGGCGACGCGTCCCCAGTGCCCGCCGTCGGCCACCAGTACGGACACGGACCGCATCGCCGTCATGTAGCGGGCAACGGATTTTCCGGCGATCGGATTATCGGGATGCATGATCGCCATCACCGTGCCCTCGCCATATCGGAATATGTAGATGGTGAGCTGATAGGAAAACCGGCCGTCCGGGTAGATGCCGATCTTGTCGGCCAAGCCCATATCGGCCGCGGCGAGGACGGCATTGAGCGGGGCGGCGCCGGCATGGAAGAAATTCGACACGGGAAAGTTCGGCCGCGGCCAGTCCAGCCAGGGCGCCAACTCCAGCACGCGGTAATACGGCACCTTGGCCATGTTTAGATTCGAATCGAAAGAGGTCTGCGCCGACCATGCGGCATCGGCGAACGAGGCCGCGCCTATCGGTACGGTGATCGGAATCAAGCCGGTGAACCAACCCTGCGTCATGAAGTTGTCGGTGGCGCAACGGGAATCTCTGGGCGTGAGCCCGTAAAAGGTCAGTGCCCCCGTCAGCTCATGCTCGACCTGGGCCAGGCAGGCGAACAAGCCGCCGACGAAGCGCGCGCCCGCCGCCGCGCATGCCGCTTCGAAGCGTTCCGTCTGGGCCGTGTCCATCAAGACTTCGGAGGTCATGTCACTGCCTCTCGACTCCAGCGGACTGCCCAGGGGAAGCGGGAATTCAGGGAAGCCGCCGCCGTTGCCCTCGGCGAATTCGATCCATGCCTGGACTTCGGGTGAGTCCACGGTCAATTCCGACGTGCGCTCGCGCTCGCGGATACAGAAATCGTCAAAGCTCCCGGCCTCGGGAAGGGCGAGCGCCACGCCGCCGGCGGTCAACGCCGAATACATGCCGTTGGCTTCCAGCATCGTCGTGCCGATCAAAGTCGCGTCCCCGTGCACATGATCCATGGCAGCAAAAAAGGTGAAGTGCCCTTCGTGCTGAATTATTCCGAAGGTGAAGCAACCCCACTCCAACGGACTCGGTATGCCGACGACGTGAGCGCGCATCTCGTCGATCGTCATGCTGCCGTGGCCGGTCGGCGCGAACTCGATGTCGCCCGGATCGTGGACGGCATGCCGGACGAACTCTCCGTCGCCGATGTGTTCGAACCAGCTGCGGAAGGTGTCGTGCCGACGCAGGTAAGCATTCACCGCGTGATCCATGGCCGGGATATCACACCGGCCACGCACGTCACAGCTCGCGATGATCTGCCGGGAGAAGTTGAGGCCCGCCCCTGTCCGCTCGCAATAGTTCCGAAGATGCTGGCGCTGCATGTAGCTGACCGGCACCGAGCTGGCCGGCGCTTGTCGTGCCCGTTCAGCAGCCGCCGCCGTCGGATGCCAGGAGGTGACAGAGCCGGGTTCGGGCGACCATTCGCCAAGTGCGCCAACCGTAATCTTGCCGATGCGCAAACCTCAGCCCTCCACAGCCGCCCCACTTCTTGCCCGGCGCGCGCTCCGGCAAAAGGGCCGCTGCGGGATCAACATACTCCCGCTTCCTCCACTGTCGCCCGGCGTCGGCCGAATCCGCGCGGCAGCGCCATTTCATCTCGCTGATATGCGTGCCATAGTGAGCGTCGGGAACCTTATTTTCGGGTGCGTCAGCCGTCCCGCAGGGGTCAAGCTCTGACCGCCGAAGCAGGAGGGACAACGGCATGAGAGCTGCCGCGGACCCGTGCGAGCCGGATACTCGTTTCGCGATTGTCGGCTATGCGGCGCGGTTCCCGGGCGCTCAGGACGCTGACGAGTTCTGGGCCCTGTTAAGCGAGGGCCGCGACGCGGTTTCGGAGGTGCCCGCAGATCGCTGGGATGCCGATGAATTCTTCGACCCGGAACCAGGGGCGCCCGGCAAGGTCGTGACCCGTCGTGCCGGTTTCCTCGATGACCCGACTGGATTCGACGCACCGTTCTTCGGTATGTCGACACGCGAGGCCAGAATGCTGGACCCGCAACATCGGCTTCTGCTGGAGACGGCGTGGCACGCCGTGGAGCATTCGGGCACTGCGCCCTCGGCACTGACCGACACCAACACCGGTGTGTTCGTGGGTCTGGCAACCCACGACTACCTGGGAATGGCCTCCGACGAGCTGACCTACCCCGAGATCGAGGCCTACATGGCCATCGGAACTTCGAACGCGGCAGCGGCGGGACGGATCAGCTACCGGTTGGGGCTGCTGGGACCGGCGGTGGCCGTCGACACGGCGTGCAGCTCGTCGCTGGTCGCCATCCACCAGGCATGCCAGGCGCTGCGCTTGGGGGAATGCGACCTTGCGCTCGCCGGCGGTGCGAACGTCCTCCTCACCCCGGCGACCATGATCACGTTCTCCAGCGCCCACATGCTCGCTCCCGACGGCAGGTGCAAGACCTTCGACGCCGCCGCCGACGGCTATGTGCGCGGCGAGGGCTGCGGTGTCATCGTCGTCAAACGCCTCGGGGACGCGATCCGCGACGGTGACCGGATTCGGGCGGTGATCAGGGGCAGCGCGATCAATCAGGACGGCGCATCGGGTGGGCTGACCGTACCCAACGGCGTGGCCCAGCAACGGGTCATCGCCGACGCGCTGAAGCGCGCCGACGTCGAACCCGGCGACGTCGGATATCTGGAAGCGCACGGAACCGGGACATCGCTGGGCGATCCGATCGAGGCCATCGCCGCTGGCACGGTACTCGGCGCCGGGCGCGAATCCAGCCAGCCGCTGTTGATCGGCTCGGCGAAGACGAACATCGGGCACCTGGAAGCCGCGGCGGGCATCGCGGGGGTCATCAAGGTCATCCTGGCGCTCGAGCACAAGACCCTGCCGAAGCACCTCAACTTCGAGAACCCGTCGCCGCACATCCCTTGGGACCGACTTCCGGTAGAGGTGGTGAAGGAGACCATCCCCTGGGAGCCCGATGGTCGTCCCCGTATCGCCGGGGTGAGCTCGTTCGGGTTCGCGGGGACCAACGCACACGTCATCCTCGAAGAAGCTCCCGAGCCGCCGCAGCCCGTACCCGTCGCGACGCCGCGGCCCGCGCAGCGGTTCGGCCTTCTTCCGCTCTCCGCGCGCACCCCCGCCGCCCTGGTGCGGCTCGCCGACCAGTACCGCACCTCGCTGACCGCTCACCCGCAGGCCGCCCTGGCCGACGTGTGCTTCACCGCCGGCACCGGTCGAGCCCATCTGGAGCACCGCGCAGCGTTGGTGGTCAACTCCAGAGAATCCGCCACCGAGCTGCTCGGCGCACTCGCGGACGACCGCCCCGCGCCCGGTCTGGTTCGCGGGGAGTCTCATGAAGCACCGAAAACGGCTTGGCTGTTCACCGGTCAGGGCAGCCAGTACCCCGGAATGGCCCGCGAGCTGTTCGACACCGAGCCGGTGTTCGCCGACACGATGAAACGGTGCGCGAATGCCGTTGCCGACGTTCTCGAAAAGCCATTGCTCGACGTGATTTTCGATGTGGGAAGCGCGGAGGCCGACACGACGCTGCGACAGACGTCATATGCGCAGCCGGCGTTGTTCGCCGTCGAGATGGGCCTTGCCCGGCTCTGGCAGTCGTGGGGCCTCGAACCCGACGTGGTACTGGGCCACAGTGTCGGTCAATACGCGGCGGCCTGCGTCGCGGGCGTCCTCAGCATCGAGGATGGGGTGCTGCTCATGGCCGAACGAGGACGGCTTTTCGGCAGTCTGCCCGCGGGCGGCCGGATGGTCGCGGTGTTCGCCGCGGCCGAGCGGGTCGAGGGCCTGACCGATGAGCTTCCGAGGCTGTCGGTCGCGGCCTACAACGGTGCCAACACGGTACTGTCCGGCCCCGCAGCGGATCTGGAGCAGGCGGTGGCCCCAGTGGTGGTCGACGGTGTCCGTTGCGACTGGCTGGAAACCAGCCACGCGTTCCACTCGGCGCTGCTGGATCCGATCCTCGACGAGTTCGAGTCGTACGCGCAGCAATTCACATTCGCTACCCCACAGCGGATTCTGATCGACAACCGCACCGGCGTCGCTCTCGGTAGGAGCGTCAAGCTCGACGGTGCCTACTGGCGCCGACATGCGCGCCAACCGGTGGAGTTCGCCAAGAGTGTGCGCACCCTCGCCGAGATGAACTGCAAAGTGCTGCTCGAGATCGGCCCGCGACCCGTGCTCACCGCCGGCGCACTGGCAGCGTGGCCCGACACGGCTTCCTTGCCGCGGGCGATCGCGTCGCTGCGCCGCAACACCGCCGACCACCGACAGATCACCGAAGCCCTCGCGGACGCCTATGTGCTGGGCCATCTTCCCGACTTCGGCGCGTTCCGTCAGGCGCATGCGCGAAAGGTCAACCTACCCACCTACCCGTTCGAGCACCGGCGGTACTGGTTCCGAGACGACTCGGCCGGCAACCGGGCTGATACTCGAGAGCAGCCGGGCCCGCACGCGGCCCGCACCGAGACCATCCGCCTGCTCGAGGACGGCAGGATCTCCGAACTCGCCAGCCTTCTCGGCGATACGAGCGATCAACAGACCCGTGACCTACTGACCAAGCTTGCAGCACAACATAATCAGCAACGTAGTGCCCACTCCATCACAGACCAGCGGTACGAGATCCGCTGGGAGAAAATCACGGAACCGTCCCGCGCGGCCGACGGCGGAGGTGCCACCTGGGTCCTCGTCGGCGACGGCGACGCCGTCCGGCCGTTGATCGACGCGCTGATTACCCGTGGCGACGAACACCTGATGGTGGATTTACCGATGTCCGAGGCCGACCAGGCGCGGTTCGCAGACGACCTGCGCGCGGCGGCAGGAGATCGTTCGATGCCGCGCATCGTGCATGTCGCGGCCTTGGACTCCGGCACCGCACCGTCAACGCGGTCGCTGCTGCGAATGCAGCACCAAATCCTGGCCGGGACGACACGCCTCATCCGCGCCGTGTCCGCCACCGGATTGCGGATCCCCGTCTGGGTCGTCACCCGGTGCGCACAGCGAGTCACCGCCGCGGACAGCGTGGTGCCGGACCAGAGTTGCCTCTGGGGATTCGGTCGCGCCGCGTCGTTGGAGCTTCCGCAGGTGTGGGGCGGGCTGGCAGACCTAGCCGAATGCAACGCCGAGGAGTGGGCCCGGCTAGGGCGTGTCTGACAAAGGTTTTGGGTGCTGTGCCTGAAGCTTGAGGGATGTCGCGATTCGAGTTGTTGTCCGATGCCCAGTGGGCGTTGATCGAGATCTGTTGCCAGTGCGGACGGGCAAGCGGGGCAGGCCTTTCCAGAATGCCCGCTCGATGGTGGAGGGGATCATCTATCGGTATCGGTGTGGAATCGCCTGGCGTGATGTTCCCGAGGCGTTTGGGCCGTGGCAGTCGATCTGGACCTGGCATCGACGGATGAGTGCCGATGGCACCTGGGACAGCGTGTTGGCGCGGTTGCTAGCCGCCGCCGAGGAGGCCGGGATCATCGATTGGGCGGTGGCCGTGGATTCCACGATTGCGCGCGCCCATCAGCACGCCACGAACGTCACCCGCCACACAGGGGGCTGGGTCGAATTACACGAATCCGGGCGTCGAGCCGGCTGACCACGGTATCGGTCGCTCACGCGGCGGGCTGACCAGCAAGATCCATCACCTCGTCGACGGCCGAGGACGACCCATGGTGGTGCTTGTGGGCCCTGGCCAAGCCCACGACGGGCCGGTGTTCGAGCATTTGCTCGCGCACTTGAAAGTGGACCGCCGCCGCGGTGGCCGAGCGCGTACTCGTCCCGATCGCGTCCGCGGGGATCGGGCCTATTCCAGCCGCGTGACCCGCACTCGACTCCGCCGGCGCCGGATCGGCGCAGTGATTCCCGAACCGTCCGATCAGATCGCCCACCGCAAGCGGCGAGGATCGCGCGGCGGACGACCACCGGCTTTCGACGCCGAGGATTACAAGGGCCGCAACGTCGTTGAACGCAACTTCAACGTCGTTAAGCAATGGCGCGGATTGGCCACCCGCTACGACAAACTCGCCATCGTCTACCGCGGCGCAGCAGTCCTACGCGCCATCACCCTCTGGCTACCCCATTTATCAGACACGCCCTAGTCGACCGGATCACGACGTCGGGCGACTCCGAGGTCAAGGAAGACCAGATCGCGCTGCGCGGTCGTGACGTCTACGTCCCCCGGCTGGTTCGACGGACTGGACAGCCCGGCGGTACACCACTGCTACTGCGATCTGATGCAACCTATTTGGTGACCGGCGGGTTGGGCTCGATCGGGCTGGAAATCGCCGGATACCTCTCCGGGCACGGCGCCAAGCATCTGGTGCTCACCAGCCGCCACGCGCCCAGCGATGCTGCGCAGCAGCGCATCGACGCCCTCGGTGAACAGCACGTCTGCGAGGTCCGCGTCATCACCGCCGATGTATCCGACGCGCACGACGTCGCACGCCTGTTGGCGGGTGTGGCCACCGAGCTACCGCCGCTGGCCGGCATCGTCCATACCGCGGGTGAAATCGGCACCACCGCGCTGAGTGACCTGGATGACGATGAACTCGACCGCGTCTTCGCGGGAAAGGTCTGGGGTGCTTGGCATTTGAGTGAGGCAGCGGCAGACCTGCGTCTCGATTTCTTCATCAGCACCTCCTCGATCGCATCGGTGTGGGGCGGATACGGTCAGAGCGCCTACGCCGCGGCGAACGCCTTCCTCGACGGGCTGGCTTGGCGGCTGCACGAGCATGGCATTCCCGGGGTCAGCGTCAACTTCGGTCCCTGGTCGGCAGGCATGGCCGACGCGGAATCCCTTGCGCGACTGAATCAGCGCGGGGTGCAAACGTTGTCACCTACCGATGCACTGGCGGGCCTGGCCGATGTGGTGGCGGGTTCGTCGGCACAGGGACCCGCACAGGCGGTGGTGGCCCGGATCGACTGGGCGCGCTTCCTGCCGCTCTACCAGCAGGCGGGGAGGCGAGCCTTCCTGACGGAGTTGGAGCGCGAGGTGCCCCCCGCGCCGGCGGGGGCGCCACCCGCGCTCGGAGCGGGCGGCAAGACACCGCTCGTCGAGCGACTCACCAACGCGCCTGTTCAGCAACGGAAGCGGCTGCTCACCGACTATCTGCGCGACGCGGTCGCGGATGTGACGCGCGTTGATGCCTCCGAGATCCGCGAGGATGCCGGGTTCTTCGATCTCGGCATGGACTCGCTGATGGCCGTCGAGCTTCGCCGTCGCCTCGAACATGGACTCGGCAAGGAGATACCCGTCACCCTGGTGATGGATCGACCTCGGCTGTCCGACGCCGTCGACCACCTGCTCGACGAAGTGCTCGGGCTCAGCGCGCCGACCCGTTCAGAGCCTCGACCGGCGTCGGTGCCGACGACGCGCACCGACGAACCGATCGCGATCGTCGCGGTCTCCTGCCGGTTCCCCGGCGCACCGAACCCGGAAGCGTTCTGGGAGCTGCTCTCCGGCGGCGTCGATGCGATCAGGGAAGTCCCGGAAGATCGCTTCGACATCGACGAGTTCTACGACCCGGACCCAGACGCGGCGGGCAAGACGTACACGCGATTCGGCGGATTCCTCGACGGGATCGACGGCTTCGATCCGGAGTTCTTCGGCATCTCCCCGCGCGAGGCGGTCTGGATCGAACCGCAGCAGCGGCTGATGCTCGAGACGGTCTGGGAGGGCCTCGAAAGGGCCGGGTACTCGCCAGCGGCGCTGCGGGGCAGCCGAACCGGCATCTTCGCCGGAGTCGCCGCCAACGAGTATGCGCACCTGCTGTCATCTGAATCGGTAGACAAGATCGAGCCCTACTTCATCACCGGCAATGCGCTCAATGCGATCTGCGGCCGCGTTGCCTTCGCCCTAGGACTCGAGGGACCGGCGGTGGCCGTCGACACCGCATGCAGTTCCGCGCTGGTGGCTGTCCATCAGGCCGTCCAGGCGTTGCGCTGCGGTGACTGCGACATGGTCCTTGCCGGAGGGGTGAACGTGCTGCTGAGCCCGGTCACCGTGATCGCCGCCTCGCGCGCGAGGATGTTGTCCCCCGTCGGACGCTGCAAGACCTTCGACGCCACCGCTGACGGCTACGTGCGCAGCGAAGGCTGCGGCATCCTGGTGCTCAAGAGGCTGAGCGACGCGGTGCGCGACGGCGATCGAGTGTGCGCGGTTATCACGGGCAGCGCGGTCAACCAAGACGGCGCCTCCAGCGGTCTGACCGTGCCCAATGGTGGTGCACAGCAACGACTTATCGGGTCAGCGCTGGCTCGCGCCGGTCTGACGGGCGGCGACGTCGACTATCTCGAGGCACACGGGACCGGCACCCCGCTCGGTGATCCGATCGAGGTGCAGGCGGCCGCGGCTGCTTACGGCGCCTCCCGTGACCCGGACCGGCCGTTGCTGATCGGGTCGGTGAAGAGCAACATCGGTCACACCGAATCGGCGTCGGGGGCAGCGGGCCTGATCAAGGTTGTGTTGTCGCTGCAGCACGAAGCGCTGCCGAAGAGCCTGCACTTCGAAGATCCGTCGCCGCACATTCCGTGGAACTCGCTGCCGGTGCGGGTCGTCGACCAGGCTAGGCAATGGCAAGCCAACGGCAGGCCGCGGCGAGCAGGCGTGAGTTCATTCGGGTTCACCGGTACGAACGCCCACGTGATCGTCGAAGAGGCGCCGCCGGCGGCAACCGGGGACGAATACTCGGCAGGGGCCGCCGCGATCGAGCCGACGGCCGTTGCGGATCCGCTCGACGTGTTGCCTCTGTCGGCGCGTTCACCGGAAGCGCTGATCGCGTTGGCACGGCGATATGGCGACTGGCTGGGCACCGATCCGAAGATCGAGATCGCCGATGTGTGCTACACAGCCGGCGTCGGTCGGTCGCATTTCGAGCATCGCGGCGCGCTGGTCGTCGATTCGGTGCAGGGCGCCCGTGAGCTGCTGGCCGACCTGGCCGAGAACCGCTTACGGCCGGGAGCCGTGCGCGGCGAGTGCGCCGACGCACCGACTACGGCGTGGCTGTTCACCGGACAGGGCAGCCAGTATCCAGGGATGGCTCGAGAACTGTTCGACTCCGAGCCGGTTTTCGCCGAGACCGTCAAGCGCTGCGCGAACGCGGTCGACGGGATGCTGCCTCGTCCGTTGCTCGAAGTGCTGTTCGCCACCGACCGCGAGACCGGGCACGAGCTGCGGCACACTTCGTTCGCGCAGCCGGCGCTTTTCGCCGTAGAGATGGGACTGGCCCGGCTGTGGCAGTCGTGGCGCATCGGACCCGATGTGGTGCTGGGACACAGCGTGGGCCAGTATGCGGCGGCCTGTGTGGCCGGGGTGTTCAGCCTCGAAGACGGTGCACGGCTGATGGCCGAACGGGGCAGACTGTTCGGCAGTCTCCCCGATGGTGGACGGATGGTGGCGATCTTCGCCGACGCCAAGCACGTAGAGGACATCGCCGGCGAATTCCCCCGGGCATCGGTCGGCGCCTACAACGGACCCAACACCGTGTTGTCGGGTCCGGGGGACGACTTGGAGCAGATCGTCGCGCGACTCACCGGCGACGGAATCCGCTGCACCTGGCTGGAGACCAGTCACGCCTTCCACTCGGAGCTGTTGGAACCTGTACTCGACGAGTTCGAGTCCTATGCAGCGCAATTCGATTACGCAGTCCCGGCGCTGCCGCTGGTCTGTAATCGCACCGGCGCCGTGCTCTCCGCCCAGACCCCGCTCGATGCGCACTACTGGCGGCGGCATTCGCGCCAGCCGGTGCAATTCGTCGAGAGCGTGCGCACGGTGGCGGCGCTGGGCGCCACGGTTCTTATGGAGATCGGACCGCAGCCGGCGTTGACCGGCGCCGCAGTGCAGGTATGGCCGGTGCACATGGCGGCGCCGCGGGCGATCGTCTCGCTGCGTAAGGGTGTCGGTGACCGGCGCCAGATCGCCGACGCGCTGGCAGCGGCCTACGTCGGCGGCCACCGGCCCGATTTCTCCGCGCTGCATCGCCGGCCCCGCCGCAGAGTCGAACTGCCCACCTACCCCTTCCAGCGCCGCCGGTTCTGGCCGAGGACGGGAAGCATCGCCGTGGAAGGAGGTGTCGGGCCCGCGGTGTCCGGGATCCTCGGCGTTGCAAAGGATCTCGCCTCCGGCGACACCGTCTACACCAGCAGGTTGTCCGTGAAGTCGCAACCGTGGCTGTCCGATCACGTCATCTACGGCACCGTGGTCGTACCCGGCGCCACGTACGCGGCGATGGCCCTGGCCGCGGTCGGTGCGCCGGCACAGGTGAAGGACGTCTTCTTCTACGAGCCGATCATCCTGCCGGAGAAAAGTTCTCGCGAGGTACAGCTGACGCTGCACCCGAGCGGGGATGACGGCGAGAGGAGATTCCAGCTCCACAGCCGGCCCTACGGTGAACGCGGCGCCGAATGGTCGTTGAACGCCGACGGCACCGTGTTGAGCGGCTCCGCCGACCAGCCGGTGACCGAGGATCCGATCGAGGAAACCATCGAGCGGTGCGACCGCATGCGTCCGCAGGACTTGTTCGAGACCTTCGCTGACATGGAATTGTCCTGGGGGCCGGCCTGGTCCGGCTCCTTGAAGTCGCTGTGGCTCGGCGCTGACGAGGCGATCGGCGACATCGTCGTCGGAGAAGAACTAGCCGAGCAACTCGGCAGCGAGCCGATGCACCCGGTGCTGATGGACCTGTGCACGGGCGTCGCCTTCCCAGCGTTCCCGGCGCTTCTCGCCGCCGAGAAGGGCGTCAGCGACCTGTTCTTGCCACTGCGGTACGGGCAGGTCGCGCTGCGCGAGAAGATGCCTCGCCGGTTCTACTGCCGGGCGCGGTGGCACAGCAACGAACTCGACAGTGAAACGCAGATCTTCGACCTCGATTTTGTCAGCCGCGATGGCCGCCCGCTCGGCGGTATTCGCGAGTTCACAGTCAAACGCGCCCCTCGTGAGGCGCTGTTGCGTGGGCTCGGCGGGGATGCCGCCCGGCTGATCTACACGCCTGGCTGGCACGAGGTTCCGTCACCGGAATCAAATGCCTCGGCTCCCGACGGCACGCTGCTGATCGCCGGTTTCGATGAATTGGCCGCCTCTGTGCCGGGCTGCATCTCCTTGTGCCCGACCATGGATTCGGAGACCCTGGGGCAGCTGTTGACCCAGGAGCGAGAACGCGGGCTGACGTTCTCCGGGGTGGTGTGGCGCGCCACCGGACCGGGCGCGGACGAGTCCAGCGCCGACGTCACCACCCGGATCGAGACTCAGATCGCCGACCTGCTCAGCGTGGTGCACGCCGTACAGCGCGGCGATGTCAAACTGCCTGGCGGACTGTGGATCGTCACCGAGCGGGCCATTGCCACCGAGTCCGGTGAGCCGGTCGACCCCGTGCAGGCGGCGCTGTGGGGTTTCGGCCGCACCGCGATCAACGAGGAGCCCGCGCTGCGCTGCAAGCTGGTCGACTGTGACGGTTCCCCCGAGGCCGTGGGCGCAGTGGCCGCCCTGCTGGCCGCACCCGTCGACGAACCGGAACTGGCCGTGCGGCAAGGCAAGCTGCTGGCATCGCGGCTGTTGCCATGGGCACGCAGCGGTCATCTCACGGTGCCGCGCGCGACCGACTACGTTCTGGCGCCCACCGAGCGCGGCGCGATCGACAACCTGCGGCTCATCGAAGTGGACGTACCGGCGCCGGCCGAGGGCTACGTGCAGATCCAGGTGGAGGCCGCGGGACTCAACTTCCGCGATGTGCTCAACGTCCTCGGCCTGTATCCGGGCGACCCGGGCCCGATCGGCGGCGACTTCGCCGGTGTGGTCGCGCAATTGGGTGATGCTGTCACGGGGCTCGAGGTGGGCCGGCGCGTCTACGGCTTCATGCAGGGAGCTTTCTCCAGCCGGTTCAATGTGCCCGCGCAGTTGGTGGCACCGGTACCCGAGAGCCTCAGCGCGGTGGCGGCGGCCACCATCCCCGCCGCGGCGCTCACGGCCCGACTCGCGTTCGACTGGGCCCGGTTGCAGCCCGGTGATCGGGTGCTCATTCACGCGGCCAGCGGCGGCGTCGGACTCGCTGCCATCCAACTGGCGCAGCAGCACGGCGCGGTCGTCTTCGCGACCGCCAGCACCTACAAGCGCGCCACCCTGCGCAGGATGGGTGTCAAGTACGTTTACGACTCGCGCACGACGGATTTCGCCGACCAGATTCTGACGGACACCGGCGGCTCGGGTGTGGATGTGGTGCTCAACAGCCTCACCAACGAGGGGTTCATCGAGGCGACCGTGCGAGCCACCGCCCAGAACGGCCGGTTCGCCGAGATCGCGAAGCGCGACATCTGGACGCCTGAGCAGATGGCGGCGGCCCGTCCCGACATCGCTTACGAGATCGTGGCGCTGGACACGGTGACTTTCCTAGAGCCAGAGCGTATTCGCGGCTTGTTGACCGAAGTGTCGGAGGGGCTGGCCAGTGGCGAGTGGGCTGCGCTGCCCGCCGAAATCTATCCGCTGACCGAAGCGAAGACCGCGTTCCGCCGCATGCAGCAGGCGCGGCATATCGGCAAGATCGTGCTTCAGATACCGACGCCCCTGCAACCACGTGCCGATCGCAGCTATCTGATCACCGGCGGCCTCGGTGCGATCGGTCTGCATACGGCGTCGTATCTGGCCCAACTCGGCGCTGGCGACCTCGTGTTGACCAGCAGGCGGGCACCCGATGCGGACGCACAACGGGCCATCGAGGAGATCACCGAACGCTACAAGTGCCGCATCCACACCTTCTCGGCCGACGTCGCGGACGGTTCCGAGGTGGCGAAGCTGCTGGAGCGGATCCGCGAGGAGCTGCCTCCGCTCGCCGGGGTGGCACACCTGGCCGGGGTGCTCGACGATGCGCTGCTGTCCCAGCAGAACCTGGAGCGATTCCGTACGACTCTGGCGCCCAAGGCTTTCGGCGCCTACCACCTGGAGCGGCTGACGAAAGACGACGATCTGGACTTCTTCATCGTGTCTTCATCGGTGTCCAGCATCTTCGGCTCACCCGGGCAGGCCAACTACGCGACCGCCAATGCGCTGCTCGACGGCCTGGTCGCGCGTCGTCGCGCCCAGGGCTTGCCGGCCACGGGCGTCAACTTCGGCCCCTGGGCCGAAGGCGGTATGGCCTCCTCGGAAGCCGCCGGCGCCAATATCGGTGCGCAGGCCCTGATTCCGCTGACCCCGTCGGCCGCGCTGAGTGCGCTGGCCGAGGTGGTCGCCAACGGGACCGGCCAGGCTGCCGTCCTCAAAGCCAACTGGCAGCGGGCCGCCAAGTTGTTGGGCGCATCGCGTCCGCCGGTCCTCGATCTGGTGTTGCCCGGCCCCGAAGGGGAGGCCACCGGTGACAGCGAGTTGCTTCGGCAGCTGCAGGAGATACCGGTACCGCAGCGCGCCGATTTCGTGACCGAGTTCCTGCAGCGGGAAGTCCAGAACTTCCTGCGGCTGGCACAGCCGCCCGCCGCGACCAATCGATTCCTGGATCTGGGTACGGATTCGCTTATGGCGATCGAGCTGCGCAACCGGCTGCACAGTCAGTTCGGCGGCGCATTCACGATCAACGCGACCGCGGTTTTCGACTATCCGACCATCGGCGGCCTCGCCGGGTATCTGGTCGGCCAGTTGCCCGACTCCGAATCACAGCCCGACGAGCCGCAAACCGTCGCGGGACCGAAGCCGCAATGATTCCAGGCCGAGACTGCTGGCAGATCGCCGATTTGCCGAGAAGTGCGATCTGTCGGCAGTCTCGGCGGACAGAGTCGAGCTAGTAGTCGGCCCAGCGTTGTGCCTGCACCTCGGGCGGCAAGGCGCTCTGCAGTGGCACGTCGAGCCCGTCGTAGATACCGGGTTTCTGCTCGGCCAGCCAGGCCAGCGCGCCGAGCAGCCGGTTGACGGCGGTGGTGTTGCCGCCGTCGGCGCGGGTACCGCCCGGCACGTCGGCGCGCGTCGTGATGGTCAACTGCGGGTCGCCGTCGATGATCACGCGGTGGTCGCCGACGCCCTGATCGGGATACGGCCAGTCAGGCGCACACGACGCGTGGATGCGGGTGATGTGGTCGATGACGATGCGTTCGCGCCCACCCGACTTTCCGATGACCTTCAGCCAGAACGCCCCTTGAGTCCCTTCCTCGAACCGGCCCATCACGGTTTCGACGGACTCCTCGAGCGGGCGCCGCTCGACCGCCTCGACGATTTCGTCGACTTCCATGCCGAGTCCCCGTCCGACCAATCGGATGTTGCCGCCCCACACCATGGTCGGCACGGACGGCAGCAGCATCATCGGGGTCTCGTCCATGGGGCCGCCGAAACCGCATGACACCTTCACCGCGAACGGCTGGTTGTAGGTGGAGTAGTCGAAGATCTCCTGGCACCGGATCGTCTTGATCCTGGTGCACAGGCCCGCGGCGATCACGGCCAGCACGTCATTGCCCCAGCCTGGATCGACACCGCTGACCAATAGCGTGGAGCTGCCCTCCTCGGCGGCGCGCGTGAGCCTGTCCAGCCATCCTGGCGGCGCCGAACGCGGGTCATACAGCGCGTACAGCGACGGAGTCACCACATGCCGGCCCGCCCGCAGGCACCGCTCGATGTCGGCGACGGCCTCGTCGGGCCGGATGTCACCGGAGGCCATGTAGGCGACCGCATCGCAGCTGTTCAGCCCCGAGTCGACGTCCGTCGTGGCGGTCACGCCCGTCGAGCCGCCGAGCCCGGCGAATGCGGCCGCGTCCGCGCCCGATTTTTCCGGCGACGACGTGATGAGGCCGGCCAGCCGTAACCCGGGGAACGCGACCGTGGAACGAATGGCCGTCGCCCCCATGTTTCCTGTGCCCCAGACCGCGACGCGAAGCATCGACACACCATAGGCCGCTCGGCCGTGACGATTCTCACAACCGGCGCAAACGGCCAACCGGACACCTGTCAACTGCGGATTTGCGGCCTCCACCAACCGGGCGGTTAGTTAGGTCGCGGAAATTGTTCCGGCGAGGTTTGGGTTGAAGTTACCGATGGGTATAGTTCGGGCAGTTACTGGTGGGTAACTTAAGCAATAAGTACCCAACCGTGAGTGGCCGTCTCATCGAGGAGGAATCGTGAGCCACTATAAGAGCAACGTTCGTGACCAGGTGTTCAACCTGTTCGAGGTATTCGGGGTCGACAAGGCCCTCGGCGAGGGCAACTACGCCGATCTGGACCCCGACACCGCGCGCGAGATGCTCGGTGAGATGGCTCGGCTGGCCGAGGGCCCGATCGCCGAGTCGTTCGCCGACGCCGACCG
The DNA here is from genome assembly GCF_035918395.1 of Mycolicibacterium sp. ND9-15. Taxonomy (NCBI): domain Bacteria; kingdom Bacillati; phylum Actinomycetota; class Actinomycetes; order Mycobacteriales; family Mycobacteriaceae; genus Mycobacterium; species Mycobacterium jinjuense. The sequence goes on from NZ_CP142362.1 coordinate 2,087,654, forward strand.
CAATCCGCCGGTGTTCGACCCCAGCACCCATACGGTGACGCTGCCCGACTCGTTCAAGAAGTCGATGCGCGCACTGCTCGAGGGCGGCTGGGACAAGGTGGGTATCGCCGAGGAGCTCGGGGGCATGTCGATGCCCCGCGCGCTGCAGTGGGCCTTGATCGAACACATCCTGGGCGCGAACCCGGCTGCGTACATGTATGCGATGGGCGCCGGCATGTGCGAGATCTTTTACGACAACGGCACCGACGAGCAGAAGAAGTGGGCCGTGCTGGCCGCCGAGCGGGGCTGGGGCGCCACCATGGTGCTGACCGAGCCCGATGCGGGTTCGGACGTCGGCGCCGGCCGCACCAAGGCCGTGCAGCAGGCCGACGGCACGTGGCACATCGACGGCGTCAAGCGCTTCATCACCTCGGGCGACTCCGACGACTTGTTCGAGAACATCATGCACCTGGTGCTGGCCCGCCCCGAGGGCGCAGGCCCGGGCACCAAGGGCCTGTCGTTGTTCTTCGTACCGAAGTTCCACTTCGATCCGGAGACCGGCGAACCCGGTGAGCGCAACGGCGTGTTCGTCACCAACGTCGAGCACAAGATGGGCCTGAAGGTCTCGGCCACGTGTGAGCTCTCGCTGGGCCAACACGGCACTCCCGCCGTCGGCTGGCTGGTCGGTGAGGTTCATGACGGCATCGCGCAGATGTTCGACGTCATCGAGCAAGCTCGAATGATGGTGGGCACCAAGGCGATCGCCACGCTGTCGACCGGCTACCTCAACGCGCTCGAGTACGCCAAGGAGCGTGTGCAGGGCGCCGACATGACGCAGATGACCGACAAGACCGCGCCGCGGGTGACCATCACCCATCACCCCGACGTGCGTCGGTCACTGATGACACAGAAGGCCTATGCCGAGGGCCTGCGTGCGCTGTACCTGTACACCGCGACGTTCCAGGACTCCGCGGTGGCCCAGGCGGTGCACGGTGTGGACGCCGAACTGGCCGCCAAGGTCAATGACCTGATGCTCCCGATCGTCAAGGGTGTCGGATCCGAGCAGGCCTACGCCAAGCTGACCGAGAGCCTGCAAACCTTCGGTGGTTCGGGCTTCCTGCAGGACTACCCGATCGAGCAGTACATCCGCGACGCCAAGATCGACTCGCTCTACGAGGGCACCACCGCCATCCAGGCGCAGGACTTCTTCTTCCGCAAGATCGTGCGGGACAAGGGCCAGGCGCTGGCGTTCGTGTCCGGGCAGGTTGAGCAGTTCGTCAAGAACGAGGCAGGCAACGGCCGGCTCAAGGCCGAGCGGGCACTGCTGGCCACCGCGCTGGAGGATGTCCAGGGCATGGCCGCATCGCTCACGGGCTATCTGATGGCAGCACAGGAGGATCCGACCCAGTTGTACAAGGTCGGCCTGGGCTCGGTGCGCTTCCTGATGAGCGTGGGCGACCTGGTGATCGGCTGGCTGTTGCAACGGCATGCCGCGGTGGCGATCGACAAGCTCGACGCGGGCGTCAGCGGCGACGATCGCGCTTTCTACGAGGGCAAGGTCGCGGTGGCGTCGTTCTTCGCCAAGAACTTCTTGCCGCTGCTCACCAGCACCCGTCAGATCATCGAGAACCTCGACAACGAGGTGATGGAACTCGACGAGGCGGCCTTCTAAGTTCTCCTGGCTGCACCGAAACCGCCCCCGGTCTCTTCCCGGGGGCGTTTTTTGGTTGGGCGGCGGACGGCGAGCGCTCAACGGCGGACGGTTTCGTGGCTCGAATCTGTACCTGAGTGAGCGCTCGTCCCCGTCGCGGCGGTGTGGCTAGCCGCACCGGGCGCAAAAAGGGCGGGTTCGGGAGGGCACTAGGTGCGTCACATCAGTCTCGCGCGGTCGGCTTTCACCCCTTGCCGACTCTTCGGAACAGCCACTCCCGAACCCGTCGTGCGATCGATCGTACGCCGGTCTTCTAGATCACACCAGAGCGAATTTTGTACCTGCGATGGCTGATCGCCAGGCCCCACAAGGTAAGAGCCCCGTACTGCCATCGGGTCGGGGGGTCAGACGGCAGTACGGAGCTATGGGGTCTATCGACGTCGTTGCAACCGGCGTTACAGCGGAGCGCGAATCTCTGTCACGACTCCAGAATGGCCGCCACGCCCTGGCCGCCGGCCGCGCAGATGGAGATCAAGCCGCGCACCGACTGCCCGGTTTCCTGCTTTCGCTCGGCCAGTTGCTTGGCCAACTGCGCCACGATCCGACCGCCGGTCGCGGCGAATGGATGGCCCGCAGCCAGTGACGACCCGTTGACGTTGACCTTCGTCCTGTCGATGCTGCCCAGTGCCTTGTCCAAGCCGAGGCGTTCCTTGCAGTACTCCTCGGACTCGAACGCCTGCAGATGCGCAAGCACCACCGACGCGAACGCCTCGTGGATCTCGTAGAAGTCGAAGTCCTGCAGGCCGAGTCCGTTGCGGGCCAGCAGCCGCGGCACCGCATACGTCGGCGCCATCAGCAGTCCGTCCTTGCCGTTGACGTAATCCACCGCCGCGGTCTCCGCGTCGACGAAGTAGGCGAGCGGTTGGACGCCGTGGGCCGAGGCCCACTCGTCGGATGCCAGCAGGGACACCGAAGCGCCGTCGGTCAGTGGGGTCGAGTTACCCGCGGTCATCGTCGCGTCGCCGTTGCGCACCCCGAACACCGGCTTGAGCTTGGCGAGCTTCTCCGCCGACGAATCGGCCCGCAGGTTGTTGTCGCGGTACACACCCAAGAACGGCGTGACGAGGTCGTCGAAGAAACCGCGGTCGTAAGCGGCGGTCATGTTCCGGTGGCTGGCCGCGGCCAGTTCGTCCTGGTCGGTGCGCTTGATCCCCATCTCCTTGGCGGTGATCGCGGCGTGCTCGCCCATCGACATGCCGGTGCGCGGCTCGCTGTTGACCGGGATCTGGATGCCCAGCGAGGCGGGCAACTTGCCGACCAGCTTCAGCCGGTCGACGTTGGACTTCGACCGGCGCAATCCCAGCAGCGTGCGGCGAAGGTCGTCGCCCAGCGCGATCGGGGCATCCGAGGCGGTGTCGACGCCGCCGGCCGCCGCCACCTCGTAGCGGCCCGCGGCGATGCCGTCGGCCGCGGAGATGGTGGCCTGCAGACCGGTGCCGCACGCCTGCTGGATGTCGAACGCGGGCGTGTACGACGACAGCGCGCTGCCCAGCACGCATTCGCGGATCAGGTTGAAGTCGCGGCTGTGCTTGAGCACCGCACCGCCGATCACTGCGCCGAGGGTCTCCCCGGACAGGTTGAAGCGGTCGATGAGCCCACCCAGCGCGGCGGTGAACATGTCCTGGTTGGACGCGTTGGCGTACGCGCCGTCGGCCCGGGCGAAAGGAATTCTGTTGCCGCCGAGAATGGCGACGCGTCGGCGGGTATCACTAGCCATGAACCCATAGTACCCACCCTTCTTACTCTGGAGTAAGTTTGTCCCATGGCTACCGATCTGTACTCGCAAATCGTCCACTCGACGCCAGGATCGTTCCTCGCCAAGCAACTCGGCATCCCCCAGCCCGAGACGCTGCGCCGTTACCGGCCCGGCGACCCGCCGCTGGCGGGCACGCTGCTCATCGGCTCCGGCTCGATCGCCGGCTCAGCCGGCGGCGAGGGCCGCGTCGTCGAACCGCTGCGTACCGCCCTGGCCGAGGATTACGACGTCGTCTCCAACAACCTCGGCGGCCGCTGGGCCGACTCGTTCGGCGGGCTGGTGTACGACGCGACCGGCATCACCGAACCCGTCGGACTCAAAGGCCTGTACAAGTTCTTCACCCCGCTGTTGCGCAACCTCGGCCCGTCCGGACGCATCGTGGTCGTCGGCACCACGCCCGAACTCGTGGACAACGAGCACGAGCGCATCGCGCAGCGCGCGCTCGAGGGGTTCACCCGGTCGCTGGGCAAGGAGATGCGCCGCGGCGCAACCGTGAACCTGGTCTACCTGTCCCCCGATGCCAAGCCGGCCGCGACGGGTCTGGAGTCGACGATGCGGTTCCTGCTGTCGGGTAAGTCCGCCTACGTCGACGGACAGGTGCTTCGGGTCGGGGCCGACGACGCGGCGCCGCCGGCAGACTGGGACCGGCCGCTGGACGGCAAGGTCGCGATCGTGACCGGTGCTGCCCGCGGCATCGGCGCGACGATCGCCGAGGTGTTCTCGCGCGACGGCGCGAAGGTGGTCTGCATCGACGTAGAGCAGGCCGCCGACGCGCTGGGCCAGACGGCCTCCAAGGTGAGCGGCACCGCGTTGACCCTCGACGTGACCGCCGACGACGCGGTCGACAAGATCACCGAACATCTCCGTGACAACCACGGTGGACGCGTCGACATCCTGGTCAACAACGCCGGTATCACCCGCGACAAGCTGTTGGCCAACATGGATGAGGCGCGCTGGGACTCCGTCATCGCGGTGAATCTTATTGCGCCGCTTGCACTTGCGGAGGGACTGGTGAACAACGGCACGCTCGGCGAGGGCGGCCGGGTGGTCGGACTGTCATCGATGGCGGGTATCGCGGGTAACCGCGGCCAGACCAACTACGCCGCCACCAAGGCGGGCATGATCGGGCTCACCGACAGCCTCTCGGCGGCCTACGCCGACAAGGGCATCACGGTCAACGCGGTCGCGCCCGGGTTCATCGAGACCAAGATGACCGAGGCGATCCCGCTGGCGACCCGCGAGGTGGGCCGGCGACTGAATTCGCTATACCAGGGCGGCCAGCCGGTCGACGTCGCCGAGACCATCGCGTACTTCGCCAGCCCCGCGTCGAACGCCGTCACCGGCAACACCGTGCGGGTGTGCGGCCAAGCGTGGCTGGGAGCGTGACGTGAGCCAACCGTCCGGGCTGATGAACCTGGCGCGTGCTGCCGTGGGCGCGCTGCCCTTGGTGCCGCGTGGCGAGACGCTTCCCGACCGCACGCTGACCGTCGACGACCTGAGCATCGATCCCGAGAACGTGGCGGCCTACGCGGCGGTGACGGGACTGCAGTTCGGCGACACCGTGCCGTTGACGTATCCGTTCGCGCTGACGTTCCCGACGCTGATGTCGTTGGTGACCGGCTTCGACTTCCCGTTCGCGGCAATGGGTTCCGTGCACATCGAGAACCACATCACACAGTACCGCCCGATCGCGGTGACCGACTCCGTGTCGGTGAAGGTGCATGCGGAGAACCTGCGCGAGCACCGACGTGGGCTGCTGGTCGACATCCTCACCGACGTCAGCGTCGGCAATGAGCGGGCGTGGCATCAGGTGACGACGTTTCTGCACCAGCAGCGCACCAGCCTGTCCGACGAGCCGAAGCCGCCGCCGCAGAAGCAGCCCAAGCTGGGGCCGCCGAATGCGGTGCTGCGCATCACGCCCGGCCAGGTCCGGCACTACGCCTCGGTCGGCGGCGACCACAACCCGATCCACACCAACTCGGTCGCGGCCAAGCTGTTCGGCTTCCCGACGGTGATCGCACATGGAATGTTCAGCGCGGCAGCGGTTCTGGCGAACATCGAGGGCCAGCTACCGGGCGCGGTGAAGTATTCGGTGAAGTTCGCCAAGCCGGTGGTGTTGCCCGCCAACGCCGGACTGTACGTCGACCGGGTCTCCGATGGCTGGGACCTGACGTTGCGGCACCTGAAGAAAGGCGACCCGCACCTGTTCGGCACGGTGCGCTCGCTGTAATCCCCGCACGAGAAGACGCTCTACTCGGCCCTGCTGGTGCCTACACTGGAGGGGACGTCGCGGAGGGGGCAACGACATGCTCGTATCGGGTTTCCAACTGTCATTCTCCCCGTCAGGCTCGAGTCAGGATCCCGCGTATACGTCGGGATACGAGCTCGAGATTACGAACCTGTCGGACAAGCGAATTCAGTTCGAAGTTGTAGCCCGTGTGACGCGTTATCGCTTCACGGCGTACGCCATACCCCAGAGTCCAGCTGCCACCCTGGCCAACTTCAAGCGACTGATACCCGGAGTGCTGGCGAACGACCGACACACCTGGTTTGAGGGCGGCTGGCGACGCAGCGCCGGCAAATATGCCCTGCACATCACGATCCCGCTCGATCCAGGCGCCTCGGAACTCTTCGAAATCGTGCCCTCCCTTTACGAACGCTCGTGGTGGCCGCTCGTCGCGGGGCATATCGAACTCACCGTCCCTGCCGTGCGTTCTCCCGACCCACCGTATACCTGGGTTCGACAATCCGACGACCCCGTACCCGTCCTGTTGAATCCGTCCAACGTCGAGACCTGGAGGCCGCTCGGGACCGGCTCCGGTTACAGCGACTCCCGGACTTCGCCCCCGCTGTCTACCGGGCAGGCGTACAACGAAATTCAACCGGACAGCGACCCGACCCTGCTCAGAGTGTCGCTCGAGGCATATCTGACCGCCCTGAAAAGTGACGGGTTGACCGGATCGTCCGCGGGCATCCTGGAACTCTCACCGGAGGATCGTGCCCGAGCGCTGATCGATCTGCTCGCCGCTGTCGACGAGGACGAAGCCGAGCAGGCCGCCCTCAACGAGATCCTCCAGGAACTAGGTATATCGACGCGCGTGGTGCGGCCACCCGGAGGAGAGTAGCCGAATCAAGGCCGCCCGCTTGGTTTCCGAGCGCGTACAGATCGCGATATGTGCCTATTTCGGCGATCTCACCGCGGTCTCGACGGGATGATCCGACGGCGTACCCTTCAGCCCGCGCCAGAACAGGTTGATCATCAGTTCGGCAGCCTCATCCACACCGGCGTCGCCCGCGCTGACCCGGGATGCCACCGCTTCCCCGGCACCGACCAGCGCGACCGCCATCAATTCGAAGTCGGTGTCGGGCTCGGGGTTCCGAGTGCCCGAGCGCAGCAGCCGGCCGACCAGATCGATGATGCGCTCGCGACCTTCACGCACCGTGTGGGCGAACGCCTGAGAACTGGTGGCCTGGCTGTAGAGCACCATCCACGACGCTCGGTTGGCGTCGATGTAGTTCAGGAAGGCCAGAACGGCGGTGCGCAACAGGTCCTTCGGGCTCTGCTTGAAGTCGATCCGGCTGCGCACGTCGTCGACGAACCGGGCCAGTTCCCGATCGAGGCACGCCGCGAACAACTCCTCCTTGGAGCCGTAGTACAGGTAGAGCATCGGCTTGGAGATCTGGGCCTCCGCGGCGATCGCGTCCATCGACGTCTCGTGGTAGCCGTTGACGGAGAAGATCTGCACCGCGGCGTCCAGCATCTGCTGTTCGCGCACGGCGCGCGGCAACCGCTTGGTCCCTCCGGCCATTCCACCAGCGTAGGCAACGCGTGGTCGGGCGGTGTCAGCGGCGGGCGGTGGGTCTGATCAACAGCGCGGGTTGGGGCCCTTCACCGCCGCGAGTCGCAGCACGGAGGCGTCGACGCTGGACGGCGACAGCTCACCGGCGTCGACCGCCTTCTCCAGCCGGTCGAGCACTGCGGGCACCTCGCCGCTGCTCACCCACAACGCAACATCGGCGCCGGCCTGCAGCCCGCGTAAGGCGGCCTCGGCCACGCCGAACCGGTCGGAGATCGCCTGCATGCCCGAAAGGTCGTCGGTGAAGATCGGGCCCCCGAACGGCGGACCCCCGTAGTTGCCCGACCGCAGCAGTGCGTACGCCGCCGGGCTCAGGCTCGCCGGGTCGCTGCCGGTCAGTCCGGGCACCTGCAGGTGACCCACCATGACGCCGACGGGCGCTTGGGCGGTCAGCGTGCGGTACGGGACCAGGTCGGTGTTCTTCAGATCGGCGATGTCGGGGGTGGTGACGCTGCCGGTGTGCGTGTCGCCCGACCCGGAGCCGTGGCCCGGGAAGTGCTTGAGCACCGGCAGCACCCCGGCGTCGCGCAGCCCGCGGGCGTACGCGCCGGCGTAGTCGGTGACGACGGTCGGGTCGGACCCGAACGACCGATCTCCGATAACCCCGTCGGCGTTGGCCGCGTCGGTGACGTCGACGACCGGGGCGAAGTCGATGGTGATGCCCAGACCTCGCATCGCATGGCCGCGCCGCAGCGCGATGTCGTACACCTGCTCGGGCGTGTTGGTCTGCGCGAGCACCCGCGGTGACGGCTGGGAACCGATCAGCGGGGCCAGCCGCGAGACCCGGCCGCCCTCCTCGTCGACGCTGACCGCCAGAGGCAGCGGGGTCGCCGCGCCCGCGATGTCGCGCAGCTGATCACCCATGATCGACAGGTCCGTCCAGCTGCCGATCATGATGCCGCCGACGTGGTGGGTGTCGACGACCGCGCGCGCGTCGCCCGCGTTGGAAACGCCGACCATCAGCAGTTGTGCGAGCTTCTCGCGGGTCGACATGTCAGCCAGCAGTGCCTCCCCGGTTCCGCACGCAGGGGCTGCCGGCGCTTCCGCAGGTGCGGCCGGGGCGTCGGGCACGGCGGTGGCCGCCTTGGTGATGGGCGCCGACGGGGGTGATGTCGCGGCTTCTTGGGCGGCGGGCGAGCACGCCATCAGCAGTACGGGAGTGGCAGCGAGGGCACACAATGCACGGGGCAGGGCCATGGGCCTCGACACTAACGGCTGTGGTGGCTCAGTTCTATTACGTGGTCGGCGTGTGCCACCAGAACACGCGTTCAGCTGCGCACATGGGCCGCATGCTACTTTTGCCGCATGGATCGGTTCCTCGTGCCGGCGGCCGCCAGCATCGTGGTCGGCCTGCTGCTGGGCGCGGCAGCCGTTTTCGGTGTGACGCTGATGGTGCAGCAGGACGACAGGCCTCCTCTGCAAGCGGGCGATCCAGCGTCCTCGGTGCTCAACAGGGTCGAGTACGGCGACAGAAGTTAGGGCCGAGCCCCTGTCGCGGCGCTGGCTGTGGGTGGCCGCTGCGGCGGCGCTGGCCCTGACTTTCGCCCAGTCACCCGGACAGATCTCACCCGACACCAAGCTGGACCTGACCGCCAATCCGCTGCGGTTCCTCACCCGGGCGTTCAACCTGTGGAACAGCGAACTGCCGTTCGGGCAGGCCCAGAACCAGGCCTACGGCTACCTGTTCCCGCACGGCTCCTTCTTCCTCGTCGGCGACGTCATCGGCCTGCCCGGCTGGGTGACCCAGCGGCTGTGGTGGGCGATCCTGCTGGTAGTCGGGTTCTGGGGCCTGCTGCGGCTGGCCGAGGCGCTCGGGATCGGCACTCCCACGTCACGGGTCGTCGCCGCGGTCGCCTACGCCCTGTCCCCGCGGGTGCTGACCACCCTCGGCGCGATCTCGTCGGAGACGCTGCCGATGATGCTGGCGCCGTGGGTGCTGCTGCCAATGATCCTCGTTCTGCAGGGCGGGTCCGGAGGGGTGGGAAGGGCAGAGGGCGGACCGCGGGTGCGGATGCTCGCGGCGAGGTCCGCCGTGGCGGTCGCGTTGATGGGCGCGGTCAACGCGGTGGCCACCCTCACCGGTTGCCTGTGCGCGGTCATCTGGTTGGCGTGTCACCGCCCCACCCGGTTGTGGTGGCGTTTCACCGCGTGGTGGACGCTCGGCATCACACTCGCCGTGCTGTGGTGGGTCGTCGCGCTGGTGATGCTGGGCCGGATCAGCCCGCCGTTCCTCGACTTCATCGAATCATCCGGCGTCACCACGCGGTGGATGTCACTGACCGAGATGCTGCGCGGCACGGATGCCTGGACGCCGTTCGTCGCACCGAACGCGACGGCCGGCGCCACGCTGGTGACGGGTTCGGTTGCCGTGTTGGCCACCGCCCTGGTCGCGGCCGCCGGCCTGGCGGGACTGGCCATGACGACGATGCCTGCGCGCGGGCGGCTGATCACCATCCTGTTGATCGGTGTCACGCTGCTCGCACTCGGCTACTCCGGCGGACTGGGATCACCTCTTGCACAGCAGGTTCAGGCGTTCCTCGACGCATCCGGAACACCGCTGCGCAACCTGCACAAGCTGGAACCGCTGCTGCGACTGCCGCTGACGCTGGGGCTGGCCCATCTCCTCGGCCGCATCCCGCTGCCGGGCAGCGCACCGCGTGCGGAGTGGACGACGGCGCTGGCGCATCCCGAACGGGACAAGCGGGTCGCGGTGGGGATCGTGGTGCTGGTCGCACTGGCCGCAGGCACCTCTCTGGCGTGGACCGGAAGGCTCACTCCGCCAGGTGCTTTCGATGCCATCCCGCAGTACTGGCATGACACCGCCGACTGGCTCGACCAACACAACACGGACGGCCGCGTACTGGTGGCGCCCGGTGCGCCGTTCGCCACCCAGGTGTGGGGCAACAGCCACGACGAACCGCTGCAGGTACTCGGCCACAGCCCGTGGGGTGTCCGCGACTCGATCCCGCTCACGCCGCCACAGACGATCCGCGCGCTGGACTCCGTGCAGCGGCTCTTCGCCGCGGGCCGACCGTCCGCCGGGCTGGCCGACACCCTTGCCCGCCAGGGCATTTCGTACGTCGTGGTGCGCAACGACCTGGACCCCGAGTCGTCCCGCTCGGCACGGCCGCTGCTCGTGCACCGGGCCGTCGACGGCTCACCCGGCCTGGACAAGGTCGCGGAGTTCGGCGGTTTGGTCGGGCCCGGCACCTTGGCCGGATTCGTCGCCGACAGCGGTCTGCGACCGCGCTACCCCGCCGTCGAGATCTACCGGGTACACGCCGATATGCCGGTGACGCCCTACCTGGTGGACACCGACCGGATGGCGCGCGTCGACGGTGCACCCGAGGCGCTGTTGCGGCTCGACGAGCGCCGTCGACTGCTCGACCGGCCACCGCTCGGTCCCATGCTGTTGACCGCCGACGCCGAGCGGGCACGGCTGCCCGACCCACCAGGAACCGGGGTCACCGTGACCGACACGCCGCTCGCGCGCGAAACCGACTACGGTCGCGTCGACGACCACTCCTCGGCGATCCGCGCCCCGGGTGATGCCCGGAACACCCACAACCGGGTCATCGACTACCCCTCTCCGGGAGCCGATCTCGTGTACGGGCAGTGGAACGGTGGCCGGGTCTCGGTGTCGAGTTCGGCGGCGGACTCCACCGCACTTCCCAACGTCGCGCCCGCCACCGGTCCGGCCGCGGCCATCGACGCAGATCCGTCGACGAGCTGGGTTTCGAACTCGCTGCAGTCCGCGATCGGGCAGTGGCTGCAGGTCGACTTCGACCATCCCGTCACGAACGCGACGATCACGGTCACCCCCAGCGCCACCGCAGTCGGCGCGCAGATCCGCCGCATGGAGATCTCGACCGTCAACGGCACCAGCACGATGCGCTTCGACGAGCCGGGCAAACCGCTGACCGCGGCGCTGCCCTACGGAGAGTCACCGTGGGTGCGGATCACTGCGGTCGCCACCGACGACGGGTCGCCCGGTGTGCAGTTCGGGCTCACTGACATCGCCGTCACCCAGTACGACGCCAACGGTTTCGCCCATCCGGTCAGCCTGCGCCACACCGTGGCGGTGCCCGGTCCGCCTCCGGATTCTGCTGTGGCGCAATGGGATCTGGGCTCTGAGTTGCTCGGCCGCTCGGGCTGCGCTCAGAGCTCGACCGGTCTCAGGTGCGCCGCCCTGATGGCGCTGTCTCCCGAGGAACCGGTGAATCTCAGCCGGACGCTGACCGTGCCGGCGCCGATCGCTGTGACGCCGACGGTCTGGGTGCGCGCCCGCCAGGGCCCCAAACTGGCCGACCTGGTCAGTGCGCCGGGGGCCGTCCGGGCCCTCGGCGACGCCGATCCGGTCGACGTTCTCGGTTCGGCCTACGCCGCCGCCGACGGTGATCCCGGCACCGCGTGGACCGCCCCCCAGCGTGTCGTACAGCAAGGGACGCCACCCACCCTGACGTTGAAGCTGCCCCGGCGCAGCGAGGTCGCCGGGCTCCGGGTCGCGCCGAGTTCCTCAGAGCTTCCAGCACATCCGAGCCTGCTGGCCGTCGATCTGGGCGACGGCCCGCAGATCCGGCGCGTGGTCGGGGATGCGGGAGCCCAGACGCTGAACCTCAAACCGCGGGTCACGGACACCGTGACGGTGTCCATCCTCGACTGGGACGATGTCATCGACCGCACGGCGCTCGGCTTCGACCAACTCAAACCGCCGGGCCTGGCCGAGGTGACGGTGCTCGACGCCCGGGGCGCACCGATCGCGGCCGCCGACGCGGCGGCCAATCGGGGCCGCAAGATCGAATTGCCCTGCGGTGCTGGGCCGGTCATCGGCATCGCCGGCCAGTTCGTGCAGACCTCGCTCACCACCAGCGTCGGCGCCCTGCTCGACGGCGCGCCCGTCGCCGCGCGCCCGTGCCGCACCGAACCGATCGTGCTGCCCGCCGGACAGCAGGAGTTGGTGATCAGCCCCGGCGCCGCGTTCATCGTGGACGGCGCACAACTCGAGGGACCACTGGCCGACGAAATACGGGCGGCACCTACCACTCCCGTGCAGACGGGTAGGTGGCAAGCAGACCACCGGGAGGTGACGGTCTCTCCGTCGTCGGCGTCCCAGGTACTGGTGGTGCCCGAGAGCATCAACCCGGGCTGGGTCGCGCACGACAGCGACGGGACAACGCTGAACCCCATCACGGTGAACGGCTGGCAGCAGGGCTGGCTGCTGCCGCCGGGCACGGCCGGCCCGGTCACGCTGACCTTCCCGTCGAACGGACCTTACCGCGTCGGCCTGATCGGCGGGCTGGCGCTGCTTCCGATGCTCGCACTGCTGGCCTTCCTTCCGATGCGCAGGCGCCCCCCGCCCGCCGATCCGGTGCCGGTGTGGCGACCGCACCCGGTCGCCGTTGGCGCGGTGGTGCTTGCCGTCGGCGCGGTGATCTCGGGACCGTGGGGCGTCGTCGTGGTCGGCACCGCCCTGGGGGTTCGGCGTCTGTTACGGAACCGCGAAAAACTCTGCGAGGCAATAACCGTCGGCGTGTCGGCCGGCGGGCTGATTCTGGCCGGCGCGGTGCTGAGCCAGAATCCGTGGCGGTCGGTCGACGGCTACGTCGGGCATTCATGGGGTGTGCAGCTGCTGACGCTGGTCTCGGTGGCCGCCGTCGCCGTCTCGACCGTGCCGATGCGCAGCGGTGAGCGGCTCAGCTGACGGCTATCAGGTGCTCGAGCTTGGGCTCGCCGATGACGTGCCTGTCGACCTCCTGCTCGGCGATCAGGTCCTGCCTCGTCTGCCGGATGGCGTGCTGGTGCAGATGCTCGTACCACGACCGCACGACGAATCCCTCGACGAACGTGTTGGGCCGCTCGCCGCTGCGGAACAACCGCCATTGCACGGCCCCGGTGCGCTGCCGCGAGCGCCTCACCCGGTCCATCGCCGCGACGAACGCCGTTTCGTCCTGCGGTGCGACCCGATAGGTCTTCAGCACAACAACCGGCCCGTCGGGTGGGGCGGGCTCGAACACCAGCGCCGGCTCCGGCCAGTGCGCAGACGGTTCGATGTCGAGGTCACCGGTGCTTCGGTGCAGCGGCCACCACAGCAACGACACGGCGCAGACGCCGAGCAACCCGGCGCTGATCAGCAGCGCCGTCACGCTGTTGGTGGCGCCCGCCACCAGTCCCCAGACCAGTGAGCCGATCGCCTGGCCGCCCATGAACACCAGCAGGTAGACCGACAGGCCGCGGGCCCGCACCCAGGCCGGGAGGCTCAGCTGCATCGACGCGTTGAGCGTCGACAACGTGAGTAACCAGGACATCCCGCCGACCACCATCGCGACGATGACGACCGCCAACACCGGTACGAGGGCCAGCACCGCGGTGGCGAGCGCGAAGCCGACGGCACCGATCGTCAGCAGGACGTTGCGGCCGAACGCCGTCAGCAGTCGCGACAGCACCGTCGCGCCGAACACGGCGCCGACGCCCAGCGCGCCCAGCAGCACGCCGTAGCCCGCAGACGACAGATGCAGTTGCCGACTGGCGATGACCGCGAGCAACGCCCACAGCGCGCTGGCGGGCGCGATGAACAGCAGCGCCCGAAACAGGATGCGCCGCACCACCGGCGAGCTGCGGATGAACCGCCCGCCCGCGCTCAGCGCCGACACGGGTCGCTCGGTCGGCAACAACCGTTCGGCGGTCGGGCGGCGCCAGACGAACAACACCATCACGATGCCGGCGAACGACACCGCGTTGAGCGCGAACACCAACGTAGGTCCCGACAGCGACACCAGCACACCCGCGATGGCGGGCCCGACCGCCCGTGCGCCGTTCAGTGCCAAGCTGGTCAGCGCGGCGGCCGCCGGGATCTGCTCGCGTGGGACGAGTTCGGGCTGAATGGCCTGCCATGCCGGCGCGGTCAGGGCCTGCCCACAACCGACCAGGAACAGCAGGATCAGCAGCACGGCGGGAGTCGCCAGCCCGACCCCCGTCAACACCGCCAGCGTCGAGACACCCGCCGCCATCGCCGCCTGAGTGGCGATCAGCAGCCGACGCCGGTCGATCAGATCCGCCACTACTCCCGAGGGCAGCGCCAATAGCATCACCGGCAGCGTCGTCGCGGTCTGCACCAGCGGCACCAGCACCGCCGCGTTGGGATCAGCCACCAACATCCACTGTGCGCCGACCGTCTGCATCCAGGTACCGAGGTTCGACACGAACTGCGCGATCCACAGCGCGCGGTAGATCGGCGAGGACAGCGGCGCCCACGCCGACGGCGCGGCGCGCACCGTGGATGTTGCCGCCATGCGGTTCTGGCCTTTCGCTATGGATCCATTCTCATGTACCCGATTGAGCGACCGCTATCTCGTAGCATCGGCCGCGTGCCGCACCTGAACACCGCCCGCGGGCCGATCGACACCGCGAATCTCGGTGTCACCCTCATGCACGAGCACGTCTTCATCCAGTCCTGCGACATCTCAGCCAACTATCCGGAAGTCTGGGGTGACGAAGCCGAGCGCGAGGCCGACGCCGTCGTCCGCCTCAACGAGCTGAAGGCCCGCGGCGTCGACAGCATCGTCGACCTCACGGTGATCGGAATGGGCCGCTACGTCCCGCGCATCGAGCGCATCGCCGCGCAGACCGACATCAACATCGTCGTGGCGACCGGTGTCTACACCTACAACGACGTGCCGATGTTCTTTCATTTCAGCGGTCCGGACACTCCCCTCGGCGAGCCGATGGTCGAGATGTTCGTCCGAGACATCACCACCGGGATCGCAGGCACCGGTGTGAAGGCGGCCATCCTCAAGTGCGCGACCGACGAACCCGGCCTGACGCCGGGCGTCGAGCGGGTGCTCCGAGCGGTGGCACAGGCACACCGGGAGACCGGCGTCCCGATCTCGACGCACACACACGCCGCGACCAAGCGGGGCCTCGATCAGCAGCGGATCTTCGCCGAGGAGGGCGTCGACCTCTCCCGTGTCATGATCGGTCACTGCGGCGACAGCACCGACCTCGACTACTTGGAGGAGCTGATCGGCAGGGGTTCCT
This sequence comes from Mycolicibacterium sp. ND9-15, assembly GCF_035918395.1. Classification (NCBI taxonomy): domain Bacteria; kingdom Bacillati; phylum Actinomycetota; class Actinomycetes; order Mycobacteriales; family Mycobacteriaceae; genus Mycobacterium; species Mycobacterium jinjuense. The sequence continues at coordinate 2,102,991 of NZ_CP142362.1, forward strand.
TCATCGGCATGGACCGGTTCGGCGTGGATGTGTTCCTCGGGTTCGAGGACCGCGTCGACACCGTGGCCCAGATGTGCGAACGCGGTCACGCCGACAAGATGGTGCTGTCGCACGACGCAGCCTGCTTCATCGACTGGTTACCGGAAACCCTCGTGCCGCAATCCATGCCGAACTGGCACTATCTACACATTCACAACGACGTCATTCCCGCGCTCAAGGAGCGTGGCGTCAGCGACGAGCAGCTGACCACGATGCTCGTCGACAATCCGCGCCGGGTCTTCGAGGCGCAGGGCGGTTACTGACATGGCCGGGCCGGTCGCCCCGATCAGTACACAGGTATCGAGCCTTGCCGAGCGTGAGCCCGACGCGCCGGCGGTCACCTGCGGGGCCGTCACGCTCACCCGCGCCGAATTCGACGCGTCGACCAACCGGCTGGCCCGCGCCTATGCCGAACTCGGTGTGCGACAAGCTGACTACGTCACGGTGGTGCTGCCGAACTCCATCGAGTGGGCGCAGGCGGTGCTCGCCATCTGGAAGCTTGGCGCGGTGCCGCAGCCGCTCTCACCGCGGCTGCCCGACGCGGAACTGGCAGGGCTGCTCGAGCTGCGGCCCCGCGCGCTGGTGGTGGGCCGCCACCACCCGACGGACCGGACACCAAGCGTGCCCGCGGGTTACGTACCCGACCCGGCGGTATCGGACGCGCCCCTCCCGGAGAAGGTGTCGCCGGTGTTCAAGGCCATGGCATCAGGCGGCAGCACCGGCAGACCCAAGCTGATCGAGTCCGGCGGCGACAGCCGGTTCCCGCCCCACGCGGGCTATCCGCTCGGCGCGCAGGAGGGTGATGTCAACCTGCTCTCGGTCCCGCTGAGCCACAACACCGGATTCACCACGTTCGCAATCGGACTCGTACAGGGCCACCATCTGGTTGTGATGCCGCGGTTCGATCCGCACGAGTTCCTCCGGTTGGTCACCGAACACCGCGTCACGTACCTGGCCACGGTGCCGACCATCATGCAGCGCCTGCTTCCTGTCTACCGGGCCGACCGCGACGCCTACGACCTGTCGTCGATCCGGCGGTTCTGGCATGTCGGCGCTCCGTGTCCACCCGCGGTCAAGCGGGCCTGGATCGAGCTTCTGGCACCGGATGCGTTGTGGGAGCTGTACGGCGGCACCGAATTGCAGGCGCTGACATTCATCTCCGGCGAGCAGTGGCTGGCACATCCCGGCTCGGTCGGAGTCGTCGTCGCCGGGGAGATGAAGGTGCTCGACGACGACGGCAACGACTGCCCGCCGGGCGTGGTCGGCGAGGTCTACATGCGGCCGTCGCCGGGCAGCGCACCCACCTACCGGTACATCGGCGCCACCGCGAAGTCGCGCGACGGCTGGGACTCGCTGGGCGACCTCGGATACTTCGACGCCGACGGTTTCCTCTACCTCAGCGACCGTCGGGTCGACATGTTCACCGTCGGCGGCCGCAACGTCTACCCGGCCGAGATCGAGGCGGCGCTCTGCGAGCACCCCGGGGTGCTGTCGTGTCTAGTGGTCGGCGTCCCCGATGACGACCTGGGCCAGGTGCCGCATGCCCTCGTGCATGCCGATGGCGGGCTCGACGAGGCGTCCGTCATCGCGTTTCTGTCCGAACGCCTCGAGCGCTACAAAGTGCCGCGCAGCGTGGAGTTCACCGACGTGCCGTTGCGCGACGACGCGGGTAAGGCGCGTCGCTCCGCGGTGCGCGACGAGGTCATCTCGCGACGGCGATTGAGCTAGGGGGCGATGCTCGGCGGCGACCGCCATCTCACCGCTGCGCTCAGCGCCCGGAGATGGCTCACTGGTTGATTGCATGCACCTGGTGCGTGGGATCAACCAGTTAGGGACCCAAAACCGCGCAATCCAGTCACCGCGCGACGGGCTCAGGCACGCTGCTGACCGAGGAGTCCAGCGGCGGAACCGGGCGGCTGTGGCGATATTCCCAGCGCCGCAACGCCGTTCGGCATGGCGACTCCACCAGCGCGTAGCTGACCGCAGCGATCGCGAACCCGAACACCACTGTCAGCACCAGCACCACCGGCATGTGCCCGTTGAACGCGAACTCGCCGATGACCGGGAACACCATCGCCAGCGCGGCGAGATGCCAGACGAAAAGCCCATACGACCACCGCCCCAACGTCACCATCGTGGTGTTGCCCAGCAGTCGGTGCGATGTGTCGGGACGGTCGAGGACGAGCGGCGCGAGGAGCGCGCCTGCGACCACCGCACCCATCGTGACCTTGACGACGAACTGACCGGCCGTGCCCGGGGTGAGCCCCTCGGGCCCCGCGATCGGCGAGGCCGCGACCACAAACGCGCCCGCCGCGACGACCGCCATCAGCACCCGCCGCCGGGCCAGTCGGTGCGGCCATCCGACTGGTGTGACCGTCAACTCGGCGAGCAGCATGCCCGCGGCGAACCACGAGAAGAAGGCAGGCGGCCAGTTCAAGTGGTTTACGCCGGCGGCTGTGGCGATCGGCAGCACCGCCCACCCCAGGCTCGCGATCGCCGCACCGGCGATGACAGGAATCCGCGCGCGGACCGGGATCCGTCGCACCAAGAACGCGAGCAGTGGCAGCGCGAGATAGAACGCCACCTCGACCGAGAGGCTCCACATCTGGGTCAGCCCGGCGGTCAGGGTGAGCGGCACGTAGATCTGGGTCAGGGTGAGGTTGGCCAGCCACACGGTCAGGTCCGCCTTCACCTCGGGCAGCAGCGACAGGATCACCACCACCGCGACCAGGTAGCCGGGCATGATGCGGACGACCCGCGAGCGCAGGTAGTGGCCGGTCGGCGGGATGGGTCGCAGCCCGCGCGCTGCCGCGGCGTGCCCACGCCACAACAGGAAGCCCGAGAGTGCGAAGAAGACCGCGACCGCCAGATCGAACCGGCCGAACAGCCGTCCGGTGACCCCGCCGGTGTGGCCGGTCTGGAAGGCGACGTGGGTGACGACGACCCCGACGGCGGCGCAGGCCCGCATGCCTTCCACGGCGGGCAGGAACCCTCGAGTCCCGCCGACTTCCGCCCGGTCGTTCAGGCTGTCTTTCTGCCCGCCCACGGCAATCAGTGTGCCGGGCGGATCGAAACTCGCTGAACAGGGGTGCCTGGTGGCCTCCGGGGTGCGCCCGGACTGAACGACGCCTTTAAATTGTGCTGTTAGGGTCAAACGGGTTTCTGCGGGCATACCGCAGGTGAAGGAGGCACGGTTTGAACCGCGCAGTGGCGCTGCGTATTGCGGCGTGCGGACTCTTGGGGCTGGGAGCTGCCCTGCTGATCGCCGCGCTGTTGCTGTCCACCTACACCCACAGCAAGATCGCCAAGATTCCGCTCGACCTGGATGCCACGCTGATCAGCGACGGCACCGGGACCGCCTTCGACCCACAATCGCTGAACGCGGAACGATTCAAAGTCGACCGGGACGTGCCGATGGTGCAACAGGAGCAGGTCTCGGTCGAGTCCCCGTCGAATGCCGACGTGGTGACGCTCCAGGTCGGTAGCTCGCTGCGGCGCACCGACAAACAGCAGGACACGGGTCTGCTGCTGGCGTTGGTCGACACCGTGACCGTCAACCGCAGGACCGCCGAGGCGGTCTCGAGTGAGAGCAATCCGGGCGGCGCGGTGCAGAAGCCACGCGCCATGGAAGACGACAGGCCGCCGACCAACATCGCGCTGCCGCACGAGGGCCTGGCCTACCGGTTCCCGTTCGACACCGAGAAGAAGACGTACTCCGTTTTCGACCCGATCGCGCAGAAGGCGTTCGACGCCAACTACGACGGCGAGGAAGACGTCAACGGCATGACCACCTACCGGTTCAGCCAGAACATCGGGTATGACGCGGACGGCAAGCTGGTCGAGCCGGTGAAGTACGCGTCGCTGTTCGAGGACGACGCCGACAGCGAGGTCACCGCGCGCGCGGCGATGTGGGGCGTGCCCGGTGAACCCGACGAGCCGGTCACGATGTCGCGGTACTACGCCGCCCAGCGCACGTTCTGGGTCGACCCGGTATCCGGGACGATCGTCAAGAAGGACGAGCACGGCTACCACTACTACGCCCGCGAGCCGCTCAAGCCCGAGGTGACGTTCGTCGACTACAAGGTCGCGTTCAACGAGGAGACCGTCGAGTCCCAGGTCGCCAGCGCGGGTGACGAACGGGACAGGGTCGCGCTGTGGGGTCGCATCCTGCCGATCACGTTCACCGCGATGGGGTTGGTGCTGCTGGTCGGCGGCGCGCTGCTCGGCTCGTTCAGCATGCGTGCGGAGTCCGCGCTGATCGACCCCGGTCTCGACGAAGCCGACCATGGGTTCTTCGACACCCAGGGCATCAAGGTTCCGGGGGCCGAAGCCAAGACCGAGAAGATACCGACATCTCGACCGACCGACCTGCCGCCGGACAAACCGGTCTGACCGCGCCCCTGCGGGCGCAGTCGGTGGTGGCTCGCGTGTTCCCGCCGGCATATGCGCTGGTGCTCGCCCTCGCGGTGACGACGCCGCTGCTCGCCCCGGGGTACCTGTTGTTGCGCGATGCGGTGTCGACGCCGCACTCGTATCTGTCCGATGCCGCGCTCGGGCTGTCGGAGGCCGCACCGCGGGCCCTGCCGCAGGACTTCTTCGTGGCGGTCGTGTCGTCGGTGGTCGACGGCGGTGTGGTGGTCAAGGCGCTGCTGATCGCCGGGCTGTGGCTGGCGGGGTGGGGCGCCGCACGTCTGGCCGCCGCGGTGGTGCCCGAGTCCGGGCCGGCCGGGCAGTGTGTGGCGACGACGATCGCGGTGTGGAACCCGTATGTCGCCGAACGTCTCCTGCAGGGCCACTGGAGCCTTCTCGTCGGATACGGGTGCCTGCCGTGGGTGGCGGGCGCGATGCTGCGGATGCGGGAAGCGCGGTCGTGGCTCGCTGCGGGCGCGCTGGTCTTCTGGATCGCACTGGCCGGGCTGACGCCGACGGGGTTGATGCTGGCCGCGACAACGGCCCTGGCGTGCGTCTTCGCGCCCGGCCGGGGGTGGTCGCGGTGGCGGAGTGCGGGGCTCGCGCTGGGCGCGTCGGTCGTCGCAGCGTTGCCCTGGCTGATCGCGGCGACGATGGCGCGCAGCCTGGAGTCGTCGCAGGCCGAGGGGGTCGTCGCGTTCGCCGCACGGGCCGAGCCGGGCCTGGGAACTCTCCTCAGCCTGGCCGGGCTGGGCGGTATCTGGAACGGTGACGCGGTACCACCATCGCGCACAACGCTTTTCGCTGTTGTTGCGACCGCGGCATTGCTGGGTGTCGTCGCGCTGGGCCTGCCGGCCGTGCTGCGGCGGCCCGTGGCGGCGCCGCTGTTGGTGCTCGGGTTGTTCGCGATCGTGGTGCCCGCGCTGATGGCCACCGGGCCCGGTCTCGTCGTGGTCGAGGCGGCGATCCGCGCCATGCCGGGACTCGGTGTGGTGCGCGACGCGCAGAAGTGGGTGGCGTTGGCGGTGCCCGGTTACGCGCTGGCCGGAGCGGCGGCGGTGGTCACGTTGCGACGCTGGCTGCCCGGCGCGGCGGCCGCGCTCCTGTGTTGCGTGGCGTTGATCGCGACGCTGCCGGACCTCGCTTGGGGGGTGGGCGGCAAGCTGACGCCGGTGCAGTACCCGCCTGCGTGGACGAAGGTGGCTGCGATGATCAACGCCGACCCGCGCCCTGTCGCCGTGCTGCCCGTCGACAGCATGCGCCGGTTCGACTGGGCGGGCGAGGCGCCGGTGCTCGACCCGTTGCCGCGTTGGGTCCGCGCCGAGGTGCTGTCCACCGGTGACCTCGAGATCGGCGACCGGACAGTGCATGGGGAGGGACAGCGGGCACGCGAGGTGCAGGAGATCCTCGTCGAGAGCGCCGATCGCGAACTGCTCGCGGATGCCGGCGTCGGGTGGGTAGTCATCGAATCAGACGGTCTCGCAGAGCATTTGCCCTTACCCATCGCCTACTCCGATGGGGAACTCACGCTGTACCGCGTGGGCGGCTCATCGCCACGTGCCGACGGCCGCGGCGTCGTGGTGGCCGCTCACTTGGGCTGGCTGGCGCTGCTCCTCGTCGGCGCGGGCCTATCGCTCGTGGCGGCGGTACGGCGCCGACACGGCTATTGACTCGCTCCGTCGATACAACGGGTAGGCCCTCGTGGCCGAGCGCGCAAGATCCCTACGCTTCTGAGGCCTACTCGAAAAACTGAGAGGCCGGATCGAACCCAAAGTGCCTGTGCCGAAACCACCGTTTGCGGAAGAAATATGAGATACGGCTCTAGCCGAACGACAAAGGTTTACCGTTCGTCGTCAAAGGGCTAGGAGGCGGCGATGGAAATCAATGGTGCGAAAGCGGTGGTGACGGGTGCTGCCGGTGGCCTCGGTGGTGCGATTGCCCGTGCCCTGCACACTCGCGGGGCGCACCTCATCCTTCTCGGTAGACGAGAAGATGCCCTCCAGTCTCTAACGTCGCAGTTGACCGGTGCCGAAATCCTCGTTTGCGATCTGGCAGACAGTGGCCAGGTCGCCGAACTGACCGCTCGCTTGGCCGACATCGACATCATGGTCGCAAACGCGGCGTTACCCGCCACCGGGAAGCTGGATGACTTCACGCCCGAGCAGCTGAACCGGGCACTCGACGTGAACCTGCGAGCACCCATGCTGATGACACAGCAGCTGCTTCCCGGGATGCTGCAACGCGGGCGTGGCCACTTTGTCTACATCTCATCGATCGCCGGTAAGCTGCCCAGCGCCCGCGTACCCATCTACTCGGCCACAAAGGCCGGGCTGCGCGGCTTTTGCGGATCGCTTCGCCAGGATCTTCACGGGTCTGGGGTAAGCGCATCGGTGGTCTTTCCAGGAACGATGATGGACGCCGGCATGCTCGCCGATGCACATCTTCCATCTACGCCGGGTACGAAGGGAACGTCGTGCGACTTCGTCGCGCGTCGCGTCATCGCCGCCATCGAGAAGAACCTGGGCGAAGTCGATGCCGCCGAACTACCCATCCGCATCATGGCGCGGTTCGGTGGCGTAGCGCCGGAATTAGCCGCGCGCCTCGCGCGTAGGAAGGATTCCATCGCGTGGGGCGACCAGGTCGCCGCAGGGCTGCGTCACCTCCGTTGAGTTGCTCTGCCTGAGAATGTATTTCGTCACTGGTTGGTTAGGTCCCTCGACGCCAAAGTCGAGATCTGTATCTCGTAGTGCATCGCAGCTCGCCTGGCTGTGTATGTCCGGTCAGTCGTGTTTCGCCTCGTAGCGCAGCAGGACCGTGCCACCCGGGAAGGTGCGGTTCTCCAACAGTCGCAGCGAGATCCATGACGGCAGGGTCGGAAAGAACGGGATGCCGCCGCCAACGGCGGTGGGCGCGATCACGATCCGGTACTCATCCACCAGTCCGGCCTGCACGATCGGTGCGGCCAGCGTCGCGCCGGCCACTTCCAGCCTGCCGCCGGTTTCGGCTTTCAGCTTCGTTACCACCCCGACCGGGTCGTTGCGTTCCAGGCGGGAGTTCCAGTCGACGGACTCCAGGGTGCGCGAGAACACGACCTTGGGCATGTCGCGCCAGATGCGGGCGAAGTCGACGATCAGAGGGGTGGCGTCCGGGGCCTTGTCGGCGGTTGGCCAGTATGCGGACATCAGCTCGTAGAGCCGCCGGCCATAGAACGACAGGGCAGTCTCACGCTCAAAGTCGTTCCAGTACTGGTGCAATTCGTCGCTCGGATCGGACCAGTCGATGTTGCCTTCTGCATCGGCGATGTACCCGTCCACCGACACGTTGAAGCCATAGATGAGTTTGCCCATGCAGATCAGACTGCACCGGAGGGCAGAACTCATCGCGATACCACACGGGACACTGTTCAAATCCTCGTGGATGGGCGAGCGTTAGGCGGCCTCCTTCAGAGTGGACTGCACGCCGTCGCCGACCGCGAGGAGGGTTCTTGCCCGGATCCCACCACTACGGAGAAGCGACGGCGAAGAGGTGCCATTCGCCGGGTACGCCCTTGAGTTTGTGAGCGCCGCGGTCTTCGAATCGGAGCCCCGACCCGATGACGAGGTCGCGCAGCGTGCCGGACACGAGCACGTCATTCGCGCCCGCCAGCGCGCTTACGCGCGCGCCGATGTGCACGCCGATCCCGCCGATGTCATCGCCACGAACCTCACACTCGCCGGTGTGCAGTCCGGCACGCACCTCGATGCCCAATGACCGCGCCGCATCACGGATTGCCATGGCGCAGCGGATCGCCCGCTGCGGACCGTCGAACATCGCGAGAAAGCCGTCACCGGTGCTGTTGACCTCGCGCCCATGGAAGCGTGACAGCTGCGACCGTACGACGGCGTCGTGCGCATCAAGCAAGGCGTGCCAGTCACGATCGCCCATCTCCGCGGCTCGGCGCGTCGAATCGACGATATCGGTGAACAGCACCGTGGCAAGAACCCGATCGTCTGCGAGGTCAGCCTGCTCGCCGGTGAGAAACGAGGCGATCTCCTGGAAGGACTCGCGCCAGCCGGGTTCGACGAAGTGGTAGACGTTGCGCCCCGGCAGCTCAACGTAATTCGCGCCCGGTATGCGATCGGCGACATCCTTCCCTAAAGCTGGCGGGGCGATTGGGTCGTCGGCGTGCTGCAATACGAGCGTCGGCACACGGATCGTCGGCAGAACGGTCCGGACATCCAATTCCGAGAAGAGAGGGAACAGAAGCGCGACGGTCCGTGGGCTCACCGCCAGGCGTTCAAATCGTGCCCATGCTGCCCGAATCTCCTCGTTCCACGGCATGTCCGGATTCACCACGTGCTGCCATTCGCCTGTGCCCCACATGGCGACCCCGTTGGCAGTGATTTCTTCGTAATTGGGCCCGTCAGTGAGTTCGACGACCGGAATGGCCCATCCCTGAAGCACGACGAGCGCGGTGGTTCGGGACGGATGTGTCGCAGCGAAAAGCGCCGCCGTCGGGAATGCGCCAGGCCACGTGACCAGAGCTGCGCCGGGACTGCCGAGAGCGTCGAGCACCGCAGTGATGCTGTCGGCCCATTGCTCCAGCGTTGGCATCGCGCCCGGCTCCACAGGATCGGAAGCTCCGCTGCCCGGCTGGTCGAAAATGATGAACCGACCGAGCGATGCCATCGCCTCAACCCACCCCTGGATAGATGGCAGTTCTGGAAGGTGCTCGCAGCACGTGAACCAATTTGGGACGAACACGATGTCTCGCTCGCCCTCAGCGGACGTCCGATAGGCGACTCGCAAGTCCCCGTTCATCGCATAGCGCGTCTCGGAGAACACGACGGAAGTCTAAGCCGAGCTGAAGGTCGAATTGCAGTATCTGGGCGCGACCCCTTCTTGAAGTGCGCCTGCCCCTTTTTCCTTCTGGGAGTACGAGATCGTGTCGTGATAAACCGGTGGCCTCGGATCATTCATGACTTTTGAAGGGAGCATCACCGGCTGGCCATGGTGCAGTTGCCCACCCGGCTCCGCGCACCTCGATGACGGTAGGACTGGCGATTCGGCGTACACGTTCGGAGCCTGGACAGCCTCTTTGCGAGATACCCAGCCACACGAATACGTGTCCGCTGGAGGAGATGCCTGCAGATTCACAGCATTGCAGCTAAAATGCAGACATGGTCGCCATCACTATCCGTGACATCCCCGACGACGTGCGCGACGAGTTGGCGATTCGGGCGGCTAGGTCCGGAAAGTCGCTTCAGGAATACCTGCGCGGAATGCTTGTCGACACCGCCGCCAAGCCGACAGTGCAGGACACTCTTGCCCGGGCACGAGCGCGCGTCGCAGCAACCGGGAGTCGACTCGACGCGGCGACGATCCTCGCCGACAAAGACGCGGACAGGCGGTGAGATTGCGCGTCGTCTGCGATGCCTCCACGATCCTGGCCGCACTACTGGACTCAGGCGACGACGGTCGATGGGCCACCGCCAAGATCAGCGAAGCAGATCTTTACGCGCCGACGCTTCTGCCGTTCGAGTGCGCCAACGTCATGCGACGGCAAGAACTGGCCGGAAGGATCACCGCCGACCAAGCCGTGCAAGCACATACCGACCTTCTCGACCTTGCTATCGACTACTGGCCCTACGACTTGCTGGCCGATCGCATTTGGGAATTACGGGAGAATCTCTCCAGCTACGACGGGGCATATGTCGCATTAGCCGAGACACTGGACGCGACGGTCGTCACCCTCGACCGTCGTATCCGCGGTGCACCAGGCCTTCGGTGCGAGGTCGACACGCCTCCTCGAACTAGACGACGCCGCTGATGTACTGCCCGCGGTGCACCGACTCCAACACGGTGCGCATCGCGTCGGCGCTCTGCTGCCAGGAGAACTCGCCGCAACGGTCAAGGGCTTTGGCGCCCAGTTGCTCGCGCAGCACACGATCGGACAACAGCGCGTCCAGGCCGTCGACCAACTCTTCGAAGTCGTCCACCAACACCCCGGTCACCCCGTCGACGATCGAATCCGTCAAACCTCCGGAACACCGGTAGCCGATCGTGGGCACCGAATGCTGGCCGGCCTCGATCACCGCCAGCGCCCAGCCCTCTTTCCGCGACGGCAACACGTGTACCCAGGACTGTTGCAGTACACGGTGTTTCGTCTGGTCGTCGACGTGGCCATGGAACGTCACCGCATCGGAAATGCCCAGCAGCGCAGCGTGCTCGACGAGCCGCTGTTCCCACCAACCGCCACCGACGATGTCGAGCGTCAGCTCCGGATGTCGGGGCCGCAGCGCCGCGACGGCCTCCAGAGCATCCTCAATCTGCTTGTGCGGCACCAACCTTGACAACACAACGACCCGCGGGGTGGTGGAGCGGGCCGATTCGAGCGCATCAGCGGGCGCCTCGTCGAGGCCGTTGCGCACCACCGCGATCTGACCGGGACGCACCCCCAGGGCCGCCAGGTCGCGCGCCGACGGCAGCGACACCGTCACGTACTGGTTGCGCCGGTGCGCGCGCGGCGAAAGCCGCGACTCGACGAACCACCCCACCCTGCCCATCATCGGACCCGCCACCGGCCACTGCTCGCGGTGACAGTGGTGCACGAGCACGGCGACGCGCCGCCCGTAGGCCAGCCGAGCCATGAACGGGATGCCGTTCTGAGTGTCGATCACCACGTCGGGGCGCGCGCGCCGCAGCGGCCCGAGCCCGATTCGCGCCAGCACCATCGCCAGCCCCGCCCAGATGTAGACGGTGTAGCGCCCGCCGCCACGGCTGACCCGAACACCGTCGAGGATGTCGCGGCGCGGCGCCCCCGGATAGCGCGCGGTACGCAGGGTGACCTCGACTCCCGACGCGACCAACTGCGCGCCGATGCGCTGCAGATAGGCCTCACTGCCCCCACCCTGCGGGTGGTCGGTGTCGCGCCAGCACAGCAGCAGCACCGATCGGAGCGGACGGGCAGACATCGGCAACAGCGTAGTCGGATCGCGACGCTGCGTAGTCTTCGGTTCCATGCCAGTCACGGACCTGTTCGCGGAGCGGGCGACGCTGTCCCGGTCGCTGCGCCTGGTCGCGGAGTTCCGCTTCGAGCGGAGCGACCCCGCGCGGTTCTACGGGGCGCTCGCCGAGGACACCGCCGCGATGGTCGCCGACCTGTGGCGCGGAGTGCACGGCGCGGCACCGACCGGCCCGACCGTGCTCGACGTCGGCGGCGGGCCCGGGTTCTTTTCGGAATCGTTCGCCGCCAACGGGTTTCACTACATCGGTGTAGAGCCCGATCCGACTGAGATGCACGCCGGTCCGGCGACCGCGGCCGACGTCCCCTACGTGCGAGCCTCGGGAATGGCGCTGCCGTTCGCCGACTCCAGCGTCGACGTCTGCCTCTCGTCGAACGTCGCCGAGCACGTTCCGCGGCCTTGGCAGATGGGGGCCGAGATGCTGCGCGTGACGCGCCCCGGCGGGCTGGTGGTGCTCTCGTACACCGTGTGGCTGGGCCCGTTCGGGGGTCACGAGACCGGCCTCTGGCACTACCTCGGCGGCGCGCGGGCGGCGCGCAGGTACACCCGCCGGCACGGCCATCCGCCGAAGAACAACTACGGCTCGTCATTGTTCGCCGTGTCGGCCGCCGACGGGCTGGAGTGGGCGGCGAGCACCGGAGCGTTACTGGCAGCTTTCCCCCGCTACCACCCGCGATGGGCGTGGTCGCTGACGAACGTGCCGGTGCTGCGGGAGTTTCTGGTGAGCAACCTGGTGCTGGTTCTGCGGGCGCCCTGATCGGCCGACTGCAACAGGTTCTCGTTTCCCGGCCGGGGTGGGTAGTGTGACGGCCATGACACAGAGCACGGCGTATCGGACCGAATGGGACAAGCTGTTCATCGGCGGTAAGTGGGTCGAGCCGGCCACGTCGGACGTGATCGAGGTGCGCTCACCCGCGACCGGTGAGCTCGTCGGCAAGGTGCCGCTGGCCTCGGCCGCCGACGTCGACGCCGCCTGCGCCGCGGCTCGCAAGGCGTTCGACGAGGGCCCGTGGCCGCACAAGTCGCCGCAGGAGCGTGCCGCCGTCCTCGCCGCCGCCGTCAAGCTGATGGAAGAGCGTGGCGACGAGCTGAAGTTCTTGCTGGCCGCCGAGACCGGTCAGCCGCAGACGATCGTCGACATGATGCAGTACGGCGCGGCGATGTCGGCGTTCCAGTACTTCGCCGGCGCGGCCGACAAGTTCGCGTGGAAAGAGATCCGCGACGGCATCTACGGCCAGACGCTGGTCGTGCGAGAGCCCATCGGCGTAGTCGGCGCCGTCACCGCCTGGAATGTGCCCTTCTTCCTGGCCGCCAACAAACTCGGGCCCGCACTGCTGGCCGGTTGCACCGTGGTGCTCAAGCCCGCCGCCGAGACGCCGCTGTCGGTGTTCGCGATGGCCGAGATGTTCGCCGAGGCGGGCCTCCCCGAAGGCGTGCTGTCGATCGTGCCCGGCGGCCCCGAGACGGGCCGCGCGCTGACCGCGAGCGACCTGATCGACAAGTACACGTTCACCGGCAGTTCGGCGGTGGGCAGGGAGATCGCCAAGATCGCCGCCGAGAAGCTCAAGCCGTGCACGCTGGAACTCGGCGGCAAGTCCGCGGCGATCATCCTCGAAGACGCCGATCTGGACTCCACCCTGCCGATGCTCGGCTTCTCGGGCGTGATGAACAGCGGGCAGGCTTGCGTCGCGCAGACGCGCATCCTCGCACCGCGGTCGCGTTACGACGAGGTCGTCGAGAAGGTCGCCAGCTTCATCTCGGGGATGCCCGTCGGTCTGCCCGACGATCCGAACGCCGCGATCGGACCACTGATTTCGGAGAAGCAGCGCGACCGCGTCGAGTCCTACATCAAGAAGGGCGTCGACGAGGGCGCCCGGATCGTCACCGGCGGCGGCCGCCCCGAGGGACTCGACAACGGCTGGTTCGTCGAGCCGACGGTGTTCGCCGACGTCGACAACTCGATGACGATCGCCCAGGAGGAGATCTTCGGTCCGGTGCTGGCGGTGATCCCCTACGAGACCGAAGATGATGCGATCCGCATCGCCAACGACTCGGTGTACGGGCTGGCCGGCAGCGTGTGGACGACCGACAACAAGAAGGCGCTCGAAGTCGCGTCGCAGATCCGGACCGGCACCTACGCGGTCAACATGTACGCGTTCGATCCGGGCGCCCCGTTCGGCGGCTACAAGAACTCCGGCATCGGGCGCGAGAACGGTCCCGAGGGGATCGAGGCCTACGTCGAGCACAAGAGCGTGCTGCTGCCGTTCGGCTACACCCCGGAGGATTGACCTAGAAGGCGGCTTCGGGCATGTCCATCACCTCGAGCCCGACCTTCTCGATGATCCTGCGCTGAGCCGTCAACGGCGGCAGCATGTGCTTGGCGAAGAAGTTCGCGGCGGCGATCTTGCCCGTGTAGAACGCCCGGTCGCTGTCGGACACGTCGCCGTCCAGGGCGGCAAGCGCAATCTCGGCCTGGTGCAACAACATCCAGCCGATGAACAGATCGCCGACCGCGAGCAGGAACGGCACCGATCCGAGGCCGATGCGGTACAACTCGCGCGGATTCTCCTGCGCGGAGATCAAGTATCCGGTCAGCGCGGCCACCATGGTCTGCACGTCTCGCAGCGCAGTGGCAAGCAGGGCGCGGCCGTCCGCGAGTTCGGGACGGGCGGAGTCGCTGCTGATGAACTGCTGGATCTGCCCGGCCACATGCCCCAGCGCCGCACCTTGGTCGCGGGCGATCTTGCGGAAGAAGAAGTCCTGCGCCTGGATGGCGGTGGTGCCCTCGTAGAGGGAGTCGATCTTGGCGTCGCGGATGTACTGCTCGATCGGGTAGTCCTGCAGAAATCCCGAACCCCCGAGTGTCTGAAGCGATTCCGTCAGGCATTGGTATGCGCGCTCCGAGCCCACCCCCTTGACGATCGGCAGCAATAGGTCGTTGACGCGGTCGGCCATCTGGGCGTCGGCGCCGGAGACAAGCTGCGCGACGACCGGGTCCTGATGGGCGGCGGTGTAGAGGTACAGCGCGCGCAACCCTTCGGCATACGTCTTCTGTGTCATCAGCGCCCGGCGCACGTCGGGATGGTGCAGAATCGTCACCCGCGGCGCGGTCTTGTCGGCCATCTGGGTCATGTCCGCGCCCTGCACACGCTCCTTGGCGTATGCCAGCGCGTTCAGGTAGCCGGTCGACAATGTGGCTATGGCCTTGGTGCCCACCATCATTCGGGCGTACTCGATGACCTTGAACATCTGGGCGATACCGTTATGGGTGTCGTTGACCAGCCACCCGACTGCCGGCACGCCGTGCTGGCCGAAGGTCAGCTCGCACGTCGCGGACACCTTCAAGCCCATCTTGTGCTCGACGTTGGTCACGAAGACACCGTTTCGTTCGCCGATCTCGCCCGTCTCGGCATCGAAGTGGAACTTGGGCACGATGAACAGGCTCAGCCCCTTGGTGCCCGGGCCGGCGCCCTCGGGGCGGGCCAGCACCAGGTGCATGATGTTCTCGAAGAGGTCGCCGGCGTCGCCGTTGGTGATGAACCGCTTGACACCGTCGATATGCCACGTGCCGTCGGGTTGTGGGACGGCCTTGGTGCGGCCCGCGCCGACGTCGGAGCCGGCGTCGGGTTCGGTCAGCACCATCGTCGCGCACCAGTCGCGCTCCACCATCAGCCCGGCCCAGTGACGCTGCTGTTCGTTGCCGATGCCGAAGAGGATGTCCGCCATCTTCGAACCGGCCTGGTAGATGAACACCGCCGGATGAGCGCCGAGGACGAACTCGTTGATCGCCCACTCCACAATCGAGGGGGCCGGCGCTCCGCCAATCTCCTCCGGCATCCCGACCCGGAACCACTCACCCTGATGCCACGTCCAAAATGACTTCTTGAACGGCTCGGGAAGGGTCACCTCGTGGGTGGCCGGATCGAAGGTTGGCGGATGCCGGTCGGATTCGGCGAACGACTCGGCGAGTGGCCCCTCGGCCTGGCGGGCGGCCTCGTCGAGCATCTGCCGGACCGAGTCACCGTCGAGATCGCCGAAGTCGCCCGTCGCCAGCGCCTTGTCCAGATCGAGCACCTCGAAGAGGTTGAACTCCAAATCGCGCACATTGCTCTTGTAGTGGCCCATGACGAGCGCCTTTCGTTCTCGCTTCGAGCCCGAGCGTAGCGGTCGGATCGTGCGACGACCCGCGGTTCACGCGAGGTACGTGACATCCCGCCGAATTATGCTTTCAATCATAATTCGCCATCTAGCGCGGGCTTTCCACTAGCGGAATCACCTGGGTTTCCGGTCGGACGATGTGGTGCGGAATACAATTGTTGCTGCCCCCTGTTGCCGGTTGTATGCTGCAGGTCATAACCAGGGAGGCGTCCCATGTGGGTCATCGAGCTCAACTTCGTCGGACTCCGGTTCACGCATCGGGTGGATGACCGCCGACGGCCGGTCTTCCGTTTCACCCCTCGCACGTTCGGATGGCGTTCGGCGCAGGTGCGCTACACGCCCGCAGCCTGACCGTTGCCTTGGAGGTTGTCCTGTCTTCCACAGTGACCAAGACCGCCGGCAAGCGCGGTTCGACGCGTACCAAGATGCTGATCGCCGCAGCCGAGGTGCTGCGCGAGCGCGGCGCCGCCGGCCTCACGATCGACGAGGTGCTGGCCCGCAGTGGCGCGCCGCGCGGGTCCGTCTACTACCACTTCCCCGCGGGCCGCAACCAGATCCTCAGCGAGGCCCTTCGCTACGCCGGTGAGGCGATCACCGAAGTAATCGACGAGGCCGCGGCCAAGGGTGGTATGTACCTCGTCCGCGAGTTCGTGGTGTTCTGGGAAGAACTCCTCGTTGAGAGTGATTTCGCCGCGGGCTGTCCGGTGGTGGCGGCCGCAATCGGGTCGGCGGACCAGGAGCCGCAGTTGTCGACGGTTGCCGGCAGTATCTTCGACCACTGGCGCGATGCGCTGACGCGCGCGTTCGTCTCCGATGGTTTCGCCGCGTCCGACGCCGCCTCCCTTGCGATCACATCCATTGCCGCACTGGAAGGCGCGGTGGTGCTGTGCCGGTCGACGCGCACCGTCGACCCGCTACGCGACGTGGCCCACCAGCTCGAATTCCTGATCAAATCAAGGGAATTCATCCGCAACTACGGGGTTCCCGACCGGAGCTACGCCGAGCGCCACCGTACGCAGACGAAGTCCCTGTTGACCGCCGCCTCGACCAGCGACCACTCCGAACGGATCGGCAGCACCGGTGAACCCGCCCCGAGCGAACACGGGGCGTAGCTGACGATCATTTCGTCGATCAGCCCCGCCGACACGAACTGCCCCGCGGCATTCCCTCCTCCGACCACCCAGACATCCTGGCCCGCGGCGGCGGACAGCAGCGTCGGGTGCAGGTCGGCGACGTCGCCGGCGAATGTCTGCACGCGGCCCCCCTGCTCGACGATGTGCGGTCGTCGCGTCAACACCCAGCACGGCTGCTCGTACCTCCAGTCGCCCGGCTGATTGCGCACGATCCATTCGTACGTCGCCGAACCCATCACCACGGCGCCGATCGTGGCGATGAACTCGTCGTAGTTGAACGGACCGTCCCCGTCGATGTCGCGGAAGGTCAGCCAGTCCAGGCAGTCGTGCTCATCGACGATGTAGCCGTCCAAACTGGACGCGGTGTAATAGACCGTCGCCAAATCAGTTGCTCCTCATCCCATTCCACTGGTCATACAATTTCTGCCGGCTTCAGCTGTCGAGGACTTCGTCGATGAGCGCCTCGATGTCGCGGTGGTTGTCGAGGTCGTGCAGATCGATCCCGAAGCGGCGGCCGGCGTGGCGAGGACGTCGGCGGCGCTGTCGAAGCGGATTCGCTCGATGCTGCCGTTGCCGTGGGCGGCCAGGTTGCGTCCACGCAGGTTCCACCGAGCGTCGTCGGTGATCAGTGCCACCGATAGGCCGGTTGTGCCCATCAGCGACTCACTCTGCGCCGAAATCTGCACCAAGGTCGTGACTTCAGCGGCGGGCACAGCCGTCGCGCAGATCTCGGCGCACGACACGCGGAGCGGACGCGACGCTCAGGGCTTGCCGCGGGCCGGCGTCTGGTTCGCGACGCCGTGCCGCAGCGGGGTGCTGGCCGGCGCGGCCGTCGACTCCTGCACGGGTGAACCGCCCGCCGTCCCACTCGCCTCGGGTGCATTGCTCGGATCGCCGGGCGACGGTTCGGCGCCCTGCGAGAGCTCCTTGAGCCGGGCGTGCAGCACCTCGAGCACCGGAATGCGGTTGCCGTGCGCGGTCTCATGGTCGAACACCGCCCGCAACGCCGGTTCGTCGAGCGCTCGGATGCGGTGACGAAGTTCGGTCAGGGGCAGCTGGTCGTAGTCGGTGATCGGCAGATCGTCGCTCTGCGCCATGCGCTGTCTCCTTAGAGGTGAGGGAGGCCATCGGTCGGCGAGGGGACCGCTGATACCGGCCCGTCGGCGCGTCCGCGATACCGAACGACCGCCGCCGCCACCGCACCGATACCGGCCAGCGCCACCGTCGGCCACACCGCGGCCTGCAACAACCACAGTCGCCGCTGTGCCTTGAAGATGCGCTTCTGCGCGTGCCGCGCCCGGGTCAACGTTTCCATGTGTACCGGTTGCCCGGGACGACGGCGCAAGAAACCCCTCTAGGTGCCGGTCCACTTCGGCGCTCGCTTCTCGGCGAACGCAATCGCGCCTTCCTTGGCGTCGTTCGACATGAAGACGGGCCCGAAGATCTCCACCTGCTTCTTCCACATCTCCTGGGAGTTCCAGTCGCGGGATTCGACGATGATCCGCTTGGTCGCGGCCACCGCGAGCGGACCGTTGGCGGTGATCTTCTCCGCGAACGCGATCGCCGCCTCCAGCGCCTGGCCGGGTTCGGCGAGGACGTTGACGAGCCCGAGGTCGTGGGCGCGCTCGGCGGACAGGCTCTCACCGGTCAGCGCGAGTTCCATCGCGAGGCCGTACGGAATCCGCTGCGGCAACCGGAGCAGGCCGCCGCCGCCGGCCACCAGGCCACGCTTGACCTCGGGAATGCCGAACGCCGACTCCTTCGACGCCACGATCAGGTCGGTGGCCAGTGCCAGCTCGCAGCCGCCCGCAAGGCAGTAGCCCTCCACGGCGGCGATCAGGGGCTTGGCCGGCGGCCGCTCGGTGAAGCCCAGGCCACGGCCCTCGATGGCCACGTTCTCGCCGCGCGCGAACGCTTTGAGGTCCATGCCCGCGCTGAACGAGCCGCCGGCCCCGGTCAGGATGCCTACCGACAAACCGGCATCACCGTCGAGTCGGTCCATGGCGTCGGCGAGCCCCCGGCTCACCTCGGCGTTGACCGCGTTCTTGGCCTGCGGCCGGTTGATGGTGATGACCAGGATGCGGTCCCGCTGTTCGACCAGCACTACTTCTTCGTTGTTGTCACTCACGCGGCTGATCGTAACGACCCTGCACGAAACGACCTAGGCAGGCGCGGAGGCCGCATGCACACCGATCTCGGCGATCGACCGCGCGGTTGTGACCGTCGGCGGACCCCAACTTCGTTATTCACACCAGCACGCGCGAGACGGGCCTCGAGTCCGTGACCGGAATGCCGGTCAGGCCGGGCTCCACCGGTGTCGGCGGAGTGAGCTCGGCGGTGTCGGCCAACACCTTCGTACGCAACGAGATGAGCAGTCCGACACCGGGTTTGATCTTGGGGAACGGGTCGGCGTCGTAGCAGTTGTCGGTCGTCATCGGTGCATCCGCCCTCCGATTCGGTGTCTGAAACGCGGTGCCACGCCGCTAGTCGTTCCCCTTCTTGTTGCCGTTGCCCCTGCCGTTGCCGTTGCCCGGATTGCCCTTCTTCGGCTTCTTCGGAGCCTCGATCACCGGCGCCACGTTCGACGGCGGTGGCGGCGGGGTGGTCGTCGGTGGGGGTGGCGGCTGCGTGGTGGTGCTGGTGCTGATGGGCTGCGGCGGCCGGGTCGTCGACGACGGATCCAGCGCCAGCGCGAGACCTGCGACGACGAACGCGACGAATAACGCCGCCGCGAGCAGCAGTTTGCGCTCCCGGCTCATGCGTTTCCGCCTCGGCTTCGGCGGGACGAAGTAGGCCGCGGACGGGGCGAGCGGTTCGGCGAGCACCTTGGTGGCGGGCCGCGGCGCTGGCGGGCTCGCCGGCATCGCGGACAGCGACGGCGCGCCGGCCAGCGCGGCCCTCATCTGCTCGGCGTTGTCGAACCGCTTCCCGGCATCGCGGGCCATGGCGTGGTCGATCACCGCGGCCAACACGGGGTCGATGTCCGGGCGGACGACCGCGATCGGCGGTGGCGGTTGGTCGAGTATCGCCCGCAGGAGCGTCGCGGGGTTCTCCTGCGGATACGGCCGCCGTCCGGTCAGCCCCTCGTATCCCATCACCCCGACCGCGTAGAGGTCGTCGGCCACCGACGCCGGAACGCCGGCAACCCGCTCCGGACTCATGTAGGCCATGGTGCCGACGATCTGACCGGTCGCGGTGTGCGCGGCGCCCGCGGTCTTCGCGATACCGAAGTCCGCGACCTTCATCGCGTTTCCGTCCGCGGTAACCAGGATGTTGGCTGGTTTGACGTCGCGGTGCAGGATGCCCGCCGCATGCGCGGTCGCCAGGGCGCCGAGCACGTCGCAAAGCATCGCGCGCACCCGCTGCGGGGGCATCGGCCCCGAGGCGATCAGGTCGGCCAGCGTTCGGCCGGGCAACCGCTCCATCACGATGAACGGTGTCCAGTTCTGCTCGCCGCTGTCGTGCACGGCGACGATGTTCGGGTGGTTCAGCCCGGCCGCGGCCCGGGCTTCGTCCTCGAAGCGGCGGCGCATGTGCACGTCGGCGGCGAACGCTGGATGCAGCAGCTTGATCGCGACCGCCCTGTCCAGCCGGGTGTCCCAGCCGTCCTGGACCTCGGCCATGCCACCGCGGCCGAGTACGCCTCGGAGTTCGTAGCGGCCCGCAAAAAGATCGCGGCCCTCCATGCGCGATAAGGTAGCCGCACCGGCAGGGCCGCAAACAAGCAGCATTTGGCCTGGACAGACGCGCTCGGATAAACTAGAACACGTTTCAGTTTTCGATCGGAGGGAACCAATGGCCACCGCCGACACCGAGCCGTCGCAGCTCACCAAGTGGGATCCCGTGCTGACCGAGCGCGTCTTCGCCGTCACCCGGCCCTTCCTCAAGCGCTACTTCCGCTCCGAGGTGCGCGGCCTGGAGAACCTGCCCGCAGGCGGGGCGCTGGTGGTGTCCAACCACTCCGGCGGCATGCTGCCGATGGATGTGCCGGTACTGGCCGCGGACTTCTACGAACACCACGGCTACGACCGTCCGCTGTACACGCTGAGTCACGACATGCTGATGGTCGGCCCGACCGGTGAGTTCTTCCGCAAGATCGGCTATATCAGCGCCAACCACCGCAACGCCGACGAGGCGCTGCGATCCGGCGGGCTGGTCGTGGTGTTTCCCGGCGGCGACTACGACGTCTACCGCCCGACATTCTCGGAGAACGTGATCGACTTCGGCGGGCGCACCGGCTACGTCAAGGCCGCGCTGAACGCCGGAGTGCCGATCGTGCCGACGGTCGGCATCGGCGGCCAGGAAACCCAGATCTTCCTGTCGCGGGGCACGTGGCTGGCCAAGCGCCTCGGGCCGATAGCACGCCTCGCCCGCGCCAAGATCATGCCGATATCTTTCGGCTTCCCGTTCGGCCTGTCGCTGGTGGTCCCGCCGAACCTTCCGCTGCCGTCGAAGATCGTCATGCAGGTGCTGCCGCCGATCGACATCGTCGCCGAGTTCGGGGAGGACCCGGACATCGACGAGGTCGACGCGCATGTGCGTCACGTGATGCAGCGGGCCCTGGACGAACTGGCCACCGAGCGTCGGCTGCCGGTGCTGGGTTGAGCAAGGTTTCGGAGCGCGTCGACACGGCTATGACGGTGCTCGATGACTAGACGCCGTCACCCGGTGCTGCGCGCCGGCGCTGAACTCCTCAACGCGGCCAACGGTGTGCGGCCGCTGGGCCGCGAGGGCTACATCACGCTTCCGGTGTTCGCGTTCGGCTGGCCGACCACCGAGGCCGCGCCGCTGTATCTGGCGGGTTCATTGCTGGACGCCGCGCGCCGCGGCCTACGAGGCGACTTCCGCGGCGCACGGGGCCGCATCGCGTTGGTGCTGACCACAATCGCGTGGGCTCTGCTCGGCCTGATCATGTACCGCAACGCGACGTCGAGGCCGTACTTCGAGAACCCGCTGCGTGAGGCGCTCGGCGACGACTACGAACAGATCGCCGCGACCTCGCGATCCTCACGGCGCCCCTCGATGGTCGGCGCCCCGCCGAACGAACTGGTGCGCCGCCGCTACGTCGAACGCGCCAACACCGTCCAGTACGGGCCCCACGGCCGTGTCAACCGCGCCGACATCTGGCGCCGGGCCGACCTGCCACGGGACGGCAAGGCACCGGTGCTGTTGCAGGTACCGGGTGGAGCGTGGGCTATCGGCATGCGGCGGCCGCAGGCCTATCCCCTGCTGAGCCACATGGCTGAACGCGGCTGGGTCTGCATCTCGATCGACTACCGGGTGAGCCCCCGCAACACGTGGCCCGCGCACATCGTCGACGTCAAGCGAGCGCTGGCTTGGGTCAAGGAGAACATCGCCGACTACGGCGGGGACCCCGAATTCGTCGCGATCACCGGCGGCTCGGCCGGCGGGCACCTCTCGTCGCTGGCGGCGCTGACGCCGGACGATCCGCAGTGGCAGCCGGGTTTCGAGGACACCGACACCTCCGTGGTTGCCGCCGTACCGATCTACGGCCGCTACGACTGGATATCGGCGCGGGGATCGGGACGCAGGGAGTTCATCGCGTTCCTGCAGAAATTCGTGGTCAAGAAGCGCATCACCGAGAACAAGCAGACCTTCGTCGACGCGTCCTCGATCAGGCGGGTACGTCCCGATGCACCACCGTTTTTCGTGCTGCACGGCCAGGACGACTCGATCATCCCGGTGCAGGAGGGTCGCGAGTTCGTCGAGAAGCTGCGCAAAGTGTCCACGTCGACCGTCGCCTACGCCGAGATCCCGCACGCCCAGCACGCGTTCGACTACTACGGCTCACCACGAGCGCACTACACCGCGCAGGCAGTCGAGAAGTTTCTGTCCTGGGTGCACGCGAACTATCAAGCGTCGACCGGCCAGGTGCCGCACGCAAGAGCGGCCGACGCGTGACCTGAACCCCCGCAAGCGGGAGGTGTCCCCAGGCCAGTCGTCCTATTGCGCCATAGCGTTCTCGACGACCGTCAGCTCAGCGGAAAGCCCTGCAGCGCGCCGTATTTCGATGCAGGCATCGATCATCGCGTCGGTCAACTCGTGCGGGTCCTCGAGCGTAGTCCCGTCGGACAGCACCGAGATGTTGAGTTGGTCGACGTAGCTCCACACCGTGATGTTCAACCCGCTGCCGGTCGTGAGCGGGCCGACGGAGTAGATCTCGGTGACCAGCGCGCCGCCGACCCGGCCGGGCTCACGCGGTCCCGGCACATTGGAGATCGGCAGGTTCAACACCTTGTTCTGGCCGTCCTTTTCGGCCAGCCAGTGAAACAGTCGCTCGGCGGGCGCCTGCGGCAGATACGCCGACCACCGACTCACCAGCTCCGGGCCCATGAGGTGGTGGGTCTCCTTCGCGTCCACCGCGGCCTCGTGCGCGGCCTGTACCCGCTGCAGCGGATCGTCGAGCTGGATGGGCACCGTCATCATCACGCCGGAGAAGTAGTTTCCGGAGATGCGGTCCGGGGAGAAGTCGAAACTGACTGGGACGGAGGCCAACAACGGATGGTCGGCGTGCCCGTCGTACTTCAGCGACAGCTCACGTAGCGCGCCCGCGGAGATCGCCAGCACCATGTCGTTGATCGTGACGCCCAAATGCTTTGCCGTCTCTTTGACGTCGGCAAGCGCCAGCGTGGCGGTGGCGAATTTGCGCGTCGCGTCGACACGGTGGTTCATGAAGGACGGCGGCGGCGTGAAGGGTCGGGTGAGTTCGGGTGAGAGCTTCTTCGCGCTCTTGCGCACCCGCTGGATGCCCTGCGCCGTGTACCGCATGATGCCGGGTAATCGGCCGATCTGGCGCATGTGGTCGGCGAACGCGGTTCGCATCAACTCGCCTTTGCCCGGCGGCGGATCGGTGGCGTACGAATCACGCTCGGCCGTCGGACCGTGTTGCAGGTCCATGCCGCGGGCAAGCAGATTCGCCGACGCGACCCCGTCGGCGAGAGCGTGGTGGATCTTGCCCAGCACAGCGATCCTGCCGTTGGCCAGGCCCTCGATGAAGTACATCTCCCACAGCGGCCTGCTCCGGTCCAGCGGGGTGCTGGCGATCCGGCCGACCGCCTCGTCGAGTTGCCGACGACCGCCGGGGCTCTCCACCCGCCAGGGCCGCACGTGGTAATCGAGGTCGACCTCGCAGTTCTGCCGCCACATCGGGTGGTGGAACTTGAACGGGATGTCGACGAGCTCGTAGCGGAACGGGTCGAGTTTGTAGAGCCTCCCGTGAATGACACTGCGGAACTCGTCGATGCCGAAGGTGCGGTCGCCCAGCGCGGAGAGATCGATCACCGCCAGCTTGAGGGTGTGCATGTGCACCGTCGGAGTTTCGGTGTACAGCAGGATCGCGTCCCAGCCGCTGAGCCTCTTCACGTCGCCATCCGCTCCGGAGGTGCCTAGATAACCTCTTTGGCCCCTACCAGCGTCCGGTTGCGGTGAATCTGGTTCAGGAACAACCCGATTGCGGTCGTGGCCGAGCCGGTCCTGGCGCCGTCGGTCATGTCGAACGCGTGCCCGGCGCCCGGCAGCTCGACGTAGCTCACCGCCGACCGGGACACGTTGCGCAGCCGTTCGACGAAGGCGCGGGCCTGCGCCACCGGGATGACGCTGTCGCCGGTGCCGTGCACGACCAAAAACGGTGGCGCGTCGGGATGCACCTGCGCGATCGGGGATGCCTTGCGATAGAGGCCGGGCTGTTCGGCGGCCTTGCGTCCGACGACGACACGCTCCAGGAATTCGACGAACCGCACCCGTTCGACGGTCGAGCGATCCTCCCAGCAGTAGCGGCCGTAGATCGGGATCACCGCGTCGACAGAGGTGTCCGAACCCTCCGGCAAGTCGGCCTGCAGCTCCGGGTCGTTGGGCGTCAAGCCGGCCAGCGCCGCCAGGTGCCCGCCCGCCGAAGTGCCCGCGACCGCCACGAATTCGCGGTCACCGCCGAACTTGTCGACATTGGCGCGGGCCCAGGCGATCGCGGTCTTGACGTCGTGGATGTGCGCGGGCCACCGGTGATGCGGCGCCACCCGGTAGTCGATGGACAGGCACACCCAGCCCTTCTCGGCGAGGTGGGACATCAACGCATAGCCCTGCAAGATACGGCGGCCGTGCACCCACGCCCCGCCCGGCACGAAGATCAGCACCGGCGCGGGTAGGACCGGTAACTCCTTGGGTCGCCACACGTCGAGCAGTTGCGAGGCCCGCGGCCCGTACCGCACCGAGGTGCGGTACACGCTGCGTCGATGCTCGCGTACCTTCCACAGCGGCGGCACCGACTCCGGCGCGGGCCATTCGATGGCGAGGTCGTTGGCGTTGACGACACCCCGGAGCGCGGCCTCGGTGACCGCACTGGTGCTGTCGCGGTCGGACCGCCTCAGCTCGGCGTCGCCCGAACTGAGCCACGACTTCACCGCCGCGCCCAGGAAGTCGGGCAGGTGGCGATAGCCCCACACACCCATCGCAGTGACAGCGCCCAACGGCTCGAGGTGCTTTCCGATGACCGGCAGTGAAGCCGACGCCACGCTCATTGCCAGCATGTAGTCCGACGGGCCGGCGTTCAGCAACCATCGCGCGCGCGCCGACAAGGTCGGGCCGGGATCCTTTGCGTCCGGTCGCACCGTCATTTCGCGACTGTACCGCGGTGGCCCCGGCGCGCACGACAACTTGCTGAAGTGTCCACCGGCGACATTTCCGGGTCTGGGAGCAGGCCGGGTCTCCTATACCGTGACCTGGGCCTGACGTCTAGCGTGACTTGGCGACCGTGAACCTTTTCGAAGAGGACTTCCACTGTGAGTAAGTCAGCGCTTGCCATCACCGAAGAGCACGTCGACCTGGCCGATGCGGCGTTCGGCCAGCTCAACCGTGTCAACAGCCGGGCGGCCGCCCGCGCGACACTGGACGGCGGCTCATCGCATCCCGCCGAGATCTGGTCGGCCGCGGCGGACCTCGGATGGACCGGGTTGGCCGTCGCCGAGGAGCATGGCGGTTCGGGGTTCGGCCTTGCGGAACTGGCGGTGGTGCTGGAAGCGCAGGGCCGTGAACTGTGTCCCGGCCCTTTCCTGCCGAGCGTGGCCGCCGCGGCGGTGATCGACCGCTGTGCGCCGGGTTCGGTTCGCGCCGAACTTCTTCCGGGACTGGCAGACGGCAGCGCGGTCGGCGCGCTCGCAGTGTCGGGCAGCGTGACGATCGGCTCCGATTTGGTCGTGACCGGTGCGAGCCCCGCGGTGTTGGGCGCGCCCGATGCGGACGTGCTGGTCATCGTCGCCGGCGACGACGTAGTCGTGGTCGACGCCGCGGCCGACGGCGTCACGATCACCACCCTCGAACCGATGGACACCTCACGCAGCCTCGGCTCCGTCGAGCTGAAGGGTGTGACGGTTGCCGAGGGTCGCGTGCTGCGTAGCGCAGCACGCAAGGCGCGTACGGTGTTTCGCGTTCTCGCCTCGGCCGAAGCGGTTGGCGTGAGCTGGGCGAGCATGGAGATGGCCGTCGAGTACGCCAAGGTGCGTGAGCAGTTCGGCCGCACGATCGGCACCTTTCAGGCAGTCAAACACCACGCCGCCAACATGCTCGTCAACGCCGAGGAGACGGCGGCCGCGACGTGGGACGCCGCCCGCGCCGACGATCTGGACGGCGCGTGGTTCGCCGCCGCCGTCGCAGCATCGCATGCGATCCGCACACAGATCTTCAACGCGGAGAACAATATTCAGCTGCACGGCGGAATCGGTTTCACTTGGGAGCATGATGCCCACCTCTATCTGAGGCGTGCTCGCACGCTCGCCGCGTTGACGGCCGAGGCCGGTGACCCGCTCACCGACATCCTGGAGGCGCAGCGCAGCGGGCGGGCGCACGGCGCCTCGTTCACGCTGCCGCCTGAGGCCGAGCAGTTCCGGGAGGAGGCACGTGAGGCGGTCGCGAAGCTCCGCTCCCTGCCCGAAGAGAAGCGCCGTGACTTCCTCGTCGACTCCGGTTACCTGGTGCCACACTGGCCCAGGCCGTGGGGACGCGCCGCCGAGGTGCTCGAACAGTTGGTCATCGAGGAGGAATTCGCCGACATCGAGCGGCCGGACATGGGCATCACCGGCTGGGTGACGCTGACCATCGCGCAGGCGGGTACTGACGACCAGCGCGAGCGATGGGTCGAGCCGGTGCTGCGCGGCGAGGTGATGTGGTGCCAGCTGTTCTCCGAACCCGGGGCGGGCTCGGACGCCGCGGCGGTGCGGACGTCGGCGAAGAAGGTCGACGGTGGCTGGCGGGTGACCGGTCAGAAGGTGTGGACCAGCCTGGCCCATCTGTGTCAGTGGGGCTTGGCCACGGTCCGCACCGATCCCGACGCGCCCAAACACGCGGGCGTGACGATGATGGCGATCGACATGAAAGCGCCTGGCGTGACGGTGAACCCGCTTCGGGGCCTTACCGGCCACGCGCATTTCAACGAAGTCTTCTTCGACGACGTCTTCGTACCCGACGCCGATGTGGTCGGTGACGTGAACAAGGGCTGGCTGGTGGCCCGCGCGACCCTGGGTAACGAGCGCATCTCGATCGGCGGCGGCTCCGGCGGAACGACCGGTTTCACCGCCGGGGACCTGGTCAAGCTGCTCGATAACGCGCCCGCCGAGACGCGGCCGAACTACGTGCGGCGGGCAGGCGAGGTCATCGCGGAGATGCACACGCTGCGCCTGCTGAACCTGCGCCGGGTGACCCGGGCGATCGCGGGCTCGGAGCCGGGCCCCGAGGGCAACGTGACCAAGCTGCTGGTTGCCGAGTCCGGCCAGCGGATGACCGAACTGGCCATGGAGTTGGCGGGATCGGCGGCGGTCGTCGGGCAGGCCCCGACGCTGACGCAGGCCTACCTCGGCAACCGGGCGATGACCATCGCGGGCGGGACTTCGGAGATCACACGCAATACGATCGCCGAACGGATCCTGGGTCTGCCGCGGGACCCGCTGCTGAAATAGTCAGGCCAGCAGGGCAACTCCGCCGACGATCAGCGCGACGACCTTCACCGCTTCGAGCGCGACGTAGACGTAGTGGACGCGGGACCGACCCGCTGGCGCTTGCCCCGGCGGTGTCGAAAGTACGGCGTCCGAGCGCCGGTTCAGTGCGGGCCGGACCGCCACCAGCTGAGCGGCCAACGCGACGACGACCACGCCGACCGCGATGACGACGGTCGGCGACGGCCGCTCGATCGCGACGGCGATCACCAGAACCAGGGCCAGCGCGACTTCGATGCTGTTGAGCGCGCGGAACACCAGTCGGCCGATACCGAGGCCGACCTGTAGGGAAACCCCCGGTGCCCGGAACTTCAGCGGGGCCTCGACGAAGGAGATCGCGATCACCATGCCCAGCCACAAGAAGGTGACCGCGATTGCGATCGCATGTGCGACAGTCACGAAACTCGCCCTCTCGGTTTCAGATTGGCAGTACAGAGACCCGGTTCGGCGAACGGTATCAAGGCGTCGACGTTGACCGGCGCATCCCAGGCCGCCAATGCGCCTTGCATGAGGCCCAGATGTACGGGGCAGATCACGTCGCGGCGGCTCTCCGCCACCTCGAGGAACGGGCAATTGTGCAGTCCGATCTCGCCGATTTCGGTATCACCCGAACGCCTTTCGGGAGCAAATCCCAACTCGGCGAGCAGATCGGTGAGTCGGTCGACGGCCTGCTCGCGGTCCCGTACGACGTCGGCGTCATGGGCGACGGCCGCGGTTCTGGCCCACTCGCGGCCGGCCGTGACCGCCCGCTCCTGCGGGTCGCGCTGGCGCGCGAGGGCGTCGGCCAGCACGAGCGCCAACATCCGGTAGTCACGGGGACCGTCCGGGTCCATGCCCGTCGCCACCCGGAACATCAGAGGTGGTCGGCCCGGTTTAGTGCGGCTGGGTTTGACCCTGTTGACGCGTCCCCGCTTGGTCAGTGCTTCGAGATGAAAACGCGCGGTGTTGGGGTGGATCGACAGCTGCTCAGCGATCTCGTTGATGCTCATCGGCCTGCCGGCGCCGCGCAGCGTAGCCAGCACCTCCTCGCGGCGCCCGGCAATCACCGCCGTCACACCCTCAGTCCTTCCGGGACAGTGCCGCGCGCGGGCACTCGGCGATGGCCTTCTCGGCGTGCGCCTCCAGCTCGGGCGGCACCGGGTCGACCATTACTACGGCGTAGTCGTCGTCGTCGAGCTCGAACACCCCCGGCGCGTACTTCACGCAGAGCGCATTTCCCTCACAGCGGTCTCGGTCCACTACGACGCGCATGATGCCTCCTCCATTACCACCATCGGCACTCATTCCCCGGCGTGCCGGCATAGCCATCCGTCGGGCATCTGACCCGTCTCCAGGAACCGGGACAGCTCTGCGCGGGCCTGCGCGGGGAGATCGGTGTCGATGTGGGAGTAGACGATCGGTTCCTCTTTGGAATTGTGCTGGTGCAGTTGAGCCAGCAGCAGACCGCATGCGTCCTCGAGTGAGCCGATGTCGGCATCACCGGCGAGCAGGGTTGCCAGGGCGTCCATGGTTCGCCACAGTTCGCCGTGCTCCCGCATCATCACGAAGATCGGCATCGTCATCCCGGCCTCGCGGATCGGCGGAAACAGCATGCTCTCTTCGAGATAGATGTGGCGACGCAGCGTTTCGAGCGCCGCAATGAGCAGGTCGGGTCGCGCGCTGCCATCCGGAAGGCCCTCGACAAAGGTTTCGATGGCGCGGTCGATTTCGTGATGCTCTCGCTCCAGGGCGACATCCAGTGCCAACGTGTGCATCCGCTTCTCCTGCCACCGTAACGACAGCACGAGTTTATACAATTCGCATTGTGTAAACAATGGACGGCGTCGGCCGACGCCGGTCAGGTAATACTTGTCGGATGCCGCCGAGTCACTTCCATCCCGATCTGCGCCGCGCCGCCAGCCTCGCTCCCAAGCAGGTGATCACCCCCGTGACGCTGCCCATAGTCCGAATGATCACACGGCGGATGTGGCGGCGGGTTCCTCGCGACGTGGAGGCGCTGACCTTGCCTTCGGGTGTCGACGTTTGGTTGTACCGGCCCACCGGTCACACGGGCCAGGGTCCCGCGCTTCTGTGGATTCACGGCGGGGGTTTCGTCATCGGGCACCCCGGGCAGGACGACCAACTGTGCCGGCGGTTAGTACGGCGCCTCGGCGTCACGGTCGCCTCTGTCGACTACCGGTTGGCGCCCGAGCATGCGTACCCAGCGGCGATCGACGACTGCTATTCGGCCTTGACCTGGCTGGCGGCGCTGCCGACGGTGGATCCTGATCGCGTCGCGATCGGCGGAGCCAGTGCGGGCGGCGGCTTGGCGGCATCGCTGGCGCAGGTGGCGCTCGATCGTGGCGACGTGGCGTTGGCCGCCCAGTTGCTGGTCTATCCGATGCTCGATGACCGCACCGTCGATCGCCGTGATCTCGACAAGCCCGGACATCGCCTGTGGAACAGGTCGAGCAACAAGTTCGGCTGGTCGGTCTATCTCGGCGACGCCGACCCCGCAGTGGCGGTGCCCGCCCGCCGGGCGAACCTCGCCAACCTCCCGCCGGCCTGGATCGGGGTGGGAACACTGGACCTCTTCCACGACGAAGACCTCGCCTACGCCGAACGACTCAGGGCCGCGGGGGTGCCGTGCGACGTCGAGGTCGTCGAGGGTGCCTTCCACGGATTCGACGGTATCGCACCGAAAGCTTCGGTCTCGCAACGGTTCTTCGACAGCCAGTGCGCGATGCTGCAGCGAGCGCTGGCGCCCGCCGCGGCCTGAGTCACCCGCGTTCGAACACGACCTCGCCGGCGATCACGGTAGCGGCTACCATGTCGGACGCCAGCGTTTCGACCGCTTCGTCGGCTGGTGGCGCCAGCACCGCGAGATCGCCCGGTTGGCCGGGCGCGACGGCCCGGCGCCGCAACGGATCCTCGCCCGTGCCGAAGAACATGCTCAGCGCCTCCGGGGCCGCGATGCGTTCGTCGGCGCCCAGCACCGTGCCATTGCCCGTGACGCGGTGAACCGCGGCACGGACGGTCGCCCACGGGTCGCCGGCGCCGAACGGCATATCGGTCGACAGCGCGATAGGCACCCCCGCCTGGACCAGAGAAGCGACCCGCCACAGCTCGTGGTGTTCGGCGGCGGGCACGTCCGCGAGGTACTGATCCCCGCGCTCGGCGACGAAGTTGGGCTGCGTCACCACGGTCACCCCGCTTTCGGCGAGGGCCGCGAGGCTCTCGTCGGGGACCACGGAGGCGTGCTCGATGCGGTCTTTGGGGTGTGTTCCAGTTGCGCGCAGCGCCGAAAGCGTGATGACGAGTTGTGCGGCGGTCACACAATGCACGGCGACGGGCGCACCGTCCGCGTGCCGTTCGCAGATCCACGCGGTGAGCTCGTCGAGGTCGAGGTCGAGGTCGTGCAAAATCCGCTTACCGGGCGCCAGGCAGTGGATACGCTGCCGCACCCCTCTGGTGCGATGTGACTCCAGAAGCCTGACGATGTCGCCGACTTCGAGGTCCGGTGTCGCGTCGGTGACGCCGGTGACACCGAAGCCGCTGAGCCTCGCGCTCACCTCGGCCAGTCCGGTGTCGTTGCGCTGCAACGTATCCGACCAGGATCGGTCGGCGCTGCGTAACCGTCCGTCGGGATGATCGACCATCCCGACGCGTGCCAGGCCGGCCGAGTTCAGCGTCCACAGCACACCGCTGCGATGCTGTACGCGCACCGGCACCGGCGGCGACACCTCGTCCAGCACGTCGCGGTCGAGCCGCCCCGCGGCCGCCTCGTGGTAACCCACCGCCCTGACCCAGCCGTCGGCGCCGACGTGCGCCGTCGCGAGCACCCGGGCGAGCTCCGCCCGGTTGCGCACCTCCGCCGGACCGACCCGCGCCGACCTCAGAGCCGCGGCGGCGGACAGCAGATGGACGTGATGATCGTGCAGGCCAGGGATGACGGTCCGGCCGGCGGCGTCGTAGACCTGCTCACCGGGAAGCGGTGCGAGAGTCTGTTCGACGGCAGTGATCTGTTCTGCGACACGGATGTCGACGCCTGCGCCGTCGAGCAGAGTCGCCCGCGCAATCAACAAGGCACGAACCGTCGCTGTCGGATCAGTTCCTCGACTTCCTCGTTGTCCGCGCCGAGCGGTGCCGCCGGTTGTGATGGTTGCGGGGTTATGGCGCAGGGGGATTGGTCCTCGCGCGGCAACTCGGCATAGGTGGCGGCCACGGCGGCCATCGACATCTCGATCAACTCGCCGCCGCCGCTGCGCAACGACTGCACCACGGCCAACGCCGCCTCCAGACCCGTCAGCGGGTCGGCGATCGCGTCGCCGCAGAACGCCGGATCATCGGGAGCGCCACAAACAAGGCCGCCCGACACGGCCGCGTCGTCGCCGAAGGCCACCCAGTTCGCGCGGTCGCCGTCGGTGCCGTGGCCGGTGACACGCAGCCACACCCGGCCGTCCCGCGGCGGTATGTCCGTCGGCGCCAACCCCCGGCGAATCAATGCGGCGGGCCGCGACGACTCGATCACCACATCGGCGGCGGTGAGCAGCGCGCGCAGTCCGGCGGGCTCATCGAAATCTACTTCGTAGGAGAGTTTTCCGGTGTTCATCCAGTCGAAGAACGGTTGGGGTCCGCGGCGCGCGCCGTCGGGCCGGGCGGCGCTCTCGACCTTCACCACGATCGCGCCCGCCCGTGACAGCAACTGCCCACACAGCGGGCCCGCCCACATCGCGGACAGGTCGGCGACCAGCAGGCCCGCCGGCCCGCGTGTCGCGGTGCCCGCGCCGAAGGGGTACACCCGCGACGGCTCGGCGGGTGTCTCGGCGAGCGCAGCGACCGGCAGCCCAAGCAGACGGGCGCGCTCGGCCACATCGACGGCGTCGTTACCCGCGACCCAGTCCTGCACGGCCGGCCAGGGCTCGTCCACCCTGTCGGCGGCCACGAGCGCGGGGACGGCGGCAATATCCTCGGGCCGCGCCAGCGTGAGCGCACACCAGCCGTCGCGGCTCTGCAGAAGGCGCGTCGCACCGCCCGCCGACACGCGCCCGTCTGGTGACAAGCCCAACAGCGCGGCGCGCCCCCCGACCAACTCGGCGGCGTCGACCGGGACGCCGGTGAACGTCTCGAAGGCGTCTGCGAGCCGCCGCGCCCGTTCGAGCGCGGCGCTGGGGACGGTCAACCACGACGACGCCACGTTCTCCATTGTCGACTTCTGTGAAAGCGGGAGGACCGCGGGGTGGGAACCGCTCAGAACTGCAGCGCGTTGAACCGCCAGTCGAGCACCTCGCGGTCCGGCTGACCGACCGCGTACACCAGCGACCGCAGCGTCAGCACGCCGCGGCCGTCCGGCAGCGGCTCCGCGCGCTCGACATGCAACTCGCTGTAGAGGGTGTCCCCTTCGTACACCGGCCCGGTGTGGTCACAGGACTGCCAGCCCAGCACCGTCACGAGGTTGGGCAGCAACCGGGTCGCCTGGGCCAGCGCCAGCCCGATGGTGTGCCCGCCGTACACCAACCTCTGCTCGTTGACCCGCCAATCGTGATGCGTCGCAGCGATGTTCAAGGTCAGCCGGGCCAGCTCGGCGGCGCTGCTCACCACGTCGGCGGTGCTGTGCAGCACTGTGCCAGCGAGCCCCGCGTCGAACTCGGCGCCTTGGACGTTGGCGCGGTAGGCCTCGGCGTCCCAGCCCGCGGTCGGGTCGGGCGTGGGCAGGCTCTCGACCCCGATCGCCGCCAGGTCGTCGGCGTGGCCGGTGCCGCCGGCTCCCTCGCGCAGCGGCAGCATCGCGCACCGGTGGAAGTCGAGCACCAGGCGGCCGAGTTGGTCGACGGTGGTCATCCGCAAGGCCGCCAAACCGGCCCGCGCACGCCCAGGCCTGGCCGAGTTCTCTTTCAGTCCGACCACTTCGGTTCGGGTGAACAGCGTGTCGCCGATGACAGGGAACCGGTGAAAGACCAGTCCCCGGTAGAACAGGTTGGCCTTGACCCGTTGAGTCACCAGGGTGGTCTGGCCGATCGCCACATCGCACACCAACGCCGGGTGCGCCAGCGGGCCGGTCGCCCCGGTGACGGCCATCGCGAGCTCACCGTCCAGTGCGAGGCGGAGGCGATCCCCGACGATCGACTGGTGCACGGCCGCCGCGCCTGCGGTCAATGTCATCGAGGGTGCGGTGTCGAAGACCTGCCCCACTTGCAGCTCGTCGAAGTAGGGACCGGTCACGAAATCCGATCGTACAAACTGTCCGTATGGATGCCGAAGAAACCATGCTGGTCGCCACCGTCCGGGCGTTCGTGGACCGCGAGGTCAAGCCCCGCGTGCGTGACGTCGAACACGCCGACGAATATCCCGAGGCGTGGATCGAGCAGATGAAGCAGATCGGCATCTACGGTCTGGCGATCCCCGAGGAGTACGGCGGTTCACCCGTGTCGATGCCCTGCTATGTCGAGGTGACCCAGGAGCTCTCGCGCGGCTGGATGAGCCTGGCCGGGGCGATGGGCGGGCACACCGTGGTCGCCAAGTTGCTCGTGCTGTTCGGCACGGAGGACCAGAAGCGGCGCTACCTGCCGGCGATGGCCACCGGGGAAGTGCGCGCCACGATGGCGCTGACCGAACCGGGCGGCGGATCGGATCTGCAGAACATGTCGACGACCGCGTTGCCGTCTGAAGGCGGTGGCCTGGCGATCAACGGGTCGAAGACGTGGATCTCGAATGCGCGGCGGTCGGGGTTGATCGCGCTGTTGTGCAAGACCGATCCTGCGGCCACGCCGCGGCACAAGGGCATCTCGGTGGTGCTCGTCGAGCAGGGTACGACCGGCTTGTCGGTGTCGCGTGATCTGCCGAAGCTGGGCTACAAGGGCGTCGAATCGTGCGAGCTGGCGTTCGAGGACTGCCGCGTGCCCGCATCGGCGATTCTCGGCGGCGAACCGGGCAAGGGCTTCGCGCAGATGATGAAAGGCCTTGAGACAGGCCGTATTCAGGTGGCCTCACGGGCACTGGGGGTGGCGACTGCCGCCTTGGAGGACGCACTGCGCTATGCCCAGGAGCGCGAAAGCTTCGGCCAGCCGATCTGGAAGCACCAGTCCGTCGGCAACTACCTGGCCGACATGGCGACCAAGCTGACCGCCGCGCGCCAACTGACGCGCTACGCCGCCGAGCGCTACGACAGCGGCGAGCGCTGCGATATGGAGGCGGGGATGGCGAAGCTGTTCGCCTCCGAGGTCGCGATGGAGATCGCGCTCGACGCGGTCCGTATTCACGGCGGCTACGGCTATTCCACGGAGTACGACGTCGAACGGTATTTCCGCGACGCGCCGCTGATGATCGTCGGCGAAGGCACCAACGAGATTCAGCGCAACGTCATCGCCGCGCAGCTGGTGGCGCGGGGCGGCATCTGATTCAGGGGGTTTCGGCGCGCTACAGATCGCTGGGCGGTTTGTAGCGCACCGAAATCACGCGATCGCGTCGATGAGGCCCCACCGCAGCGCGGTTGGCGGGTCGATGGTCTCGCCGGACAACACCAGATACGCCGTCCGCCACCGGCCGATGCGGCGGGTGACGCTGACGGTGCCGCCAGCGCCCGGAATCAACCCGAGGCCGAGCTCGGGAAGCCCGAAGACGGCGTCGGCGCTCGACTGAATGTGCCCGCAGAACGCTGCCATCTCCAATCCGCTTCCCAGCACCTGACCGTGCACCGCCGCGCGGCACCGCTCCCCCAGCCTGGCGCTCAGTTCGGCGAGCACCAGCGCCGGGCTGTGGCGCGTGCGGGCGAAGTGCGCGCTGACCGGGTCGACGAAGCTACCGAACTCGGCGAGATCGCCGCCGCTGCAGAACGACGGGCCGTTGCCCGACAGGATCACCTCGGTGACCGACGGGTCGAGCCGTGCCACCTCCAGCGCATCCAGCAGCGCGGCGCGCGCATCGGTGGAGAATGCGTTGTGCCGGGCCGGGCGGTTGAACCTCACATACAGAGTGCCCTCGTCCCGTTCGGCCACGACAGGATCGGCGATCTCGGGAACCTGCGCGGGACCCCGTTCGGCATGCCAGCGGACGAACTCCGGACCCGACTGCAGGGTCGAGTACGCCAGCGACTCGGTGATGACGCCGGCGAACGCCGGCGCGGCTGGGTCGACGGCGCGCAGAACGTCGTCGCAGATGCCCGCGGCGTGCGGCCATCGGGCACACCGCTCCCGAAGTTCGTCGAGCGCGTCGGACACCGACGCGACGGTGATCACCCGCCGGTCGTCGGCGTCGTCGGCGCTCAGCGTGAAAGTGGCGTCGTCGGTTGGCGATTCAACCGCGATGACGATGCCCGCTGCCAACTCGACTTGCGTCACGAATGCTTCTCGATCAGTTCTTGCTTGTACAGCTTGCCGGTGTCGGTGCGCGGCAGCTGCTCCTGGAAGGAGATCGACCGCGGACATTTGTAGTGCGCCAGTCGATCCCGCAGCCACCCGATCAGCTCCTCACCGAACTCGGGGGCAGCATCGGCAGGATCCACGGTTTGCACCACACCGTGGACCCGCTGCCCCATTTCGTCGTCGGGAACACCGAACACCGCCGCGTCCAACACCTTCGGGTGCGTCACCAACATATTCTCGGCTTCCTGTGGGTAGATATTCACACCGCCCGAGATGATCATGTGGTGCCTGCGGTCGGTGAGGTACAGAAAGCCTTCCTCATCGACATAGCCGATGTCGCCGACCGTCGTCCAGCCGCGGCCGTGGCGCGACTGCGCGGTCTTGTCGGGATCGTTGAGGTACTCGAACGCCGTTCCGCCCTCGAAGTAGATTTCACCCGGCTCACCGGGAGGCAGTTCGTTGCCGTCCTCGTCGCAGATGTGGAGGGTGCCGGTCATCGCCTTGCCGACGGAACCGGGATGAGCCAGCCAGTCCTCGGCGCTGATCAGCGTCGACCCGTGCGCCTCGGAGGAGGCGTAGTACTCGTCGATGATCGGCCCCCACCAGTCGATCATCTGCTTCTTGATCTGGACGGGGCACGGCGCCGCGGCGTGGATTACCCGCTCGAGGCTGGACACGTCGTACGAACTACGCACGGCCTCGGGCAGTTTGAGCATCCGGGTGAACATCACCGGGACGAACTGGCCGTGCGTGACGCCGTAACGCTGAATGGCGTCCAGCGCGCCTTCGGGGTCGAACTTCTCCATCACGACGGTCGTGTATCCGGCAGCCTGCACGGTCATCGACCACACCGACGGTGCCGTGTGGTAGAGCGGTGCCGGGCTCAGATACACCGAATTCGGCTGCATCCACACGGATACGAGCATGGTCATCAATCCGGGCGCCTCCGCGGGCGAAAGATGTGGCAGTTCGCGCTTGATGCCTTTGGGCCGACCGGTGGTGCCCGACGAGTACTGCAGCAGGTCGCCCTCGACCTCGTCGGCGATCGGTGTATAGGCATGTTGGGCAACACATTCGGGATAGCGCTGCCAGCCCTCGAGGCCGTCGTCGGCGATGATCAGCAACTCGGGTAGACCACGGGGCAACTCGCCACCGAGGCCCTCGAGCGTGTTGCGCAGTGCCGCCGAGCCGATGATCGCCTTGGCGTTGCTGTTGTCGATGATGTATGCCACCTCGGCCGCGGTCAGATGCGTGTTGATCGGCACGTAGTAGAGACCGCTGCGCCGCGCCGCCCACATCACGGCGTGAAAGTGTTCGTTGTTCTCCATCAGCATCGCCACGGTGTCGCCCTCGACGAGGCCGGCCTGCCGGAAGTGATGCGCCAACCTGTTGGCGCGCGCCTCGAGCTCACCGAACGTCACGACGGTGCCGCTGGGATGCATGATGACGGCGGGCTTGTCGGGCGTGGCCTCGGCATGTTCGCGGATCTGCATGGGCTGACTCTACGATGCGTCGAGTTGACAGGTGTCAAGTGGTCGAATCCGTCCGCTACCGAGTCCGCCGACTTACCATCAATCCGCAGGAAAAGGCGGTGCGGCCGGATGAATGGCGGACAGAAAGCGGTGCCGACCGGGGTCGTCACGTTCTTGTTCACCGACATCGAGGGGTCGACCCGGCGTTGGGAAGCTGACGCCGGAGAAATGCGGCGCGCTCTGGCCGCCCATGACGATACGTTGCGGCGC
Organism: Mycolicibacterium sp. ND9-15; assembly: GCF_035918395.1. Taxonomy (NCBI): domain Bacteria; kingdom Bacillati; phylum Actinomycetota; class Actinomycetes; order Mycobacteriales; family Mycobacteriaceae; genus Mycobacterium; species Mycobacterium jinjuense. The sequence continues at coordinate 2,140,816 of NZ_CP142362.1, forward strand.
ACGGTGGAGTCGTACGGCGGTTGGCTGTTCAAGCACACAGGCGACGGCGTTTGTGCCGCGTTCGCATCGCCGGGAGCCGCAGTCGACGCGGCGATCGCCGCTCAACGGAGCCTGGAACTACCCGTGCGGATGGGGATCGCCACCGGGGAGGCGGAGTGCGGTGAAGGCGACTATCTCGGGGCGGTGCTGAATCGCACTGCGCGGCTGATGGCGGCCGGGCACGGTGGTCAGGTTCTGCTGGACGGAACCACTGCGGGTCTTGTCCGCGGGATCGACCTTATCGGCTTGGGAATTCGGCGGTTGCGTGACATCGCACAACCCGTAGAAGTGCTCCAAGTCTCTGCGCCCGGGCTGCGTGCCCAATTCCCCTCGCTGCGGAATCTCGAAGAGACGCCGGGAAATCTCAGGGCGCCGGCTACCAACCTGATCGGACGCGAGGCGCAACTGGCGGAACTGGAAACGACGCTGAAAAGTCACCGACTGCTGACGCTGACCGGCGTCGGCGGGGTGGGCAAGACCCGCCTGGCGGTCGAGTTGGCGGCGATTTCGGCCGAGTCCTTCCCCGACGGTGCATGGTTGATCGACTTGGCCGCAGTCGGGGACCCCACGGCCGTGCCCGACGCGGTGGCGGCTGCTCTCGGCATCGTCCAACAGCCCGGACTGACTGTGACGGACAGCGTCGCATTCGCGCTCGAGAGTCGGTCGCGGCTCTTACTTTTCGACAACTGCGAGCACGTGCTGGACGCGGCGGCCGACATCATCGAGGGGATCCTCGCCGCCTCAACGGCGGTGAAAGTGATCGCGACGAGCCGCGAGGGTTTGGGCCTGGCCGGAGAACAGCTGTGGCCTGTCCCGCCGCTAGATATCCAGTCAAGCGCCGCAACGTTGTTCGCCGAGCGGGCGCTGGCGGTGGCTCCCGGCGTGGCCCTTGATGACGATGACGATGTGATCACCGAGATTTGTGGTCGTCTCGACGGAATCCCCCTGGCGATCGAACTCGCCGCCTCGCGAATGCAATCCATGACCGTCGACGAGATTCGCGACCGCCTCGACGACAGATTCCGACTGCTCGTCGGATCGAGGCGAGGTCTGGATCGGCACCAGACGCTTCGCCAAGCCGTGCAGTGGTCCTACGATCTACTCGGCGCAAACGAGAAATCACTTCTCAATCGGTGTTCGGTGTTCGCAGCTGGATTCGAGCTCGCCGGCGCGTGCGCCGTGAGCGGATCCGACGACGATATGGCGACGCTGGATCTGCTCCATGCCCTGGTACGGAAGTCGCTCCTGGGGGCCCACCGGTCAGCGGGCCGGACGCGGTTCTCCATGCTGGAGACGATCCGTCGGTTCGCCGAGGCCCAGCTCGTCGCAGATGGGGCCGCCGATGCCGCACGCGATGCGCATGCCCGCTACTTCGCTGCGCAGGAATCCAACGTGCTCGCGCTGTGGGACGGTCCGCGCCAACGAGAGGCCTACGCCTGGTTAGACACCGAGCTGGCGAACCTGCGCACCGCGTTTCGTTGGGCGGTAGACGCACACGACCTCGACACGGCCGCGGCCATCGTCGTCCCCTCGGCCTCGATCGGCCTGATCGCCGAAATCCACGAGCCGTTCTCGTGGAGCGAGGCCCTCCTTCCTGCCGCAGAGGAGGCGGACCATCCACGGTTGGCACAGCTGTATGTGTTCGCCACGTGGTGTTACACCACCGGACGATTCGACGATGCAACGGTATATGCGCGGGCCGCTCTATCGGCGCTCGACAGCGGTCGCTACGAGCCCGTTCCATTCGACTTCGAATGCACGATGGGCGGTTTCTACGCCGCACTCGGCGACCCCGAGGTCTGGAGTGAAATATGCCGCAAAGTTATTGCACGCGACAACGGAACTCACGTCTACGCCAGAAGCGCACTCGTCGCCTCGCTTGCGATCTCGGATCACCTCGACGAAGCCATCGAGGAATCCGAGGACTTGCCCGCGGTGGCGGAGGCGGAGGGAAATCCGCAGCGGACCAGCTTCGCACTGTTCGCATACGGGGTGGCGCGGCGCTACAGCGACCCGGCCGCCGCCTACGCGGCGCAGAGTCGGGCGCTGAAGATCGCACAGGACAGCGGAAGCAAACAGAATGTGTCGTTCACCTCGCTCGCGCTCGCCATGCTCGCCGTCCGTCAGGCACGGCCGCTCGACGCCTTGGACAACTTGGCTCTTGCGACTCAGATTCGTTATGACGCCGGCAGTTTCTCGCTGATCGACAGCCCCTTGGCGGTCCTCACGGTCCTCTTTGATCAGCTGCAGCTGTATGAGCCGGCTGCGCGGCTGGCCGGTAGGGCGGCCACTCCGATGTCCGAGCACGCGTACCCAGAACTCGCCGCGGCCGTCGAACACTTGCGTTCAGTCCTCGGCGATTCGACGTTCGAAGAGTTGGCCCGTGATGGCGCAGCGATGGGCAACGCAGCCACGGTGCAGTTCGCACTGGAGCAGATCGCGCTGGCGCGCGCCAAGCTCGCGAGTTCAAGTAACGGATGACCATGCACGCCGCTCCGTCAGGCATTGTGACGTTTCTCTTCACCGATGTCGAAGGGTCTACCCGCCGGTGGGAGACGGACGCGGAGGCGATGCGCTCGGCGTTGGCGGCGCACGATGAGGTGATGCGGGGTGCCATCGAGTCGCACGACGGCTGGCTGTTCAAGCACACCGGCGACGGCATCTGCGCGGCGTTTTCTTCCCCGCGCGCCGCGGTCGACACGGCGGTGGTTGTGCAACGGCAGCTACGCTTGCCGGTGCGGATGGGTATTGCGACCGGTGAGGCGGAGTGCCGTGGCGGCGACTACTTCGGCGCGGTGCTCAATCGCACCGCACGCTTGATGGCAGCCGGCCACGGCGGACAAGTCCTGCTGGATGGCACTACCGCCGGTCTTCTCGCCGACATCGAGCTGAGACCGCTCGGATCGAAGCGCTTACGTGACATCACCAAGACGGTGGAAGTCTTCCAGGTGCTTGCCCCCGGCCTACGTACCGAATTCCCGCCATTGCGGACACTCGACCGCACGCTGGGTAACCTGCGCACACCCACCACAAAGATCGTCGGGCGCGAGGACGAACTCGACGACCTGAAAGCGGCCTTGAAGGCGCATCGGCTGGTGACCTTGACCGGCGTCGGGGGAGTCGGCAAGACGCGGCTCAGCCTGGAGGTGGCCGCTCTATCCACTGACGATTTCCCGGACGGTGTGTGGGTGATCGAATTTGCGACCGTCAGCGATCCCGCCACGGTGCCCGAGGCGGTTGCAGCCGTCCTGGGTATTGCGCAGCAGCCGGGACTGACCGTCGCCGAAAGCGTGGCTGCAGCGCTCGAAGGGCGTTCCCGGCTTCTGCTGTTCGACAATTGTGAACACGTCTTGGATGCGGCAGCCGCGATGATCGAAACGGTCTTCACGCAGTCGTCGACGGTGAAAGTCCTGGCGACCAGTCGTGAAGGTCTGCGTCTGCCCGACGAGCAACTCTGGCCGGTGCCGTCGCTGGATGTGCGTACGGGCACCGACTCGGCGGCGGTGGCGCTGTTCTTGGAGCGCGCTTGCGCTGTCGCACCGGGCATTTCACTGATGCCCGCTGAGGTGGAGGTGGTGGTCGACCTCTGCCGACGGCTGGATGGCATTCCATTGGCGATCGAGCTGGCCGCCTCGCGCCTGCAGTCCATGACCGTCGTCGATGTACGGGATCGACTCGATGACCGGTTCCGGCTCCTGGTCGGCTCCAGGCGCGGGCTGGAACGTCATCAGACGTTGCGCCATGCGGTTCAGTGGTCCTTTGATCTACTCGACGATCGCGAAAAGGATATGCTGACAAGGTGTTCGGTGTTCGCCGGTGGGTTCGACGTTGCGGAAGCGTCCGCGGTGGCGGGCTCCGACGACGAGTTCGCCGCTCTGGACCTGCTCGACGCCCTAACCCGGAAGTCGCTTCTGGTCGCCGACAGATCCGCGGCGCATTCACGATTCTCGATGCTGGAGACTATCCGGCAATTCAGCGAGGAACAGCTCGTCGTGTCGGGCCAGGCTGAAGCGGCGCGTGAAGCACATGCCCGCTACTTCGCCGACCGAGAAAGCGACGTTCTCGCACTGTGGGACGGTCCGCGGCAGCGCGAGGTTTATTCGTGGTTCGCTCTCGAACTGCCGAATCTGCGCACCGCGTTCCGGTGGGCCGCCGACCACGGTAATCTCGATATCGCCGCCCCGATCGCCGTTTATTCGTCGATCCTCGGGTTCTGGGTCGAACAGATGGAGTCCGTCGCGTGGGCCGAGGAACTGGTCGGGCCCGCCAAGGCGGTGGATCACCGAAGGCTCGCACAGCTGTATGCAATGGCGGCCAGATGCGCGATGGGCGGCCGAATCGATGAGGGGTTCGCGTACGCAAGGGCCGGATTGACGGCGATCGAGCGTGATCGCTACGACGCGATCCCGTTCGAGATAGACGCTGAACTCGCCGGCCACTTCGGCATGGAAGGCAACCTCGACCGTTGGATCACTTACTGCCGCAACAAGATCACTCGCGAGTCGGGTCCGCACATCTACACACGCGGCTACTTCGTCAGCGCGCTGAGCATTGCCGATGGCCTTGACGAGGCGCAGGCGGAGTCAGAAAGTCTGAGCAGGGTCGAGGAGATCACCGGCAACCCGGCCTTGATCTGCTGGGCATTGAACATGTACTCCTGGGTCCGACAGAACACCGATCAGGCTGCGGCACTGGAGGCCAACCGCCGCGGCCTGGAGATCGCGAAGAAGAGCGGCAACCGACTGCTCGAGACCTATCTCGCGTCGAACCTATGCAGGCTGGCGGTGGCGAACGGAGATTCTTCCGAAGCGTTCGACCTTCTCGGCGTGGCGATTCACAACTACGTCACGTCCGGCAATTACTCCCTGCTGCCGCAACCGACGGCGGTGCTCGTCGCGTACCTCGACCGCCTCGGCTACTCCGAGGCGGCGGCCACACTGAGCGGGTTCAGCACATCGCCCTTCGTCGGCGACTACTACCCCGAACTGGACACGGCCATAACCCATCTTCGCGAGGTGCTCGGCAACCACGCCTACGAGTCACTCGCGGACGTCGGCAAGAACATGAGCAATGCCTCGATCGCGGACTACGCTCTTGAGCAGATCGACCGGGCGTGTGCTGATCTGGCGAGTTCTGGTGATTTACAGTGACATCCGACCTGCCGTCGGGCGTTCTCACGTTCTTGTTCACCGACATTGAGGGCTCGACCCGGCGGTGGGATATCGATGCCCGCGCGATGCAGACCGCGCTCGCGGCTCACGACGCCGTTTTGAAGGATGCGATCGAAGCCCTTGACGGCGTGGTGTTCAAGCACAGCGGTGACGGCGTGTGCGCGGTGTTCTCCTCGCCCCGAAACGCCGTCGACGCGGCGGTGACTGCCCAACGCAGCCTCGAACTACCCGTGCGAATGGGCATCGCCACCGGCGAGGCAGAACTGCGCGACGGCGACTACTTCGGCGCCGTCCTCAATCGCGCGGCACGGGTGATGTCTGCCGGCAACGGCGGTCAGATCCTGCTCGACGGTACGACCGCAGGACTCCTCAGTGATGTCGATCTGGTGCCTATGGGACCGAGACACTTGCGTGGCATTGCCAAACCCGTTGACATTTCACAGCTTCGAGCCGAAGGGTTACGTGCGGAGTTTCCACCGCTGAACACACTGGATTCGACGCCGGGTAACTTGCGCCCACCTGTAACCAGCTTCATCGGGCGCCGAGCGGAACTTGCAGACGTGGAGACGGCGATCAAGGCCCACCGCGATCGCCAGCCCGTACGCCGCAATCGGACAGACTGAACGGTGGGTGGACTGGTGCCGCATTGTGATGGCGCGCCATCCGGAGGCCCACATGCATACCCGCGCGATCTTCAGGCTCGCGCTGACGATGGCTGGCGCCGTCGACGAGGCGGCGGCGGTGTCAGTCGAGCTGCTGGCGTTGAGTGACGCCACCGACAACCCGACTCTTGCCGCGTGGGCATTGTTCGCATACGGCACCGCGCACAGCGAGCGTTCTCCCTCGGTTGCCTACGAGGCGTTGCGTCGCGGGTTCCGGATCGCTCAGCAAAACGGAAGCAGTAACACCCAGTCCAGCATCGCCGCCATGTTGACCGCTCTGGCGACGATGTGCGGTGAGCCCGGCGATGCTCTGAATTACGCGATGGTGTCCATCCGCTTCTAGTACGACTCGGGCAACTTCTTCCTTGTCAAGAACTCGTTGGCCCCTCTGGTCACGCTTTTCGACAAACTCGGGCACTGGGAAGCCGCCGCCACGATCAGCGGCTTCGCCGACTCACCGTTCAACAGGTCCGCCTATCCGGGACTGGAGGCGGCAGCGACCCACCTAGAGGACGCACTGGGGGATGAGACCTACGAATCCCTCACTCGCACAGGCGGACAGATGACGACGGCCGAAATGGTCGCGTACACATTCGACCAGATCGATCAGGCCCGAGCTCGCCTCACGGTAAGCAACGCGAGGCGATCCGTTTGACCGGCGACTACCGTCTCGGCGGACGGCCGCGCTCGCTCAGCCACGAGCGTGCGTAAAGTGCTCAGTATTCTCGGCGTGGCGCGAAGCAGACACGCACGCTCGCGCCAGAAAGTTACTCCGCTTCGAGGCGGTGCTTCAGCCCGTCGAATTCGTCCTTGATGCCGGTGGGCAGCTTCTCGCCGACGAACTCGAACCACTCCTCGATCAGCGGGATCTCCTGACGCCACTCGTCGACGTTGACCTCCAGCGCGAGGTCCACGTCGGCGGCGTCGACGTCGAGGCCATCGAGATCGAGGTCCCCGGCGGTGGGCACGGTGCCGATCGGCGTGGTGCGCCCGTTCGCGCGCCCTTCGATCCGGTCGATGATCCACTTCATCACGCGGCTGTTCTCACCGAAGCCGGGCCACAGGAAGCGGCCGTCGTCGCCGCGGCGGAACCAGTTGACGAAGAAGATCTTCGGCATCTTCGACTCGTCGGACTGCTTGCCGATGTCGATCCAGTGCGCGAAGTAGTCGCCGACGTTGTAACCGAGGAACGGCAGCATCGCCATCGGGTCGCGGCGCACAGTGCCGACCTTGCCCTCGGCCGCGGCGGTCTGCTCGGAGCCCATGGTGGCACCGATGAACACCCCGTGCTGCCAGTCGCGGGCCTGGGTCACCAGCGGCACCGTCGTCTTGCGGCGCGCACCGAACAGGATCGCCGAGATCGGCACACCCTGCGGGTCGTCCCATTCGGGCGCGAGCGTCGGGCACTGCGACATCGGGGTGCAGTACCGCGAGTTCGGATGTGCGGCTTTGCTTTCCGTCTCGCGAAGGATCCAGTCGTTGCCCTTCCAGTCGATGAGGTGATCGGGCTCGCCCTCGAGGCCCTCCCACCACACGTCGTGGTCGTCGGTCAGCGCGACGTTGGTGAAGACGGTGTTGCCGGCCTCGATGGTCTTCATCGCGTTCGGGTTGGACTTCCAGTTGGTGCCCGGCGCGACGCCGAAGAACCCGAACTCGGGGTTGACGGCGTAGAGGCGGCCGTCCTTGCCGAACCGCATCCAGGCGATGTCGTCGCCGATGGTCTCGGCACGCCAGCCCGGAATCGTCGGCTGCAGCATCGCGAGGTTGGTCTTACCGCACGCCGACGGGAACGCCGCCGCGATGAAGTACGCCTTGTTCTCCGGGGAGATGAGCTTGAGGATCAGCATGTGCTCGGCCAGCCAACCCTCGTCGTGGGCCATCGCCGAGGCGATCCGCAGCGAGTAGCACTTCTTGCCCAGCAGTGCGTTGCCGCCATAGCCCGAGCCGTAGCTCATGATCTCGCGGGTCTCCGGGAAGTGGGTGATGTACTTGGTGTCGTTGCACGGCCAGGGCACGTCCTTCTGACCCGGTTCCAGCGGGGCGCCGATCGAGTGCAGCGCCTTGACGAAGAACCCGTCGTCGCCCATTTTGTCCAGCGCGGCCTTGCCCATCCGGGTCATCGTCCGCATCGACACGACGACGTATTCGGAGTCGGTGATCTCGACGCCCAGCTTGGGATCCTCGGCACCGAGCGGCCCCATGCAGAACGGGACGACGTACATCGTGCGCCCCCGCATACACCCGCGGTACAGGTCCGTCAGAATGCCGCGCATCTCGGCCGGATCCATCCAGTTGTTGGTCGGGCCGGCGTCGATTTCCTTCTCGGTGCAGATGAAGGTCCGCGATTCCACGCGTGCGACGTCGGAAGGATCGGACAGCGCGAGGTACGAGTTCGGCTTCTTGTCCTCGTTGAGCTTCGTGAACGTGCCCGCCGCCACCAGCTGCTCACACAGCCGGGCGTTCTCTTCGTCGGAGCCGTCGGTGAACACGACGCGGTCGGGCTGCGTCAGCTCGGCGACCTCTTGTACCCAGGCGAGCAGACCCTTGTGCTTTGTCGGTGCGGTGTCCAAACCGGGGATGGTCGCTGCGGTCATGAAAATCTCCTGTGTCTGTTGCTGCCAGGCCAGAGGCTCTGTATGCGCCACCAGACGGGGACAGGCGGCGCCGCGGTTTCCCTATATCGAGGTTATCGCGGGTAAGAACGCGGCGGCGAACCGGGACTGTGTCCGATCACTCACAAGAACGATTCAGAAGGCTGTTTCACAGGGCTTTCATGGATCGGGTACCGGGTGTTGACGCGCGTCAATCAGAGAATTCGGCACTTTCGGCCGGCCGCGCCGCGGATAACTCGGCCCGCACCGCGTCCAGCGCCCGCTGCAGCGACGGCAGCCGCTGGTCCCGCACCACCGCTGCCCGCGCGGTTTGCGCCGCGTGCTCGCGCAGTTCGGCGTCGATTTCGGCCAGCCGCTGCGCAGCCGCGACGGCCTCGCGTTCGTCGCGCACGCTCAACTCCGATGTCAGCGCGCTCTCGGCGGCCAGCACCCGCGTCGCGACCCGTTCCTCGAGCGCCGACCTCAGCGTGGCGACGACGTCGGTGACCCAGCGGTCCAGCACCGCCCGGTCCTGCAGGACTCCGCGAATCCCCACCACCCACACCGTCAACGCCAGCCCCACCAGCCCGCCCGTCACCAGGCCGGCGATGGTCGGGCCGGACGCCGAGTCGGTGAACAAGCGCGAAACCGCGAGCGCCACGGTAAACCCGAAGCCGGCGCCGAGGATCATCGTCAACTGCGTCTCCAGCCGTCGTGACTTCAGAGCCGGCGACGCGATCTCCGGACCGGCGGGCGCCGCCGGGACCGGCGGGACGGTCAGGCCGAGGTGCGCCGCCGCGTCGGTCAGCTGGGCGGTGACGCCGTCCTCGACCTCCGCGACGACCTCGTCGACCCGGTCACGCACCTGCGACTCGAAGCCACCGAGCCGGCTGCGTGGCAGCTGCGACGCGTCCTCGGCGAGTTCGGTCCGCACCGACGTACACCGGTTGCGCGCGAAATGGCCGAGCTGGATACGGGCCTGTTGGGTCTGGCTGCGCAGGGCGACTACGCGTTCGGACTTCGACAGCCGGCGGTGCCGGACGACGTCGTCACGGCTCCTCTGCAGCGCCGCGACGCGGGCCCGACGATCCGAACCCTCGCCTTCGGCACGAAACTGTCCGATTGCCGACTCGAGCCGGGTTTCCCACGCCCGCAGCCGATTTCGTCGGCCGAGCTCCGGACTGGCCAACCGCTGCCGGAGCAGGCCCACGAGTTCGTCGACGCTTGGCTCCCCCAGATCGGGCGCTGCGGCAGTACCCACCCACGGTACGTGGGCGTAGCGGGGCGACCGGTCGGCCAGCACCGCGCGATCGGCGGCCAGTACGTCGCGCCAGTTCCGGTGCGTGTCGATCTTGGAGACCACGCCGACCACCAGGTCGGTATGCCGCGTGGCCAGATCGAGGAGTTGACAGTCGGATTCAGTCAACGGCGCCACCGCTGAGACCACGAACACCACCGCGGCGGGCGCATCGCCCTGGTCAAGCTCCTCCGCCTCGACGAAGGTGTGTTCGGGCATGCGCTCGCGCAGCGCCGCGGCCACGCTGGTCGTGCCCGCCAGCCACGGACCGGTGACGAGTACGACATCGCGGGACCGCACCGCCGGTGGTGCCAGCCCCGGTTCGACGGCCGCGACAACCGCATCGGCCGAAGCGAGCGGATCGGTGCTCGCCACGTCCGCCCTCACCGCGACCGCTCGAGCAGGCGCAGAGAACCGCGGCTGATGTCGGCGGCGCAGGCGCGGTGGAGCCTGTCGACCGGACCGCTGCCGTACCGCTGCCAGTGCACGGCGCGGCCCAGGTGGGCGGCCGGGCCGTCGTCACGGTCGACGGTCACGCCCGCCGCCTCGACGACATCGACCGCCGCGGTCATCATTGCCAGCACGCTGTCGTCGGTCACCAGCAGGTCGGTCAACCGTGATTCGTTCGATTGTGCTGCGAGCGCACGTAATTGGCGTACCGCGACCCGCAAGCGCTGGTACCGCAGCGGTGCGCCGGCCGCGTGGATGTGCTCGACGACCCGGTCGAGCCGGCTGAGCTGCCTCAAGTGGTTCTGCAACGAATCGGCGCTCACACCCCGGTCGAGCGCGAGCACCGCATGGGCGATGCCGAACCGGTCGAGCACTCCCAGCAGGCGTTCACGCAACTCCCGTGGCAGCGGGTGCGGCGCTTCGGTGAACGCGTCGGTCGACGTCAGGTCGGCGGGCTGGGTGCGCAGGATGTGCAGCGCACCCAGGAGGTCATCGGTCATCACCACATCGGCCAGCAGCGCGATCATCGGCACCGTCGGGAGTCCGGTCAGCCCCCGGCAGCGCGCGGCCCGCTGGTGGGCCAGCGCCACCGGCCCGCCCGCGCCGAAGCCGGTGAGGTCGGCCTTGTTCAGGACGACGACCGCCGGCCGGCCCGAGCCTCCGATCAGCGCCCGGTCCTCGGGTTTGAGTGCTTCCGCGATCACCAGCACGTCGATGTCGGCGGCCGGCCCGGGTGACACCGAAACCCTCGCGGCCGTCAGCGCAGCGGCCACGGTGGCACGACCGACCCCGTCGCGGCCGCGCACCGCGACCCGTATCGGCGCGGTGAGGCGCCGGATGATCGGTGTCACCCGCGCGTCGCGGCTTTCCTGCTCGACTTGCCGCAGCGCTTCGACGAAAATCTGCTGACACATCACACACCGGCCTCCCTGTGACGATCGTGACACCTCGGTCCGCGTGGTGCGAGTGGCCGTGTCGCCTCCTGGGGACAACCGCCAATACCAGCCGAAGGCAACTGTTGGGTATCAATCTGCACCACGATGCGGGTACTCGTCTCCCGATGAGACACCATGGACGAATGCAGCTGCCCGGGTCCGACGTCGCCACGGGGTCGGCATCGGGGCCTGGAGTCCCCACCGAGCAGCACCGCTATCCCCGGGTCACCAGCTTCCGCACCAGGCGCACCACGCTGTCGTCCGCTCAGCAGGCAACATGGGACCGGCTCTGGCCGGAGATCGGCATGCATGCGCGCGACGGTGGCGAGCCGGCCCCCCTGCTGGACAGCGATGCGTGGTTCGGCCGGTCGGCGCCCGTGGTGCTGGAGATCGGCTGCGGGGCCGGGACCTCGACCCTCGCGATGGCCAAGGCCGAACCCCACCTCGACGTCGTCGCGGTCGAGGTGTATCGGCGCGGGCTGGCCCAGCTGCTGTCCGCCATCGACCGCGAGGAAGTGCCGAACATCCGGCTGGTCCGCGGCGATGGCGTGGACGTGCTGCAGCACATGTTCGGACCGGACACGCTGACCGGTGTGCGGGTGTTCTTCCCGGACCCGTGGCCCAAAGCCCGCCACCACAAGCGTCGACTGCTGCAACCGGCCACCGTCGCTTTGATCGCCGACCGGCTGCGGCCCGGCGGCATCTTCCACGCGGCGACGGACCACGCCGGTTACGCCGAGCAGATCGCCGAGGTGGGTGACGCCGAACCGCGGCTGCGTCGGGTCAGTCCGACCGATCCCCTGCCGATCTCGGTCGAGCGGCCGGTCACCAAGTACGAGGGCAAGGCGCAGCACGCCGGCAGCGCCGTCGCCGAACTGCTGTGGGAGAAGTCATGAGCCTCACAGAAGACATCGGGCAACTCGCTGGGCAGCTCGCGCCACCCGAAGCATCCCCGCTGGCACCGGACGATCAGACGGCCCGCGTGCTGCTCGTCTGGGACGCCCCCAACCTCGACATGGGTCTCGGTTCGATCCTCGGGGGCCGGCCAACCGCCGCGCACCGCCCGCGGTTCGATGCGCTGGGCCGATGGCTGCTGGCACGGACGGCCGAGTTGTCGTCCGCGAGGCCGGACGTCACGCTCGAGCCGGAGGCCACGGTCTTCACCAACATCGCGCCCGGCAGCGCCGATGTCGTCCGGCCGTGGGTGGAAGCCTTGCGTAACGTGGGCTTCGCGGTCTTCGCGAAACCGAAGATCGACGAGGACAGCGATGTCGATACCGACATGCTCGGTCACATCGCGCTGCGCCGCAGCGAGGGCCTAGCGGCCGTGATGGTGGCCTCGGCCGACGGCCAGGCGTTCAAGCAGCCGCTGGAGGAGATCGCCCGCGACGGCGTTCCGGTCCAGGTACTCGGATTTCGCGAACATGCCAGCTGGGCGCTAGCGTCGGATACCTTGGAGTTCGTCGACCTGGAGGACATCCCTGGTGTGTTCCGGGAGCCGCTACCGCGAATCGGCCTCGATTCGCTACCCGAGCAGGGGGCATGGTTGCAGCCGTTCCGGCCGCTGTCCTCGCTATTGACCTCGCGGGTCAGCAGCTGAACTGCGCGAGGTCGACATCGACTACTGAGAAGAAACCGAGTAAGGAGCTTACGTGTTCGCCTGGTGGGGTCGAACGGTGTACCAGTACAGGTACATCGTCATCGGCGTCATGGTCGCGCTCTGCCTCGGTGGCGGCATCTACGGGATCAGCCTCGGCAGCCACGTCACCCAGAGCGGCTTCTATGACGATGGCAGCGAGTCGGTGCACGCGTCCGTGGTCGGTGACGAGGTCTACGGTCGCGACCGCACCAGCCACGTCGTCGCGATACTGACCCCGCCTGACGGCGAGAAGGTCGACAACCCGCAGTGGCAGCGAGACGTCGTCGGCGAACTCGACGCCTTCGTCGAGGACCATCCGGACCAGGTGGTGAGCTGGGTCGGCTGGCTGCGCGCACCCGACGCCGCGAGCGAAACCGTCCAGCAGATGAAGACCGGCGACCTGTCCAAGACGTTCGTCAGCATTCCGCTCAAAGGTGACACCGACGACGAAATACTGAAGAACTACCAGACAGTCGAACCCGATCTGCAGCAGATCAACGGCGGCAACATCGAATTGGCCGGGCTCAACCCGCTGGCCAGCGAGCTGACCGGCAGCATCGGCGAGGACCAGCGACGGGCCGAGGTCGCGGCCATCCCGCTGGTGTGCGTGGTGCTGTTCTTCGTGTTCGGCGGCGTGGTCGCCGCCGCCCTGCCGGGCATCATCGGCGGTCTGACCATCGCCGGTGCGCTCGGCATCATGCGCCTGCTCGCCGAGTTCATGCCGGTGCACTTCTTCGCCCAGCCGGTGGTGACGCTGATGGGCCTCGGCATCGCGGTCGACTACGGCCTGTTCATGGTCAGCCGGTTCCGGGAAGAGATCGCCGAGGGCTACGACACCGAGGCCGCGGTGCGGCGCACCGTGATGACCTCCGGCCGCACGATCATGTTCTCCGCGGTCATCCTGGTGGCCTCGTCGGTTCCGCTGCTGCTGTTCCCCCAGGGCTTCCTCAAGTCGATCACCTACGCGATCATCGCCTCGGTCATGCTCGCGGCGATCCTGTCCATCACCGTGCTCGCCGCGGCGCTGGCCATCCTCGGTCCCAACGTCGACGCACTCGGGGTGCGCACCCTGCTGAAGGTGCCGTTCTTCCGTAACTGGAAGCCGATGCGGGTGTACCTGGAGTGGCTGTCGGAGAAGACGCAGAAGACCAAGACCCGCGCCGAAGTCGAGAAGGGCTTCTGGGGCAAGCTGGTCAACCGGGTGATGAAGCGGCCCATCGCATTCGCCACTCCGATCGTCATCGTGATGATCCTGCTGATCATTCCGCTCGGCCAGCTCTCGCTGGGCGGCATCAGCGAGAAGTACCTGCCGCCGGACAACCCGGTCCGGCTGGCGCAGGAGGAGTTCGACAAGGCCTTCCCCGGCTTCCGCACCGAGCCGTTGACGATCGTGATGGAACGCGAGGACGGCGAGCCGATCACCGACCAGCAGATCGCCGAGGTGCGCAACAAGGCGATGACGGTGCCCGGCTTCATCGATGCCGACGGGGATCCGTCGAAGATGTGGCAGGAGCGGTCCGTTCAGGAGGGCGGATCGAAGGATCCGTCGGTGCGGGTGATCCAGAACGGTCTGGAGAACCGCAACGACGCGGCCAAGAAACTCAGCGAGTTGCGCGAGCTGACTCCGCCCCGTGGGATCACGATGAGTATCGGCGGCACACCGGCTTTGGAGCAGGACAGCATTCACAGTCTCTTCGACAAGCTGCCGCTGATGGTGACCCTGCTGATCGTCACGACGACGATCCTGATGTTCCTGGCGTTCGGATCGGTGGTGCTACCGATCAAGGCCGCGGTGATGAGCGCGCTCACGCTGGGCTCGACGATGGGCATACTGACGTGGATGTTCGTCGTCGGGCACGGCTCGGGTCTGATGAACTACACCCCGCAGCCGCTGATGGCGCCGATGATCGGCTTGATCATCGCGGTGATCTGGGGTCTGTCGACCGACTACGAGGTGTTCTTGGTCTCCCGCATGGTGGAGGCGCGCGAGCGCGGCATGTCGACCGCCGAAGCCATCCGCATCGGCACCGCCACCACCGGCCGGTTGATCACCGGTGCCGCGCTGGTGCTCGCTGTGGTCGCCGGCGCGTTCGTGTTCTCCGATCTGGTGATGATGAAGTACCTGGCGTTCGGCCTGCTGATCGCGTTGCTTCTCGACGCGACCGTGGTCCGCATGTTCCTGGTGCCGTCGGTGATGAAACTGCTCGGCGACGACTGCTGGTGGGCGCCGAGGTGGATGAAACGCATCCAGGAACGGCTGGGATTGGGCGAAACCGAACTGCCCGACGAGCGTAAGCGGCCCGCGGTGCGTGGGCCCAGCCAACAGCATGAGGCGAACCCCGAGGCGTTAGTGGGTGCGGGTGCGCCCGTACCGCCTCGCCCATCCGAGCGGCCACACCCGCCGCACGATCCGACGCATCCCGCCGTCGAAGGGACGTCGCGTCCCGGCGCTACGCGGGTCGCGGCACAGCCGCGGGCGAATGCTCCGTCGGTTGCGGGTACGACGCGCATACCCAGTGCCGCCAAACCTCCCGCCGCTGACGAGCCGCAGACCACGCGACTGTCGATGGCCAAGAACGCCGTGCGCAACGCGGTGAGCCACGCCGCCGCGTCGGCGCGGCAGGCTGCCCGGCCGCCCGCCCCGCGGACCTCACCTGAAGACAGGGTGCGGCCAGCGCGGGAGGAACGCGAGATCGAGTCGTGGCTGGGTGAGTTGCGGGGCACCGGCACGCCGCCGACACCGCAACGGCCGTCGGCCGAACCGACCAGGGCGATGCCCGTGGGAAGCCCGGGCAACAACGAGCCGACCATGGCGATCCCGACGCCGCGGTCACAGCCGCACGACCCCGACGCGACGACCGCCATCCCTACCCAAGGTAAGCAAGGCGACGACGCCGAGGCGGCAACCGAGAAGCTCAACACCCGTGAGGACGAGGAACGTCAGCGCCGCGGGGGCCTGAGTGCGCAGGACCTGCTGCGCCGAGAAGGCCGCCTGTAACCGTTCAGGCCGAACCCCGAGAGTCGGGTTGATGACGGACTTCGCCCGTCGGGCTCAAGTGGTCTTTCCGACGCTGCGCGCGACACGCGCTCAGGAGTCCGGGACCTCGTCGGCCTCGGCCCTGACCAGCGGGCCGTCGTCGACCTCCAAAGCCGCCGCCTCGGCGTCGGGGTCCGGTGCGGTCAGCACCCGGATCGCACTGTTGAGGAACGCCAACGTCGGCACCGCGAGCAACGCGCCCACGATCCCCGCAAGCACGCCGCCGCCGGCGATCACCAGCACGATCGCCAGCGGATGGATCGACACCGCCCGGCCCATCACCAGCGGCTGCAGCACATGGCCTTCCAGTTGCTGCACCGCGATGATCAGACCGAGCGTGATCAGCGCATAGATCACGCCCTTGGCGATCAGCGCGACGACCACCGCGAGGAAACCGGCGACGACGGCGCCGACCAGCGGAACGAACGCGCCGAGGAACACCAGCGACGCCAACGGCAACGCCAGCGGCACCCCCATGATGGCCAGGCCGGTACCGATGCCGACCGCGTCGACGAGCGCGACCAGGAACGTCGCCCTGATGTAACCGACCAGCGAGTGAAACCCCGCCCGGCCCGCGTCGCGCACCCGTTCGCGCACGTTCGCGGGGAAGATCTTGGTGACGAACGCGTAGATGTTGCGTCCGCCCTGTAGCAGGAAGATCAAGGTGAACAGGACCAGCAGGGCGCCGGTGACGATCTCGGTGACCGTGCCCGCCGTCGACAACGCGCCGGTGGTCAGCCTCTCCTGGTTGTCCCGGAGGGCCTCTATCGCGGCGTCGCCCGAGCGCTCGATCTGCTCGCGGCTCAGCCCCAGCGGCCCGTCGATCAACCAGCTGCGCACACCGTCGATGCTGCGGCTGACCTGCTCGGTCAACTCCGGTGCGCCCTCGATGAATTGGCTGACGACGAACGCGAGGATGCCGCCGACCACGGCGAAACCGCTGAGCAGCATCAGCGCCACCGCACCACCGCGCGGCGCACCGCGGCGGTCCAGGAAGTCGACCGCCGGCATCAGCAGCGCGGCCAGCATCGTGGCAATCGCCACCGGCACGACGATGATCTCCAGTCGCTTGACCGTCCACAGCAGGACGACCACGGCGGCGAAGATCACCAGCAGTCGCCATGACCATGCAGCGGCCTTGCGAACGAGCGGCGAGACCGCCTCGTCATCGATAGAACTGCCCCCTGGCATCCCGATAGCGTAACGGCCTGCCCGTCCGGCGGCCGGTTCTCGGGAAACGGCCGGGCCACGCACTACCCTGATCCCGTGGCCCACGACGCGCCTGCGAGTGCACCCCGCAGCCAAGGTCGGGGCACACGCAGCAAGTTCCGGTGGCTGCGGTGGGTGGTTCTCGCCGCAGCGGCCGTCGTGCTGACCGTCGAACTGGGTCTGGTGTGGGATCAGCTCGCAAAGGCCTGGCACAGCCTCTATTCCGCCGACTGGTGGTGGGTGCTGGCGGCGGTCGGCACCGCGCTGGCGTCCATGCACTTCTTCGGTGACATTCAGCGCAAGCTCCTGCGGTCGGCGGAAGTGCCTGTGCGGCAGTGGCATTCGCAGGCGGCGTTTTACGCCGGCAACTCGCTGAGCACGACGCTCCCCGGTGGTCCGGTGTTGTCGGCCACGTTCATCTACCGCCAGCAGCGGCTCTGGGGTGCGACACCGGTCATCGCCTCCTGGCAGCTCGTGATGTCAGGAGCGCTGCAGGTGATCAGCCTGGCGCTGCTGGGGCTGGGCAGCGCGTTCTTCCTCGGCGCCAAGCACAATCCGTTCTCGCTGATCTTCACGCTGACCGGATTCATCATGCTGATCGTGCTGGCGCAGGCGGTGGCCTCCCGGCCGGATCTGCTCGACGGCACCGGTGTGCGGGTGCTGTCGTGGGTGAACTACCTGCGAGCCAAGCCATCCCACAACGGGTTGGCCAAGTGGCGCGAGACGCTGGCGCAGCTCGAGTCGGTGAAGCTGAGCCGCAGCCAACTCAGCGTGGCGTTCGTCTGGTCGATGTTCACCCTCGTGACGGGCGTGGGAACGTTGCTGTTCGCCTGCTATGCCGCCGGCGGGCGGCCCTCGTTGCTCGGGGTTGTCGTCGCCTATGTCGCGGCCCGCGCGGTCGGGTCAATCCCGTTGATGCCCGGCGGGTTACTGGTGGTCGAGGCGGTGCTGGTACCCGGCCTGGTGTCGGGGGGGATGACCCTGGCATCGGCGATTTCCGCGATGCTCATCTTCCGGTTGATCAGCTGGATCCTCATCGCCGGGATCGGATGGGTGGTGTTCTTGTTCATGTTCCGCACCGAGACGGACCTCGACCCCGACACATGCGAGCGACAGCCGTGATTCGCCCTACGTGACGAAAAGGCCGTTATGCCATTGCAATCGGATGTGATGACCGATGCCTACCGATAGCGGGGAACGGACCCGTGCGGCACTGACCGCACTGGCAACCGACGTGGCGTGCCTGATCGTGTTCGCCGCGGTCGGCCGGCGCAGCCACGCCGAAGGCGTGAACCTCGCCGGTGTCGCCGAGACGGCGTGGCCGTTCGTGGCCGGCGCCGCGATCGGTTGGGCGGCGTCGCTCGGTTGGCGACGGCCCTACGCGCTGATCCCGACCGGGGTCGTGGTGTGGGTGTGCACGATCGTGGTGGGAATGCTGCTGCGCAAACTGACGTCAGCCGGCGCCGCGCCGAGCTTTATTGTGGTGGCGTCGATTTCGACCGCCGTCCTGTTACTCGGCTGGCGTGTCGGGATCCGCCTCACGACCCGTCGCTGAGACAGTCAGGCACCCGGGTGCCCGCATCCTCCTGTCGCGCGGGCGACCCCGGCGCCAAACGCTTAGCTGTCGGCGATGCCGTCGCCGTCGGTGTCGCCGCAGCGGTTCTTGATGTCGACCAGGGGCTGGCGAATCCCGGTCAGCTCGGCCCTTATCTGAGGGTTCTGGTTCAGGTAGTCCTGCACCTTGCCGCGCACCTCTTCGCGCGGCAGGCCTTCGAGGCTGGTGAAGAACCAGTTCACGTCCGGGTGGCTGAACAGGTAGGCAGAAGTCGCCGCCGAGACGCCGGACGCCACACCGGCGAGGTCAGCCGCGGTGCAATTCGGCGGCTCGGCAGCCGCCAGTGGCATCGCGCCGAAGAACATCGCACCGGCAATCGCGCCAGTGCCGACGGTGCCAGCTACCGCGCGTCGCGCAGTACGGGCCGAGAGAGACATGGTTGAGCTCCTTCATCGGAAGTGGAGTGGCCGTAACCGTGGCGGTTACCGACATAAACCAACTGGGACCAACGAAGAAAAGCTAAGCAGAATGTCCGCAGAGTTTCCTGTCTTGCCGTCAACCAATCCCGGAAAACTCCGAATCCGCAGCTCAGATCGATACGGGGGGTTGCTGCGCGTCGTCGTCGGTCAGGGCAGACCGGCGATGGCCGACCCGGGCGCCGAGGCGCTGCCCTGCGAAACCGGGGACGCCGCATGCGGCTGTCCCGTGCTGCCCGCAGTGGACTGTCCCGGGCCAGCCGCGGTCGGCGCCTGCGCCGGCAAACTCCCGGGCAGGCCTCCGCCCTGCTGGGCGGCCTGCATCAGACCCATCAGTTGGGGCATCGTGAGCGGCAGTTTGCACTTGCCCGACAGGCCCGCCAGCGGCTGCTGCAACTGCTGCATGTCCTTGGCCACTTGCGGGTTGGCGTCGAAGTAGGTTTTCAGCGCAACCAAGGACTGCGGCCCTGCCTGCTGCTTGGAGATCGTCGTCAACGCCTGGTTTGTCTGCGGGTGCGCGTCGAGGTAGTCGCCGGTCGAGTTGGCTACCTCGCCGATCGTCCTGGCAACTTCGCTGGCCGCGCAGGGATCCTGCGCCGCGGTCGCCGACGGCAGCAACGGCTGGGCCGGTATCGCCAGCGCAGCTACCACGGCACCGCCCGCGGCGGAGGCAGCGAACACAGCGAAAAGGCCGCGACGTATCAGCCCGGTGGTCGTTTTCACGGACAAACTCCTAACGATTCGCGGACGATCTCAACGATCTCGACCGATCCGCAAATACTCTCGCGATGGACGGCGATCAGTCCCCGACGCCGAAAACGGCCGAGGCCCATCCTGCCATCCGGCTCGCTGCGGCGCTAATTCAGCGAGCCCGGGAACGAATGCAGCGCCGGTCGACCTGCTTTGGCGGTAACGCCGTTCGATCCGGTCGCGAGAATGGATTAGAACAGCTTGAGGCGTTGCTGGCAGTTTTCTCGCGACCTTGTCGAGGACGCTGAAGGATCCGGCAGCTTACCGCATGCTGCTGTACGCTTCGGCTACAAAACGCCGGGCAGAAAGCGGGGATCCAATCCAGCAATTCATGTTGCGCTTGAGCAGCAAACTGCGCAGATATCGCTGGGCGGTGTTCGCCGTATGGGTTCTCCTGCTCGTCCCCTCGATCTGGCTGGCACTCCACCAGTCCGGTCAACTCACCGGCGGTGGATTCGAGGTCGAAGGATCACAGTCCCTGCGGGTGCAGCGCGAACTGGAGCAGCATTTCCCTGATCAGGGGGCCTCACCGCTGGCGTTGGTCGCCGCCCCTCGCGCCGACGCCTCGTACCAGGACATGAACGACGCCGTCGCGCACCTCGAACGCCTCGCCGCCGAAGTGCCCAGCGTCAAGGTCGTCCCCAACCCGCTGGGGGGGCCGCCCGCGCGCAGCGCAGGGGGACAGCCGCCACCCCAGCCCGACCGGCCCTACGTCATCACGCTGCAACTGGACTTCAACAACACCGGCGCCGTCGACGTCGCCAAACAACTCCGCCAGAAGGTCGGCATCGACGGCGAGGACCCCGGCGAGATCGAGAACGGCCGGGTCAAGCTGTACGTGATCGGCCAGGGCGCGCTGGGTGCGGCCGCGGCCCAGGCCACCAAACACGACATCGCCCAGGCGGAGCAGTGGAATCTGCCGATCGTCCTGATCGTCCTGCTCGCGGTGTTCGGGTCGCTGGCCGCCGCGGCCATACCGCTGCTGTTGGGCATCTGCACCGTCGTGGTGACGATGGGCCTGGTCTATCTGTTGTCGATGTTCACGACGATGTCGGTGTTCGTCACGTCGACAGTGTCGATGTTCGGCATTGCGCTGGCGATCGACTACTCGCTGTTCATCCTCATGCGGTTCCGGGAGGAACTGCGCGCCGGCCGGGATCCGGAGCAGGCGGCGGACGCCGCGATGGCCACGTCCGGGCTGGCGGTGGTGCTGTCCGGGGTGACCGTGATCGCGTCGGTGACCGGGATCTACCTGATCCAGACCCCGGTGCTGGTGTCGATGGCCACCGGCGCCATCCTCGCCGTCGCGATTGCGGTCCTCACCTCCACCACTCTCACCCCGGCCGTGCTCGCGACGTTCGGCACGGCGGCGGCCAAACGCTCGTCGTATCTGCACTGGTCCAGAAGGTCGGAAGCCACCCAGTCCCGGTTCTGGACGCGCTGGACCGGGTGGGTGATGCGCCGGCCGTGGCTGTCGGCACTGGCCGCCGCGGCGCTCCTAATCACGCTGGCCGCGCCCGCATTCTCGATGTTGCTCGGCAACAGCATGCAGCGTCAGTTCGAGCCGACGCACGAGATCCGCGGCGGCGTCAATGCCGCGGCAGAAGCGCTGGGGCCCGGTGCGCTGGGGCCGGTGCGGGTGCTGGTGGCGTTCCCCGATGGCAATGCCGCGTCGGCGCCCGCCAAGGAACCGGTACTCGACGCGCTTCGCAAACGCATGGCGCAGGGCCCGAACGTGGTCTCGGTCGCCCCGCCGTCGTTCGGCGAGGACTACCGGCACGCGCTGCTGTCGGCGGTCCTGTCGGTTGACCCGGAGGACATGGGCGCGCGCGAAACCGTCGACTGGCTGCGCGCGGAGTTGCCGCAGACGCCCGGGGCCCAGAACGTGCACATCGACGTCGGCGGTCCGACCGCGCTGATCAAGGACTTCGATGACCAGGTGTCGGCCAAGCAGCCGCTGGTGTTCGTCTTCGTGGCGCTGATCGCATTCCTGATGCTTCTCATCGCGATCCGGTCGGTGGTCCTTGCGCTCAAGGGCGTTCTGATGACCGTCCTGTCGGTGGCGGCCGCCTACGGCAGCCTCGTCGCGGTCTTCCAGTGGGGCTGGTTGGCGGACCTGGGCTTCGAGCGGATCTCGTCGCTGGACAGCACGATCCCACCGCTGGTGCTGGCGATGACGTTCGGCTTGTCCATGGACTACGAGATCTTCCTGCTGACCCGCATCCGGGAACGCTTCCTGCAGACCCGCAACACTCGCGACGCGGTGGCCTACGGCGTGAGCACCAGCGCCAGAACCATCACCAGCGCGGCGCTGATCATGATCGCGGTGTTCACCGGGTTCGCGTTCGCGGGTATGCCGCTGGTGGCCCAACTCGGCGTGGCGTGCGCGGTGGCGATCGCGGTGGATGCGACGGTGGTGCGCCTCGTTCTGGTGCCGGCGCTGATGGCGATGTTCGACGAGTGGAACTGGTGGCTGCCCCGCTGGCTGGCCCGCATCCTGCCGTCGGTGGACTTCGAGAAGCCGCTGCCCAAGGTGGAACTGTCCGACCTCATCATCATCCCCGACGACCTCTCCTCGCTGTGCCCGACTGGGGCCGAGTTACGCACGGTCGTCAAGTCGGCAGCCAAGTTGAAGACCCTTGTGCCGCAAGCTGTTACGGTTGCCGACCCGCTCGCCTTCAGCGGCTGCGCCTGGGCCGCCCCGACCGTGAAGATGCGCAGTGTCGAACGGCTCAACCGTGGCCACCGCAACGGCGGCACCGCCACGGCGCTGGCCACCGTCGCACCGCCGGTGCATCCGGTGACGATGTGGCGGGGCCGGCTGTCGGTCGCCCTCGACGCGCTCGAGACCGCATCGGACTGCGAGCAGGCACCGATGCAACGGCGCAGCCCGATGGAAACCACCAACGTCCAACTGCCGACCGGTGACCGGCTGCAGATTCCGACGGCTGCGGAAACGTTACGGCTGAAGAGCTATCTCCTGATGTGTCGGAACTCCACCCGCGACTACGCCGAGTTCGCCGATCTCGTCGACTGCATGGACACGCGCACCGCGGCGGAAGTGCTGACCGCGATGGACCGGTACTACTCTGGTCAACAGTCAAGGAAGCAATGGGTGGCGACCCAGCTGGTGCGGCGGCTGGCCGACCCGCGACCTTCCGACGAGCACGACACCTGGATGTCGGGCCCTGAGGCGGAGGCGGAATGGGCCAAGGTTCAAGAGCGCTGCCTGTCGGTGGCGATCGCGATGCTGGAGGAGGCGAGGTGACGGTGAGTCCCGACATTCGGGATACCCGCCGCCCCGAGGGTCCCTCCGAGGACCGGCCGTCTGCGCCGCCCGCGCCGAAGCGGGCACCCGACGACCGGCCTGTCGAGTTCTGGCCCACCGCCGCAATCCGCGCGGCCCTGGAAACCGACGACCTCGCCGTCTGGCAGCGCATCGTCGCGGCGATCAAGCGGGATCCGTTCGGCCGGACCGCCCGCCAGGTCGAGGAGGTCCTCGACACGGCACGGCCGTACGGCGTGTCCAAGGCCCTCGCCGAGGTACTCACCCGGACCCGCGAACACCTGGAAGCCAACGAGCGTGAAGAGGTGGCCCGCCACATCCGCGCCCTTCTGGAGCACTCCGGCCTGAGCCGGCAGGAGTTCGCGTCGCGTATCGGGGTGCGCGCCGACGACTTCGCGGCGTTCCTCGGCGGCCGGACCAGCCCGTCGGCTTCGATGATGGTGCGGATGAAGCGACTCTCGGAGCGGTTCGCCCGGATGCGTTCGAGCCGGCCCGACGGCTGACCGGCTGGGTATACGCCGGGAATGGACCTCGAGCAGATTCTGCGGGAGACCCGCACGGTGGCGATCGTCGGCGCATCGCCCAACCCGCACCGCGCCAGTCACGAGATCTGGACCTACCTGAAGGCCGCAGCCGATTACGAGTTGTACCTGGTCAATCCGACCGTCACCGAGATCGAGGGCACCCCGGTCCACCCGTCACTGGCCGCGCTGCCCGTCGTACCCGATCTCGTCGACGTGTTCCGCCGGCGTGAGCACCTGCCCGCGGTGCTCGCCGACACCATTGCCGTCGGCGCCAAGGTGCTCTGGCTGCAGCAGGGCCTGTGGGACGAGCAGGTCGCCCGCGACGGCGAGGCGGCCGGACTGCAGGTCGTGATGGACCGCTGCATCAAGGTCGACCACGCCCGCCTTCTCGGTTAGCCGATCAGCGCGAGTGGATCGGCGACACGTCGTCGACCAACCAACGACCGTCGGCCTTGGACAACGCGATCCGCAGCGCGAGCACCGCGGCGTCGGGCGGCTTTCCCGGCGAGTTCTGCGTCCCGTGCAGAATCACCGCGACGCTGGCTGCGCTCGGGCCGATCGCCTCGACGCCCGCCGAGACGGTGCTCGCCTGCGCAGACACGTTGCGGCTCGTCAACTCCTTTGCCACCGTGGAGAATTCGTCCTTGAATGCCTGGGCGCGCTGCGGCGACATCATCGCCGCCGCCCGGTCGATCGACGCGGTGGGACTCTGCGGGGTGAATGTGGCCGAGGCTTCGGCCACACTGCTTGCGATGCCCACCACCTCCGCGGTGTCGTTGCGCAGCGTGCGGTCGGGCACCGTCCACTTCAGGTAGCCGACGAGCACCGCGGCCACCACCGCCGCCGTCGCAACCGCGACCACTCCCAGCCGCAGGCCCGGGCTGTCGTCGTCAGTGCCGACAGTCACCGCATCGCGGCGCGCCAGCACGACGTTCACCACGACGCCCTGGACGATGAGCAGGCACAGCACCGAACAGACCGACACCCACCACAGCGGCCAGGCCAAAGCCATCCCGATGTACACCAACGCGGCCATCGCCGCCAGCGGGGCGGCGACGTCGAACACGGCGACCCGCCAGGCGTTTCTCATCGGATCGGCTCCAACCGCGAGATCATCAGCTTGCCGTCCACGTCGGAGACGTCCAGCCGCAGCGCCCAGCGCACCGTCTGCGGCTCCTGCCTCCCGGCGTTCTCGCTGATAGACGTCGCCACCACCATGACGGTGTCGGTTCGTGACGCGAACTCCGACACCTCGGGTTGCAGTGGCTGCGGCCGTGCGCCGTCCGGGCCCGGCTGCGGGTGATAGATCGACTCGACCGCGACCGAGTCGATCTGCCCGGTGGTCCGCGACTGCAGCGTCTGCACGAGCTTGCGGTAGGGCTCGACGGCCGCGTCGAAATCCGCGTTGAGCTGACCGACGGTGTTTTCGTGCAGCTGGATCAGGTCGGCCTGGACGGTGTCCTTGTTCATGTTGATCAATACGCTGGTCCAGTCGGCAGCGGTCTGCATGACGCGGGCGTGGTACCTCAGTTCGTCGGTGTCGTCGCGGTGCTGAGTCCAGATCAGCGCAGCAAGCGCCACCGCGACGACCGCGATCAGCCCCAGCACTGCCGATGCGATGCCCAAGCTGGTGAAGACGGGGCCCCCCTCGATTGCGGTGGGCTCGTCCTCGGGCATGCGCGTGAGGGTACCGGGTTAAGGTGCAGACAGGCGTGAGCGGCCGACATCACAGCCCTCGGGCGCTACCGATCGGGGAAGCGGGGGTACGTGGCCAACTACCTGATCGCCGCCAGCCCGATCCCGGGGCATGTGATGCCACTGCTCAGCGTGGGCGCCGACCTGAGAAAGCGTGGTCACGGCGTCACCATCCTCACCGGCGCCGAGCACCGGAACGAGATGGCCGAGCGGAACCTGTCAGCGCTGGAACTTCCCGATACGGCACGCCCTCGACGATTCGACGGCGGCTTGCGCGGGGCGCCTGCGCTCTTGGACCGGTGGTACCGGGGCCGTGCCGAAATGCGCTCGGTGTTCATCGACCCGCTACCGGCCCAGTACTGGGCGCTGCGTAAGGCACTGCAGCGGGAGCGGTTTGACGCGGTGCTGTGCGATGTCGCGTTCACCGGTGTCCTACCGCTGTTGACCGGTCATCGGCCGCGGCCGTGGATTCTGGTGTGCGGGGTCGGCCCCTTGACGGTGTCCAGTGCCGACGCACCGCCGTTCGGAACGGCGTGGGCACCGCGTTCGGACGTCAACTACGAGTCGATGACGTGGGTGACGCATCGGGTGCTGTTCGGCGACGTGCAGGCCGATCTGAATGCCGCGCTCGCTACCGTCGATGCACCGCCGTCGCAGGTGTTTCTCACGGACTGGCCGCTGCTCGCCGACCGCTTGTTGCAGTTCACAGTGCCCGCGCTGGAGTACCCGCGCAGTGACCTGCCCGCGACCGTCGTATTCACCGGCCCCGTCGTCCCGCAGACCGCCGATGACCGGCACGGGTTGCCGTGGGATCCGGCCCACGACTTGCGCACCGTCGTCCACGTCACCCAGGGCACATGGGACAACGACGATCTCAACGCGTTGCTGATCCCGACTCTCGAGGCCCTCTCCGATCGGGACGATCTGCTGGTGCTCGCGACGACCGGGTGCCGTGGCCGTACAGCGCTTCCGGGACCCATGCCCGCCAATGCCTACGTCACCGACTTCCTGCCCTATGCGGAATTGTTGCCGCACGTCGACGTGATGCTCACCAACGGCGGATACGGCGGTGTGCATCAGGCGCTCTCGCATGGTGTGCCGCTCGTCGTCGCGGGCGGTACGGCCGACAAACCGGAGGTGGCCGCCCGCGTGGCGCACGCCGGTGCCGGCGTCAACCTGGGCACCTCGCGGCCCACCCGCGCCGCGATCGCCGGCGCTGTCGAGGAAATCCTCAGCACTGATTCCTACGGCGTCGCGGCCCACCGCGTGCGCCACGAAATCCGCGCGACACAGGCTTTCGACCGCATCGCCGAGACCTTGGCGAGCCTGGCGGTGCCGCAACGGCACGCGAAGCTGTCGACGCGTTCTGGCACCCTGGTGGGGTGACCGTAGAAGCAACCAAATCCGGCATAGACCTCAACTACATCGACACCGCCGCCCGCCCCCAAGACGACCTGTTCGGCCATGTGAACGGCCGCTGGTTGACCGATTACGAAATGCCCGGCGACCGCGCCACCGACGGCGCCTTCCGATTGCTCTACGACCAAGCGGAAGAGCGCGTGCGCGACCTCATCATCGAAGCGGCGGCATCGGGCGCCGCACAGGGCACCGACGAACAACGCATCGGCGACCTCTACGCCAGTTTCATGGACGAGCGAACCGTCGCCGCGCGCGGTGTGCAACCGCTGCTCGAGGAGTTGACGGCCATCGACGCGGCCGACACTTCCGAGGCGCTCGCGCGGGTGATGGGGGCGTTGCAGCGCAGCGGAGTCGGCGGTGCGACGGGCGTCTACGTCGACACCGACTCCAAGGACTCCAGCCGGTATCTCTTGCACCTGAACCAGTCTGGTTTGGGCCTGCCCGACGAGTCGTACTACCGCGACGAGCAGCACGCCGAGATCCTGGCTGCCTATCCGCAGCACATCGCGGCGATGTTCGGGCTCGTATACGGGTCCGACGGCGAGCACGAGGAAACCGCGGCGCGCATCGTCGCCTTGGAGACCAAACTGGCCGCCGCGCACTGGGATGTCGTCAAGCGCCGCGACGCCGACCTGACCTACAACCTGCGCAAGCTCGCGGACCTGCCCGCCGAGGCGCCGGGCTTCGATTGGGCCGGGTGGGTGACCGAGCTGGGCGGCTCACCGGAGAAGGCCGCCGAAGTGGTTGTGCGGCAACCGGATTACCTCACCACGTTCGCCGCGGCGTGGGCGGGCTCCGATCTAGAAGACTGGAAGCGTTGGCTGCGCTGGCGGGTCATCCACGCCCGCGCAGCCCTGCTGACCGACGATCTGGTCGCCGAGGACTTCGCGTTTTACGGCCGCAGGCTCTCGGGCACCGAGACGATCCGCGATCGATGGAAGCGCGCGGTGTCGGTGGTGGAGAGCCTGATGGGCGACGCCGTCGGCAAGCTCTACGTGGAGCGACATTTCCCGCCGCACGCCAAGGAGCGGATGGACGAACTTGTCGCCAACATCCGCGAGGCCTACCGCGTCAGCATCAACGCCCTGGACTGGATGACGCCGCAGACCCGGGAGAAGGCGCTGGCCAAGCTCGACAAGTTCACGCCCAAGATCGGATATCCGAAGAGGTGGCGCGACTACTCGAGCCTGGTGATCGAGCGCGACGACCTGTACGGCAACTACCGGCGCGGTTACACCGTCGGGTACGACCGCGAGATGGCCAAGCTCGGCGGACCGGTCGACCGTGACGAGTGGTTCATGACGCCGCAGACGGTGAATGCCTACTACAACCCGGGTATGAACGAGATCGTCTTTCCGGCAGCGATTCTGCAGCCGCCGTTCTTCGACGCCGACGCGGACGACGCGGTCAACTACGGCGGTATCGGCGCGGTCATCGGCCACGAAATCGGGCACGGCTTCGACGATCAGGGCGCCAAATACGACGGCGACGGGAACCTGGTCGACTGGTGGACCGACGAGGATCGTACCGAGTTCGGCGCTCGCACCAAGAAATTGATCGAGCAGTACGACGAGTATGTTCCTCGTCAGTTGAGCAACGGGCAGCGCGTCAACGGCGCGTTCACCGTCGGCGAGAACATCGGCGACCTCGGCGGGCTGTCGATCGCGTTGCTCGCCTACCGGCTGTCGCGCAAGGGCGAGCCGGCGCCGGTGCTCGACGGGCTGACCGGCGAGCAGCGGGTGTTCTTCGGCTGGGCTCAGGTATGGCGGACGAAATCCCGTGACGCCGAAGCCATCCGACGCCTGGCGATCGACCCGCACTCACCGCCGGAGTTCCGGTGCAATGGCGTGATCCGGAACTTGGACGCGTTCTACGAGGCATTCGACGTCACCGAGGACGACGCGCTCTACCTCGACCCGCAGCGGCGGGTGCGCATCTGGAACTAGGGATTTCGGTGCGCTAACAGTCGCTATACGATCGTTAGCGCACCGAAATCGCTTAGAACATCTGCCAGTCCGACGCGCCGTCGGGTTGGTTGTAGATCCCGGTCGAGCCCTTGATGACAACCGCGTCACCACTGCCGAAGTTGTCGAAGAACCACTTCGCGTTGGCGGGGCTCAGGTTGATGCAGCCATGGCTGACGTTGCTCTCGCCCTGAGATCCGACGGACCAGGGCGCGCTGTGCACGAAAACGCCGCTGTTGTCGATGCGCACGGCGTCCTTCACCTTGAGCTTGTAACCTTGCGGCGAATCCACCGGCACGCCGTAGGTGGACGAGTCCATCACGATGTCGGCGAACTTCTCCAGCACGTAATACGTGCCGTTCTTGGTGTCATGGCCCTTCTTGCCCATCGAAACGGGGAACGTCTTCTCCAACTCCCCGTTGCGATGGATCTCCATCTGCAACGTCGAGTTGTCGATGGTCGCGACCAGCTGCTCCGGCACCGTGAAGCTGGACTTGGTACCCGAAGCGTCGATGTTCACCACCGTGCCCGTGGGCCAGAAGTCCTGCGGACGCCACCGCACCTGGGTGTCATCGATCCAGTAGAACCGGCCGGGCACCGGCGGGTTCGATGAGATGTGAATCGCTTGCTCAGCCATTTGGCGGTTGGCGATCGGCCGCTGGAAGTTGATGTAGATCGGTTTGGCGGCGCCGACGATCGAACCGTTGGTCGGGTTGAAGGACGGCGGCGCGAACACCGGCGCACCAACGTAGGGCGTCGGGTTCTGGCCCGCCGGCGTGCCCTCGGGGATCGGCTGCTGCTGCGCCAGCGGATCGGGCGGCGCGAAGAACGGGTTCGACGATGGTGGCGGCGGGGGCGCTTCGGCCGCCGGAGCCGGCCCGGGCGGCGCCGCCGGGGCCGCGAGTGGATCGGCCGGTGGGGGCGGCGGCAGTGCCGGCCCCGGCGCGACGGCCGGATCGACGGGCACCGGTGGCGGTGGCACACCGGGTTGAGCCAGGGCTGACGGGCTGGTGAGCACCATCCCGCCGACCAGGCTCGCCGCCACGATGGCAGTGAGCAGTCGGCTGCGCTTTGGCCTGCGCATACATAACCTCCCAGTCGCAGATCTCCAACCAGTGTGGCATAGCGCACCGAGCACACTCCGGCGTCCAAGCGCCCCCTCTACTTGGGCGAGCGCTCAATCCACACCGCTGACCTGGGGTATTCATCGGCCTCCAGGTGCCTAGCGTTAACAACGCAGCAGCGGCTTCGGTGGCAGGCTGGTCCCATGATTGTGGCCTTCAGTGTGAGTCCGATGGGCGGAGACGACAGCGTTGGCGACGCGGTCGCCCAAGCGGTCAGGGTGGTCCGTGAGTCGGGGCTGCCGAATGAGACCAACGCGATGTTCACCAACCTCGAAGGAGACTGGGACGAGGTGATGGACGTCGTGAAGCGGGCCGTTGAGGTGGTCGCCGCGGCGTCGCCCCGGGTGAGCCTGGTGCTCAAGGCCGACATCCGTCCCGGCCACACCGGCCAGCTGACGGCGAAGGTCAGGCGTATCGACGAGGTGCTGGGCGACTAGGAGCGCACCAGGCGCGCGATGGCCGCGGACGCCTCGGCCAGTTTCACCTCGGCCTGCTCACCGCCCACCGCGACCGCTTGGGACACGCAATGGCTCAGATGTTCATCGAGCAGACCGAGCGCGACGGACTGCAGCGCGTTGTTGACGGCGCTGATCTGAGTGAGCACGTCGATGCAGTACTTGTCGTCCTCGATCATCTTCGCGATCCCGCGCACCTGGCCCTCGATTCGGCGCAGCCGCTTGGCGTAGTTTTCCTTCTGCTGTGAATAGCCGTGCACCGCAGTCATTTCAGCCTCTCAGCATTTGGTTCATCTGATCGATCTCGGCCTGCTGTGTGTCGACCATCGTCTGCGCCAGCCGCTTGGCGTCGACGTTCGCGCCGTTGGCGAGCTCTGCTCGGGCCATCTCGATCGCCCCCTGGTGGTGGCTGATCATCGACTCGAGCCACAGAGTGTCGAACTCGGCCCCCGACAGCGACTTGAGTTTGGCCATGGTCGCGTCGTCGACCATCCCCTGCATCGCACCGCCGTGTCCTTCTTCTCCGCCGTGCCCGGCCCGGGCGTCCGGGTTCTCGTTCCACTGCACGAGCAACACCTTCATGGTGCGGATCTCGGGCTCCTGTGCCGCGGAGATCTGCTCGGCAAGCGCCTTCAACTCGGGATTCACGGACCGGTCCGGGACCATCGCCGACAGTTCGACGGCTTGCTCGTGGTGCGGGATCATGTTCGTCGCGAACGCGATGTCATCGGCGTTGTAGCCGGCCGGTTCGCCGCTGATGGCGGGCTCGTCGGAACTTTCGTGATTGGTGTGGTCGTCCGACGCAGTACTGGTACAGGATGTCAGCAGCAACGCAGTGGCGAGGGCGAGCAGGACAGCGGCAAGGCGAGTGATCCGGGACGTCATGAGCCCGATCCTACCAGATACCCCTCCGGGGTATGGATAAGGGTTTGGCCGAGGGAAAACGCCGCAGGCATAATCATTTGATGCCCTCAGAGACTCCGGACCCCGAAGCCCGCCGTCGGGCGGAGCCCGACATCAAACCCCGAAGCCGGGACGTCACCGACGGCCTCGAGAAGGCCGCCGCCCGCGGGATGCTGCGCGCGGTCGGCATGGAGGACGACGACTTCGCCAAACCGCAGATCGGCGTCGGCTCGTCGTGGAACGAGATCACGCCCTGCAACCTGTCGCTGGACCGACTGGCCAAGGCCGTCAAGGACGGCGTGCACGCGGCCGGCGGCTTCCCGATGGAGTTCGGCACGATCTCGGTGTCCGACGGCATCTCGATGGGCCACGAGGGCATGCACTTCTCACTGGTGTCGCGCGAGGTGATCGCCGACAGCGTCGAGACGGTGATGCAAGCCGAGCGCCTGGATGGTTCCGTGCTGCTGGCCGGATGCGACAAGTCCCTGCCCGGCATGCTGATGGCGGCCGCCCGGCTCGATCTCGCCAGTGTGTTCCTCTACGCCGGGTCGATCCTGCCCGGTAAGGCAAAGCTGTCGGACGGCACCGAACGCGAAGTGACGATCATCGACGCGTTTGAGGCGGTCGGGGCGTGCGCACGCGGGCTGATGCCCCGAGAGGACGTCGACGCGATCGAGCGCGCGATCTGCCCCGGCGAAGGCGCCTGCGGCGGCATGTACACCGCGAACACGATGGCCTCCGCCGCAGAGGCGTTGGGCATGTCCCTGCCCGGCAGCGCCGCGCCTCCGGCCACAGACCGCCGACGCGACGGGTTTGCGCGTCGCAGCGGTCAGGCCGTCGTGGAGTTGCTGCGCCGCGGCATCACCGCCCGCGACATCCTCACCAAGGAGGCGTTCGAGAACGCGATCGCGGTGGTGATGGCGTTCGGCGGGTCGACCAACGCCGTCCTGCATCTGCTGGCGATCGCCCATGAGGCCAACGTCAAGCTGACCCTCGAAGACTTCACCCGGGTGGGTGCCAAGGTGCCGCATCTGGCCGACGTCAAACCGTTCGGCAAGCACGTGATGTTCGACGTCGACCACATCGGCGGCGTGCCTGTCGCGATGAAGGCGCTGCTGGATGCCGGTCTGATGCACGGCGATTGCCTGACGGTCACCGGCGAGACCATGGCCGAGAACCTCGCACACATCGCGCCGCCCGATCCCGACGGCAAGGTGCTGCGCGCACTCAACGACCCCATCCACCCGACGGGTGGCATCACGATCCTGCACGGCTCACTGGCTCCGGAGGGAGCCGTGGTCAAGTCGGCTGGCTTCGATTCGGACGTGTTCGAAGGCACTGCGAGGGTTTTCGAGCGTGAGCGGGCAGCTCTGGATGCCTTGGAGGACGGCACAATTCAGGCCGGCGACGTCGTCGTCATCCGTTACGAAGGCCCCAAGGGCGGTCCGGGGATGCGCGAGATGCTGGCGATCACCGGCGCCATCAAGGGTGCGGGCCTGGGCAAGGACGTGCTGTTGATGACCGACGGCCGGTTCTCCGGAGGCACCACCGGGCTGTGCGTCGGACACGTCGCGCCCGAAGCCGTCGACGGCGGCCCGATCGCGTTCCTGAAGGACGGCGATCGCATTCGCCTCGATGTGGCGAATGGCACGCTCGACGTCTTGGTCGATCCGGCGGAGTTCGAGTCGCGCAAGGCAGGTTTCGAGCCGCTACCGCCGCGCTACACCACCGGCGTGTTGGCCAAATACACCAAGCTGGTCGGATCGGCGGCGGTAGGCGCGGTCTGCGGCTGACGTTTCGCCGTTCAGCGGGGTGGCCGCGGATCGGTCGGAGTCAGCGAAATCGGCAGCCAGTACGTGCCTGGCCCCTGGCCCGGACATCCCGGTGCGGGCACCGTGAAGGTCCGCTCACCGGAGAAGCTGCCATCACCGTTCGGCTTGAGCCAGTCCGAGCGCTGCGTGGTCACCGTGCCGCCGCTGCCGTCGGGATCGCAGTAGAAGGGATATTCGCCGGCGGACTCCCAACGATCATCTCTCCACCGGTACTCGAATTGCGATGGCGCATGGGGATCTTGAGTGATTCCGGTTTCCCTCAGCCACCGGGAGACGCACCCGTTCACGTCGCAGTTGGTGGTGAACAGCCCCAACTGCATGGCCGCTTCCGCGAACGCCGGTCGACCGTTGAAGGTCTGTCGCGAGTGGTCGAGCAACGCGTTGTAGTAGCCGTAGATCGGGATGGGCTCAGCGCGGTCGGCACCGGCCACCGGCGCGAGCGCCAGTGCGGTACAACCGGTGAACACGGCGAGCGACAACGTCTTTGGCTCGACGAGGACCCCTTCGGCCGGGAGCCCTCGGCGGGCGGAGAACTCTCGACTCTATCTACCACAGTTGTCACATCAGCCGTCCTTGAACCGGTCATACAACGCGGCGAGGTGGGTCCTCTCCCGAGCGCAAATGCGCCAGCAGATCTCGAGAGTCGGAAAGCCGTCGTCCGGCTATGAGGTGATAGTGCCGTCAGGCAAGCGATTTCCGTAGCGGACAGCGACGTGCGCCTTCGATGTCGTGCGCCCGCACGACGTGCGGATAGCGGTTCGAAGTGCGCGTTCCAAGCCGAGGCAGTACACGACACCTAGCCGGCGATGCGGGCAACCGCAAAGCCGTCCCAGCCCTTGGTGCCGACTGTCTGTATAGCGGCGGTTTCCAATTGGGGATGATCTCCCATCATTTCGAGCATGTCCCGTACGGCGCGGGCCTGATGGTCGTCGGCGGCAGGGTCGAGTACACGACCGAACCGGGCGATGTTGTCCACCACGATGATCGAGCCGGGCCTGCCCAGCTTGATGGCCCACTCGACGTAAGCGACGTTGTTCTCCTTGTCGGCATCGATGAAGAACAGATCGAATATCTCGCCGCGTTCGGCGAGTACCGGCAGCGTGTCGAGTGCCGCCCCGACGATGATCTCGATGCGGTCCTGCACGCCCGCGCGGACAAAGTTCTCCTGCGCTATTTCGGCGTGTTCAGGTTCGTACTCGAGTGTGACGACGTGACCGTTGGGTCCGACGCCGCGGGCGAGGTTGATGGTGCTGTAACCGGCGAGGGTGCCGATCTCGAGGACGCTGGTGGCCCGCGTCATCGTCGTCAGGAGGTAAAGCAACTTTCCGTGCTGGCCGGAGACCTCAATGGCGGGCATGCCTGCGGTATCGCCGGCTTCGCGCGCGGCGCGCAGGGCATCGTCCTCGGTGTGGAGGATGCGGTTGAAAAGGACGTCGAGCGCCTTGGAGTCGGGGTCGGCCACGTGCGAAACGATAGCCGAGCGGCTACGGGCCGATGATCTGCGTTGCGGGGAGAATCAGCCGATGTTGTTTGCTGGTGGCAGCGCCGTGGTGGGTTGTCCGCGGAGGGCTCCGATGGGCCGCTCCGAGTGCGAGTAACTCGTCAGCCGTGGCAGGGGCGATCCGGCTACCGACGAGCGGCGAGGATATCGCCGGGTTCGGCACAAGGAATGGACATAATTGGCGTGATCGTCGCTATTGCTGGTCAGGTAGCATTTGCCGGGTGACGCCTGAGGTGGGCGCCAATCGATCGGCGCGAAGCTGATCGACATGCGGAGAGACGATGACTGAAACGCTGCGAATTGACACCGGCCTTGTGCGCGAGGCCGGTGCGCGGCTGCAGGCTCTTGCGGGTGCCATCCCCCCTCCGCCGGCCTCCCACAGTCCAGCAGGCGGCGATGCTCTGTCGACGGCGATCGCGGCCAAGGTGGCCGAGGTGGTCGACCCAGTGATCGCGCAGTTGCCGGTCACCAAGGATGAGTTGACTCGGTACGCGGAGAAGGTGGTGAACGCGGCCAACACCTACGACGCGGTTGACCGGCAGATCGCCGAGGAAATTCTCAAGCGCGACGAAGCGCTGGACGATGCCGCCGGCCCGGGCGGCGGCGCAACCGCTGGCTTCGCGGGTTCATCATCGGGTGCTACTGCTTCGCCGGTCGCGGGCGAAGCTCGGCAGGCTGGTCAGATGGGCTCGATGACTCAGATACCCGCGCAGATGACACAGCAGGCGACCCAGGCACCGATGCAAGCGGCGGGCATGGCGGCGGCAATCCCACAGGCAATGACGCAAGGGGCGCAACAAGCAGTGCAGCAGGTTGGCCCGCTGGCGGAAACGGCGGGCAAGGCGGAAGAGCCGGGGCGGTCAGGCGAGTCGGTCCCGCAGGAACAGACAGCGGCCGGTGACACGAATGGTGAACGCGCACCCGAGACTTCATCTTCGCCGGGCTCGGCGCGTTCGACTGAGGAGGGACCGGGGATCGCGCTGTGAGTTTTCCGCCGCCGCCGGGAGGTCCGCCGCCCGGGAATCCTGATCCGCCGCAGGGCTATCCGGGGCCGTACGGTCCTCCTCCGCAACAACCGCCCTGGCCCCAGCAGCAATGGCCGGGTCAACCGCCGAAGAAGCGCGGCAACGTATGGAAGTGGATGCTCGGCGGAGTGGCACTGCTAGCCATCATCGGAATTACTGTGGCAGTGACGATTTCAGTGACATCCGATGACGAGCCGACAGAACCGGGTGAAACCTTTGGCCTAGCGAGTGCAGACGACAAGGGTCCCGCGAACATCATCACTGAGGATCCGACGTGTGCGGCATGGGGACCGATAAACAAGCGACTCGCGGACGCTGAGAGGAACGGATGGGAAAGCATCGACCGTTCCATCCCTGGCTCAGAATGGTCAGCTGACCAGCGCGCCAAGCACATAGCCGTCGGGGAAGCGATGCTAGTCGCCGCCCGTCAGACAGAGCGCTTGATCCGCACAACCCCGCATAGGGCAATGCGCCAACTGTATGAACAGTTTGTTGCATACGCACGTGCATACGACGATGCAATTGCTTCTTACGAACCGCTCGACAATTACTTAGCCACCGTCGTTGCAGATATCTCATCGGCAATCGCAAACATCTGCGCCACAATCGCTTACGGATCAGCTCAGGCATGGGCGTCACTGGTACCCGAAGTCGCTCCGCCATCAGAACTGTCGCCGTTACAGGATCCTCGAAATCCGTCGCGGTTCTTATCCTCACCCGATATCACGTGCCCGAAGTGGGAACCACTTCTAATGAGATTCCGAACCGATACCAAATCATGGGCCACGATAGATGCGGCAAAGCCCGTGACTCAATGGACGCCGCAGCAGCGGTCGACAGGCGATACCCTCGCATCAGTCATCGAAACTTTCGCTGGCGATGTCGAAGAGCTAGGTCGGAAGAGCAGTAATGCAGTACTCCAGGACTTCGCGTTACTCGCCTCTCAGTACCGCCACGCCTTTGCGCAAGCGCTACCGAACTACACCCCGGCTGACTCATTTCTCTCTGCGGTCGCAGTTGACCTCACTAATACTATTTTCGATGCATGTAAGGCTGCGGGGGACTAGTGAATGGGCATCGGTAGGCCGCCCGACCCTTACGGCTTGACTACACCGCCAGCGTGGCCAGAGGTCGACGAAGATGTCCTCCGGACGTGCGCGGAAGCATTCGATGCGGCATCAAAATCCGTTAGTTCTCAATTGGAGTTGGCTAAGCAGGAGCGGCTGCGATTTTTCAGCGGTATTGGACTCTGGTCCGGCAGCGCAGCGAGCCTAGCCAGTAAGTCTCTGGATAAGCGCATCATTGACCTGGAGTCGGTGAACGAGCAACTAGATGCGGTAACCAGATTTTTCAACAAGAGCGTCGCGGCCACTATCGCCGCGAAGAATCAGATCACGAGCAATGTCGAGGTAGCTAACAAGATCCTCGACTGGATCCAGTCGCACCCGGACATACCGGAAGACGCGAAGCGATCTGCCATCTCGGAGGGGATCGCGGCGATCCGGGGGCAGAACGCATCGATAGTCGCGGAAGCGGGATCTGAGATTTCTGGCGAGTCCCCGCCCGCCGCCCAATCGCCACCGTCGCCCGCAGGGCTTTCTCTGCTTCACAACGGACATACGAAAAACGGCTTTACCCTTGCGCCTGCGAGCGACATGTCCGGCGTCGGTGGTAACGCTCTGATGGAAAGCCCTCCTGAGGGAACCCCACCGATCCCAGATATTCCTCTGCCAGCAATTCACGGGATTGGGGAGATCGGCGGAAGCGAAGTAACCGACGATCCGCCTCAAATCCCGGCGGAATCCGAGTCGCTTGCGCCGCCATCTACGGAACTCTCTGGCGTGGGCGGCGGAGACACCATCATGAGTTCGCCCTTATCGGACGCCTCATCGTCCGCACCTCCCGCCCCTGCAACTACACCCGGTATGCCCGGAATCCCCGGCATGCCTGGCAATCCCGGTGCGCCCGCGCCTCCACGGATTAGTACCCCGGGCAGCCTTCTATCCGCGGGCTCCACTGTTACCTCAACCCCGTCGACCCCGTCAGCACCATCCACACCGACAGTCACGCCAAGCGCACCCAGCCCCATGAATCCGGCTGCAGCAGCGGCGAATCAAGCTCAGATGGCCGAGTTCCAGCGAGCGATGGCTGAATCTGCGGCGAAAGCTGCTGCGCAAGCACCTATCCCGCCACCCCAGCCGTCCGCCCCTATGACGGCCGCATCAGCAGCGCAGACACCGGCACTTTCCCCGTCTCCAGAGGCTCCTTCGGCACCCGTAGCCAGCCACACCGCGTCTGCATCCGGGCCCGCCGCCGGGAGCGGCCAGGCGCCCGTCGCACCGCCACCCGCGACAGGTGCCACGCCCGCACCGCCGGTGCAACTCGGCCCGCCTGCAACTCCCCCGCCGGCCGCACCCGTCGCCCCGGCTGCCGGCGTCGGTCCTGCCGTTCCGCCTGCCGCGGGTGCCGGGTCGAGTTCGACGGGTGCCCCTGCGCCCGTTCCGGTTTCAGCGGCGCGTGCCCAGCGCGAGGCTATCGCCGCGGCAACTCTTCGTCGTCCGTCCGCGAGCGATCCCGCTCAACTCGCCCAGCGCATCGCGGCGGCGCTGAACGTCGGCATCACGGACATGGGCTTCTTCTGGGTCACCGGCCTCGCCAAAGACGGATCCATTGTCGTCGCGAACAACTACGGCATCGGCTACATCCCCGAAGGCATCAATCTGCCCGATCGCGTCAAGATGGTTACCGCCGACGAGAGCATTCCCGCGAGCATTCGTGGCAGCTGGACAACGTATCCGATCCTCGCACTTCATGGTTGGGCCCAGCACCACAACACCGACTTGCGCGCCGTCATCGCCACCGATGACCAGTTCAAGGGATTCGACCCTGGCGCACCGAGGATTATCCTTCGTCCTGATGACCTACCCGAAAGTGGGCGAATGGAAGGGCGACACAGACTCCAGGTGATATCGCCCGACGCAGCAGCAAGATTGTCCGCTATTGCACCGAGCGGTCTTTCGGAAGTGCTGCCACCACCACCCACCGACAACACTCCGCCGGACGATCGGCGCGCGCTCCTGTGGTTCGAAGTCTTCCGACCCTTGCTCAGTAACTCGCCGGACCGCGGTCAAGTTCAATTGCAGAATTTCGTCGTCTACGCCGACCACGCCCAAGAACTCGCGCTACACCGAGCGCACACCGCGACCGACACCGCCGACCAGCGCGCCGCCATCGCCGATTGGATTTACTGGCAGCATCTCAGCGTTCTCGCGGCCGACGCCATCGCCACCCGCGTCACCGTCTAGCTCTCGTTCAGAGGCCACAGGCACTACAGCTACTTCCGGCAATCCGCTGGATGTAATCGCGCCCGCAGGCCGCTGCCGCGCTAACAGTTGGCAGGTGATTAAGACCTAGCACGGGCGCGGTAACGCTCCTCCCTCATCAATGTCAGACCCTGCTGTCATGATGCCGTCATGGTTTCGATCGCTCCCTCCGGCGTTGAGGTCGACTTGAGTCGATCGCAGCGTCTCGAGGAATTATTCGGGGAGTTGGAAGAGCTGTCGGGTCAGCGCAATGCCATTGATGGGCGCATCGTGCAGATCACCGCCGAGCTCGATCGGGACGATCTGTGGAGCACGACCGGAGCAAGGTCGGTGAAGGCGTTGGTGGCCTGGAAACTCGGGCTGTCGACGACGACGGCGACGACGGTCGCTGCGATCGCGGACCGATTTGAGGAGTTCCCGCGCTGCACTTCCGAGATGCGCGAGGGTCGGCTGTCGCTGGATCAGGTTGGGGTGATCGCCAAGCACGCCAGTAACGGGTCTGATGACCACTATGCGCAGTTGGCTTCGGTGGCCACAGTCAGCCAGTTGCGCTTTGCGCTCACACTCGAACCGCGCCCCGAACCGGATCGACCCCAGCCGAAGCGCTCGCTCACCAAGATCAGCGGTGAGCATTTCAGCACCTACCGGATTACCCTGCCGAACATCGAGGCTGCCAAGCTCGACGCTGCGCTGAAGTCACACCGCGACGCGCTGATCAACGACCACAATCGCGACCACGGACCCGACGGCTCCGGCGAGGGCCAGGAACGCCGTGCGGGGGGCGACTCAGAGTGTCAGCCGCCGTTTCCGAACTTGACTGATGCGTTCATGCGCATGGTGGAAACCGCTTGGGACGCCGAGGTGGCGCGCCGCCCGCATGGGCAGCACACGACGGTGATCGTGCATCTCGATGCCGACAAGCCCGCCGCGTGGCCGCACCTGGGCCCGGTCTTGTCGGATGCCGATCGGCAATTATTGTTGTGTGATACCGATTGTGAGGTGTGGCTCGAGCGGCACGGCCAGGTCATCGGGTCGGGCCGCACCACGCGGGTGATCAGCCGCCGGCTGCGCCGCGCGCTGGAGTATCGCGACCGCACCTGTCGGGTGCCCGGCTGTAACGCCACCCGCGGTCTGCACGCCCATCACATCCGGCACTGGGAAGACGGCGGCCCCACCGAAATGCACAATTTGGTGTTGGTGTGCCCCTATCACCATCGGATGCATCACCGCGGCGAGATCACCATCACCGGACCCGCCGACCAGTTGAGCGTCACCGACCGCGATGGCGAACCCTTACACCCGGGATCACTGGCCCGCCCGCCCAAAGATCCCCCGCCGGCGGCGCCACCCTGGCCCGGGCCCCTTGGCGAACGCGCCCAATGGTGGTGGTATGACCCCTTCCAACCCCAA
The DNA here is from genome assembly GCF_035918395.1 of Mycolicibacterium sp. ND9-15. Taxonomy (NCBI): domain Bacteria; kingdom Bacillati; phylum Actinomycetota; class Actinomycetes; order Mycobacteriales; family Mycobacteriaceae; genus Mycobacterium; species Mycobacterium jinjuense. Next base: position 2,181,088 of record NZ_CP142362.1, read on the forward strand.
CCACCACCGACCAACAATTAGAACTGCCAAACAAGGCCAGGCAAAGGGATTGGCGCATAGGGAAATTCGGCACCAAAGGCGAAAAGCCTCTGCTACCGCATCGTGCAGTCATGGACGGCAACTCCACCTACACCGGTGAAGTCCCCGTTACCGACGTGCTCGGCGACGCCTCTCAAGTCACTGTCGACGGCGCACGCCAACTCGCGCCGGGTCGAGCTGGCGCCGACCACTGCGCCGCCATCGCCAAACGGACCTACTGGATAGGCCGCTGCGCGGCATCGCCTAGCCGCGTAGCCTACGTTTGACTCGCGCCTGAATGGGCACGCCCTCCTGAGACCTTAGGAGGCGCGCATGCGAGCAGTGACCTGGCAGGGTCGTCGGAAAGTGTCCGTCGACAACGTGCCCGATCCGGCGATCAAGGAACCCAACGACGCGATCATCCGGGTCACCAGCACCAACATCTGCGGCTCGGACCTGCACCTCTACGAGGTGCTCGGCGCCTTCATGAGCCCCGGCGACATCCTCGGCCACGAGGCGATGGGTGTCGTCGAAGAGGTCGGCCGCGACGTCGCCGATCTCAAGCAAGGCGACCGCGTCGTCATACCGTTCAACATCTCGTGCGGCCACTGCTTCATGTGTGACCACGGTTTGCAGAGCCAGTGCGAGACCACCCAGAACCGCGACCAGGGCACCGGTGCAGCACTGTTCGGCTACTCCAAGCTGTACGGCGAGGTCGCCGGCGGCCAAGCCGAATATCTGCGCGTCCCACAGGCGCAGTACACCCATATCAAGGTGCCGGAGGACGGACCCGACGACCGCTACGTCTACCTCTCCGACGTGCTGCCCACCGCCTGGCAGGCCGTCGAGTACGCCGAGATCCCCGACGGCGGCACCCTGGTGGTCCTCGGCCTCGGACCTATCGGCGCGATGGCCTGCCGCATCGCCGCACATCGCAAGGGCTGCAAGGTGATCGGGGTCGACTTGGTCGACGAGCGGATCTCGCGCGCCCGCGCGTACTGCGACGAAGTCATCGATCTTCGCAGCGACGACGCCGACGAAATCGTCAAGAGCCAGACCGACGGCCGCGGCGCCGAGTCCGTGATCGACGCCGTCGGCATGGAGGCGCACGGTTCGCCGGTCGCCGAAACCATGCAAACCATGAGCCAGTTCTTGCCTTCCCCGGTGGGCCGCGTCGTGATGAAGAACGCCGGCGTCGACCGGCTCGCGGCGCTGAACTCCGCGATCGCGCTGGTGCGGCGGGGCGGGACGATCTCACTTTCCGGCGTCTACGGCGGTGCCGCCGACCCCATCAACATGATGACGTTGTTCGACAAGCAGATTCGGCTGCGAATGGGCCAGGCGAACGTCAAGCGGTGGGTGCCCGACATCATGCCGCTGCTGACCGCCGAGGATCCGCTGGGCGTCGAGCAGTTCGCCACGCACCGACTGCCGCTCGATGCCGCACCCGGGGCATACGAAACCTTCCAGAAGAAGGAGGACGGCATGGTCAAGGTCATCCTCAAACCGTGACCGACATGGACCGATCTGACATGGACCATTCCGAAGCCCCCCTGCTCGACGCACTCGTCGACTACCGCCAGGCAAACCGCTACGGCTTCACTCCGCCGGGGCACCGGCAGGGTCGTGGCGCCGACAGCCGCGTGCTCGATGTGCTCGGACCCCAAGCGTTCGCCGACGACCTGCTCGCCAGCGGCGGGCTCGACGACCGTCGCACCAGCAACGAATACCTCACGCGCGCCGAGGATCTCATGGCCGACGCGGTCGACGCCAAGGTTGCCTGGTTCTCCACCTGTGGCAGTTCGCTGTCGGTCAAAGCCGCGATGATGGCGGTCGCCGGCTTGGCCAGCGGTGGCCTGCTCGTGCCGCGCGACAGCCACAAGTCCATCGTCGCCGGCCTCATCTTCTCCGGCGTGCAACCGCGATGGGTCACCCCGCGCTGGGACGCCGAACGGCATTTCAGCCATCCCCCGTCGCCGGACGAATTCCGGGAAGCCTGGGACAAGCACCCCGACGCCGCCGGAGCGCTCGTCGTCTGCCCCAGCCCCTACGGCACCTGCACGGACCTGGCCGGAATCGCGGATGTCTGTCACGAACGCGGCAAGCCGCTGATCGTCGACGAGGCCTGGGGCGCACACCTGCCGTTCCACGAGGACCTGCCGACCTGGGCGATGGATGCCGGCGCGGACGTCTGCGTGGTCAGCGTCCACAAGATGGGGGCCGGGTTCGAACAGGGTTCCGTCTTTCACCTGCAGGGCGACCTCATCGACCAGGACCGGCTCTCGGCGTGCGCGGACCTATTGATGACCACCAGCCCCAACGTGCTCATATATGCCGCTATGGACGGTTGGCGCCGGCAGATGGTCGAGCACGGTCACGAACTGCTCGACAACGCACTCTCGCTCGCCCACCGACTCCGCCGTGAAATCGCGCGTATCCCCGACATCGAGGTGCTGGAAGACGAACTGCTCGGCGCCGAGGCATCCCACGACCTCGACCGCATGCAGATTCTGATCGACGTGTCCGGCACCGGCACCTCCGGCTACCAGGCCCACGACTGGCTGCGCGCACACAAGCACATCGACCTCGGCATGAGCGACCACCGGCGCATCCTGGCCACCATGTCGTTCGCCGACGACGACGCCACCGGTGAACGGTTACTCGACGCGTTGTGGGCATGGCGCAAAGCGGCCACCGACTTCGATCCGCCGTCACCGGTGCGCTTGCCGTCGCCCGAGGAGATCCAGCTCGAGACGGTGCAACTACCGCGCGACGCGTTCTTCGGGCAGGTCGAGCAGGTTCCCGCCGACAAGGCCGCCGGTCGCGTGTGCGCCGAGCAGATCACGCCCTACCCGCCGGGCATCCCCGCAGTAGTCCCCGGCGAACTGCTCACCGACGCGATCATCGACTACCTGCGAACGGGCCTGACAGCGGGCATGAACATTCCGGACGCGGCTGATACATCGCTTGAGACGTTTCGCGTCGCCGGTACCTGATACCCCTGGTTTCGTCTGTCCGATTTCTGGCAACATGACCGAAGAGTAAGGAGCTTCCTCCGACATTCGGCAGGTGGGGCAAATGACGGAAATCTCGTACTTGGCGCAGGACGAGGGCGGCGGGGCCGCGCTCAACGAAATCATCGGCCTGACCGCCGTCGCGGCGGTGGTCGCCGCGCTGCTGTTGTGGATCGGCTGGATGCACCGCAATCACAAGATCACCTGGTTGGCCAGGCTCGGCGATTGGTCCGGCCGCCGCTTCAAGCGCCCGTCGTGGGTGGCCCTGCCCATCGCGCTGTTCATCACGTCGATCATCTGCGCGTTGTTCGGCTTCATCTGGGACGTCAGCCTGCACATCGGCAACGGCCGCGACGACGGGGCGCTGGCCAACCCGGCGCACTACTTCATCCTCATCGGGCTATTCGGGATCTTCGTCGCCGGCTGCACCGCGATGGTGCTGCCATACGACAAGCCGGGTCCGGCCGCCGTACGCATCACCGACGACTGGTACGCACCCGTCGGCGGCATCGTGATGGCCGGGTGCGGGCTCTATGCCCTGATGGGCTTCCCGCTCGACGACATGTGGCACCGCATCTTCGGTCAGGACGTGACGCTGTGGGGGCCGACCCACCTGATGATGATCGGCGGCGCCGGCTTTTCCACCCTGGCCGCTGCCTATCTCGAGGTCGAGGGGAAGCGGGCAGTGGGTCCCGACGCGCCCCGCGACGGGATCGGGCTGAAGTTCGTCCAGTACCTGGCCTTCGGGGGCGTCCTCATCGGCATGTCGGTCTACCAGATCGAATTCGACTTCGGGGTGCCACAGTTCCGTCAGGTCTTTCAGCCCATGCTCATCGCGGCCGCCGCGGCGCTGGCGCTGGTCGCCGCCAGGGTCTTCCTCGGCCGGGGCGCGGCTCTGCTTGCGGCCTTGATCGCCATCGGCCTGCGCGGACTGGTCGCGGTCGCGGTCGGTCCGATCCTCGACGCACCGATCAACTGGTTCCCGCTGTATCTCGGTGCGGCGGTAGTGGTCGAACTGATCGGGCTGACCCCGCTGATCAAGCGTCCCGTGCTGTTCGGTGCCGTGGCAGGCCTAGGCGTCGGCACCCTCGGCCTCTGGCTCGAGTCCTTGTGGATCGGCGCTGTCTATCCCTACCCATGGCCGACCAGCATCTGGCCGGAAGCGCTCGCGATGGCGGTACCGGTGGCGATCCTGACCGGCGCGTGCGGCGCCATGGTGGGCATGGTGCTGACCGGCCGGCGACTGCCTCGCCGTGCCATCGGGATCGGCATCGTCGCGTTGACGGTGTTGGCGATCGGCGGAGCCACGGCCAACGGGCTCCGCTATGACGTTCCCGAAAGTGCCTCGGCGGCAATCACACTCACCGAAGCTCCCCGTGTCGACGGGCAGAGGTTCGTGACTGCGGACGTGCAGATCACGCCCGCGAACCTGATCGGCGACGACCCGAACTGGGTGTCCGTGCTCGGGTGGCAAGGTGGCCTGGCCAACGACCGCGGCATCTTCATCGACCACCTCCAACAGGTGGGTCCGGGCCACTACCGTTCCACCGAACCGATGCCGGTGTCCGGCACCTGGAAGACGCTGCTGCGCTTGCACGACGGACGCACCTTGGCCGCAGTGCCGATCTACCTGGCCGGTGATCCGGGTATCGGCGCCGAAGAGGTGCCCGCCGAGTCGTCGATGACCCGACCCGTCGTCGCCGAGATCACGATCCTGCAGCGTGAGCGCAGCCCGGACATTCCTGCTTCGCTGTGGCTGGTCGGCTGCCTGGTGGTCCTGGTCTGCACCCTGGCGATGGTCGCGGGTGTCACCTGGGGTGCCGGTCGGATCAACAACAGTGAACCGACCGGCAGCGACGCGGAGCTGCAACCGAGCGCGCAGTCGTGATGGATGGCTCAGACGTTTCGATCCTGGCGGACCACTCGGTGTGGATCGCAGTGCCCGCCTTCGCGCCGGCGATCGCCGTAGCAGGGGTGGTGGTGTACATCGCGATGAAGAACCGCCGCAAAGCCGACAGCAAGACCACCGACGAAGGGGCACCGTGACACCGACCGTCAGCCGCCGACTGGGTTTCGGCATCGTAGTCGCCGTGGCGCTCCTGACCGCCGGCTGCGGTGGCTCCCAAAGCTCCGACACCGCATCGGGCACGCCGGATCAGCAACGGCCAACCGACCGAGTCACCATCGACATCACAATCGAGGGCGGCAAGGTCACGCCGACGAATGCACAAGTCCCAGCGAAGCTGAACGAGCCGATTGTGCTGCGGGTCAACAGCGATGCGGCCGATGAGCTGCATGTGCACTCCGTGCCGGAGCACACCTTCAAGGTGGCTCCGAAGCCGGGCCAGCAGTTCCAGTTCAGTGTCGAGGTGCCCGGCAACGTCGAGATCGAGCTGCATGAGCTGAACCGCGTCGTCGCCACCGTTCAAGTCCAGCAGTGATGGCGGGCGGGTCGGTGTCCGTACTGGCCCACGGCCTCGGCGGCTCCACCGATCTGCCGATACCCTTCACCTACGCGCTGATCGGAGCGGCGTGGGCGTTGACGTTCACCTTCGCTGTAGTCGCGCTTGCGTGGAAGAAGCCGAGGTTCGATCCGACCAATTCCGCGCGTTCCCTGCCTGATTGGGTGACGACGGTGGTCGACGCCCCCGCCACCCGCTGGGCCCTAGCACTCGCCGGGTTGGGGTTCGCGGTGTGGGTGGGCTTCGCCGCCGTCCTCGGCCCACAGGATGCCAGGAACCCGCTGCCCGGCGTGTTCTACGTTCTGCTGTGGGTGGGTCTGGTAGCGGTGTCGCTGATCGTCGGACCCGTTTGGCGGGCGATATCGCCGGTGCGCGCGGTCCTTCGCCTGCTGGGGGGACGCTCGCTCGGGCTCACCTATCCGGCATGGTTGGGTTACTGGCCGGCCGCCGTCGGCCTGTTCGCCTTCGTCTGGCTGGAACTGGCCAGCCCCGACCCGGGTTCACTTGGCGCCATTCGCATCTGGCTGCTGGCCTACCTCGCGATTACCTTCGCCGGGGCGCTGTGCTGCGGTGCGCGCTGGTGCTCTCGGGCCGACCCGTTCGAGGTATACAGCGTGGTGGCATCGCGGCTGTCCCCGTTTCGTCGGCACCCCGACACCGGCAGGGTGGCCATCGGCAACCCGTTCGACCATCTCCCGTCGCTGCCGGTGCGTCCGGGTGTCGTCGCCGTCCTGGCCGTGCTGCTGGGATCAACGGCATTCGACAGCTTTTCGGCGATGCCGGCGTGGCGGAGCTTCGTCGATGACCACTCCTCGTCGACGCTGACCGCAACCCTGATCAAGACGGCCGGCCTCGCAACGTTCGCGGCGATTGTCGCGGGCACGTTCTGCTGCGCCTCGATCGCCACCGGCGGTGTCGACCGCGACCGGCGCCGGCAGTTGCCCGGCCTGATGGCTCATTCGCTGATCCCTATCGTCCTCGGCTATGTGTTCGCCCACTACCTGACCTACCTAATCGAGCGCGGTCAGCAGACGATCATCTTGTTGGCCGACCCGCTCGCCCGTGGCTGGAATCTGTTCTGGCTGGCCGACTCCGAAGTCAGCTACTTCTTGTCGTTGCACCCCGCGGTGCTCTCGACCCTCAAGGTCGGCTTCGTGCTGGCCGGCCACATCGGCGGGGTGATCGCCGCGCACGACCGCGCGCTGCGGGTGCTGCCGTCGGGCTACCAGCTCACCGGACAACTGGCGATGATGCTGGTCATGGTCGGCTACACGTTCACCGGGCTGTACCTGCTGTTCGGCGGGTAGCGTCGAAAGGTATGAAAGCGCTGATCATCGTCGACGTCCAGAACGACTTCTGCGAGGGCGGCTCACTGGCCGTCGATGGTGGCGCCGACGTCGCCCGCGGGATCACCGAGCTGCTGGCCGGCCAGAGCGAGTACACACATGTGGTGGCCACCAAGGACTTTCACATCGACCCGGGTGACCACTTCTCCGACGACCCCGATTTCGTGAACTCATGGCCGCCGCACTGCGTCGTCGGCACCCCCGGCGCCGACTTTCACCGGCAGTTCCGGCCCGACGCGCTCGACGCCGTCTTCACCAAGGGCGAATACTCCGCGGCCTACAGCGGTTTCGAGGGGATCGACGAGAACGGCACACCGTTGACCGAATGGCTGCGCGAGCGCGGCGTCGACGAGATCGACATCGCCGGCATCGCGACCGACTACTGCGTGCGGGCGACGGCGGCCGACGCCCTTGCCAACGGTTTCACGACGCGGGTCCTATTGAGCCTGACCGCCGGCGTCGCCCCCGAGTCGACCGCGAAAGCCGTTGAGGACTTGCGCGCCGCAGGAGTGGAAATTTTTTAGCCGCCCGCTGTCGGGTCGACCGGGGTACCCGTCCACGACGGCGCTCGTCCCTGCATGAACGCACGCACACCTTCCCTGGCGTCGTCGTGCCCCATCAACCGCAAGTGGATCTCGGTTTCCCGCTTGCCGACTGCCGCCCGGTCCAGGTCGAAGGAGTCCCACAGCAGTCGCTTGCTGGCGGCCACCGACATCGGCGCGGTGTTCACGGCGATGCCGCGGGCGAGTTCCTGCGCGGCGGGCAACACCTCGTCGGCCGCCAGCACGCGGCTGGCCAGCCCGAGCTGTACCGCGCGCGCACCGTCGAAAGTTGCTCCGCCGAGCAGGATCTCGGCCGCGGTCGCGATGCCCACCAGGCGTGGCAGAATCCAGTGCGAGTACGCGTCGCCGACGACTCCGCGCCGCACCTGCACGACGCCGTAGCGGGCGTCGGCGGCGACGAACCGGATGTCGCACTGCAGCGCCAGCGTCAGCCCCAGTCCGATCGCGTGCCCGTTGACCGCGGCGATGACCGGCTTGGGCAGCGTCCAGGCGGGCACGTCGACGCCCGCGGCGCTGAAGTCCGGTCCCGGCGCGGCGAAGGTGTCCGCACCGGACGTCAGGTCGGCGCCGGCGCAGAAGGCCGGCGGGGTACCGGTCAGCACGATCACGCGGACCCTGTCGTCGCGACCGAACACCCGGTACGCGTCGGCCAACTCCTCACGCATGCCGTCGCCGACGGCGTTGCGCTGCCGCGGCCGGTTGAGGGTAACGGTGGCCACCCCCTCGTCGAAGTCGACCAGCAGTGTCCGGTAACGCGGCAGCTCGGGGCGGGCGGACACGTGTTTCTCCCTCGATCGTGTGATATTCGTGCGGAGTTGATTCTGATGCTGCCGCATCGGGCACACCCGTATCGTCTCGTTGTCCGTGTTCTGTCGTCGTCTGGAGTGAGAATTGACCCAAGCCCCCGCCCCGCAAGCCGCATCCCTGGAGGTCTGGCCGGGTAAGGCCTATCCGCTCGGAGGGACCTACGACGGGACGGGCACCAACTTCGCGGTGTTCAGCGAGGCCGCCGACAAGGTCGAACTGTGCCTGTTCGACGCGGACGGGACCGAGACCCGCGTGACGTTGCCCGAAAACGACGCGTTCGTCTGGCACGGCTTCATCCCGAACATCGAACCGGGCCAGCGGTACGGGTACCGGGTGCACGGCGCCTCCGACCCGCCGTCGGGGCAGCGCTGCAACCCGAACAAGCTGCTACTCGATCCGTACTCGAAGGCGATCGACGGCGCCTTCGACTGGAACCAATCGCTGTTCGGCTACAACTTCGGCGATCCCGACAGCCGCAACGACGACGACTCAGCGGCGAGCATGCCGAAGTCGGTGGTCATCAACCCCTACTTCGACTGGGGCAACGACCGGCCGCCGGACTACGAGTACGCCGATTCCGTCATCTACGAGGCCCACGTCAAGGGCCTGACGCAGACGCACCCCGGCATCCCCGAGAACATCCGCGGCACCTACTCCGCCGTGGCGCACCCGGTGATCATCGAACACCTGCAGTCGCTCGGCGTGACGGCCATCGAGTTGCTGCCCGTGCACCACTTCGCCAACGACTCGACGCTGATCGAAAAGGGCCTGTCCAACTACTGGGGCTACAACACGATCGGCTTCCTCGCGCCGGACTCGAAGTACAGTTCGAGCCCGAACCCGGGCGGGCAGGTGCAGGAGTTCAAGGCGATGGTGCGCGCGCTGCACGAAGCCGGCATCGAGGTGATCCTCGACGTGGTCTACAACCACACCGCGGAGGGCAACCACCTGGGCCCGACCCTGTCCATGCGGGGCATCGACAACGCCGCCTACTACCGGCTCGTCGACGACGACAAGCGCTACTACATGGACTACACCGGCACCGGCAACAGCCTCAACGTCGGGCATCCGCACTCGCTGCAGCTGATCATGGATTCGCTGCGGTACTGGGTGACCGAGATGCACGTCGACGGTTTCCGGTTCGACCTCGCCTCGACCCTGGCCCGCGAATTCTACGATGTGGACCGCCTGTCGACGTTCTTCGAACTCGTACAACAAGATCCGACGGTCAGCCAGGTCAAGCTGATCGCCGAACCGTGGGACGTCGGACCCGGTGGTTACCAGGTCGGCAACTTTCCTCCGCAGTGGACCGAGTGGAACGGCAAGTACCGTGACACGGTCCGCGACTACTGGCGGGGCGAACCGGCGACACTGGACGAATTCGCCTACCGCTTGACGGGTTCGGCCGACCTCTACGAGCAGACCGGACGGCGGCCCGTCGCGTCGATCAACTTCGTCATTGCCCACGACGGCTTCACGCTGCGAGACCTGGTGTCCTACAACGAGAAGCACAACCAGGCCAACGGCGAGGACAACAACGACGGCGAGAGCCACAACCGGTCCTGGAACTGTGGCGTGGAGGGGCCGACGGACGATCCTGAGGTCAACGCGCTACGGGCGCGCCAGCAACGCAACTTCCTTGCGACACTGCTGCTTTCGCAGGGCGTACCGATGATCGCCCACGGCGACGAGCTCGGCCGCACCCAGCAGGGAAACAACAACGTCTACTGCCAGGACAACGAACTGTCGTGGATCGACTGGGACAACCCGGACACCGATCTGATGGAGTTCACCCGCACCGTGTCGGCGCTGCGCGCGGCGCACCCGGTGTTCCGCCGCCGCCGGTTCTTCTCCGGGCGCCCGGTGCGGCAGCGCGGCAACGACGGGTTGCCCGACATCGCCTGGTTCGCACCCGACGGGTCCGAGATGAGCGACGAGGACTGGGAAACCGGCTACGCCAAGTCGATTGCGGTGTACCTCGACGGCAACGGCATCCCCGATTTGGACGTACGCGGACAGCGCATCACCGACGACTCGTTCGTGCTGTGCTTCAACGCCCACTACGAGCCGATCGAGTTCGCGATGCCGGAGCAGAAGTTCGGCGACTCCTGGGTCGCGGTGATCGAAACCGCGCCCGGCGACGACGAGGTGACACCGGTGGCCGCCGGGCAGAACGTCACCGTCCCCGCGCGGGCGGTCGTGGTGCTGCAGGCCGCGCCGGCGGAGTAGGCGCCCTACTCGACGACGGGGAAGAACGAGTCACCGTCCTCGGGGGTGCCGTCGATCTGGCCCTCGCTGCGCCCGTGTCGGTCGGGGTCGATGCTCTCCATCTGGTCGTCGGTGAGTAGTTCGGTGTCGCCGCTCGGCTCACCGATCGGCTGGTTCAGTTCGGGCTGCTCGGGCTCCTCGGCGGCGAGTTTCTCGTCGAGGCTCTCGTCGACCTCGCCGTCGGCATTGATCTTGTCGGCTTCCCGCCACCCCTCGGGCGGATCCACGGTTTCGTCACCGTCGTCGTTACGAACGTCATCGGAGTCCAACGCCTCCGTGGGGCGCAGCGTGTCACCCACGCCGCCGTCGTCGTTGGGTGAATAGTCTGGGTCCGGATTTGCGCTCACAGTAATTCGGTTGCCCACCTGCTCCGTCGCTAAACGCCGCCCGTCCTGCGGCCGGTTCCGGCCAAAACGAACTGTGAGACGGTGCTTTTACTGTCGCAATTCTTCGCGAGGGTAACCACACGCGAGGCGTCGTCATGCTCCGCCGATAGGCGCAGATGGCGTGAGCCCCGTCTTCTCGTCGAGGTATTGCAGCACGTGATGCGCGGCCAGTTCGACGTCCTTGTGTCGCCATTCGGAGGCCCGGTACACGCACGCGATGAGCCCCGAGCGGTGGAGCCGGCGGAAATCGCCGTAGACGAACGCGTAACGCGCCTTCGTCCCGTCGCGGGCACCGTCGGTGAGGCCGAGGTGCCAGCGCGCGTAGTCCTCCCACGAGTGCGCTTCGAGGTAGGTGTTCTGCGCCTCGGCGCGCGGCTGCACCTCGCCCCAGTCGCTGTCGAGCACGTACTGGCGCGCGTCGATCAGTTCCCGGGCCTTGAGGATCGCGGCGTGGTTGAGCAAGTACTTGGCCATGACCGTCGCGGTGTCTCGTGTCAACCGACGATGCGCGCGATCGACTTCAGCGGGATCGGCAGCCAGCCCGGCCGGAAACGTGCCTCGTAAGCGGCCTCGTAGACGGCCTTGTCCAACTCGTAGGCCGCCAGCACGTGCCCGGAGTCGCGTGGATCGGCGCCGGACACCTCGGCGTAGCCCTCGCAGAACGACGCGGCGTTGCGGTCCACCCACTCCCGGGCCCGCGCCCCCAATTGACGGTCGTGGTCTTCGTCGGAGGACTGCTCCATCAAGCGCTGATACGCGGCGTACTCGAAGGACCGCAGCAGCCCGGCCACATCGCGAAGCGGCGAGTCGGGTCGGCGGCGTTCCTCGAGCGGTTGACCGGGCTCGCCTTCGAAGTCGATCAGCAGCCAGCCCTCGGGGATGCGCAGCACCTGCCCGAGATGCAGGTCCCCGTGGATGCGCTGAACCGTGATCGTCTCCTCGGCGAGCTTGCGGTACCGCTCCTCGATCAGCGGTGCGTACTGCTCGAGGTCGGGCACCGCCTTGGCCGCCGACGCCAACCGCTCCAACGCGGTGTCGGTCGGGAACATGGCGGCCTGGATGCCCAGCTGGTCGGCCAGTGTCGCGTGCACCGACGCGACCGCCTCGCCGAGCCGGTAAGACTCCCCGGCGAAGTCGCCGCCCACCTCGTCGGCGTACAGGTCGCCCTCGGCGAACAGGTCGCGGGTGCTGGCGGTCGCCATATCCCAGCCTTCGGCCGAGGTGGCCGCGAACTCGGTGAGCATGCCCAGCGCGCACGGCTCGCCGTCCCAGGTCGTCTCGAAAGAGCCGAGAAGTCGCGCCACATGCGGGTTACCCGCGCGGGCCAGCACGCGGTTCAATTCGATGTCCGGGTTCGTTCCGGGCGTGAGACGGCGGAACAGCTTGAGGATCGCCTTTTCCTCGAACACCACGCTGGTGTTGCTCTGTTCGGCCGCCACCACCCGCGGTGCGGCGCCCAGCGGTAACTCGACGTCGGGTTCCTTGGCGAAGCGCACCGTGGTCTCACCGGACCCGACGGTCGCCGACGAGTCGATCAGCGACAGCAGGTACTGTGCGGCGGTGGGGTCGTAGAGCGCGTCGTAGGCGGTGCGGTCACCGTCAGCGCCGATCGTCGCGACCTCCGCGTACTCCTCGATAGGCCCGGCGTTCCAGCGCACCAGGACCTGATAGCGCTCACTGGAGCCGTCGGTGTAGGAGACGTCGAGCAGCATGAGGTCCAGGTCGTCGCGCAGACCGACGCCTGCGGCCTGCTGCACCGAGGCCAACTCGCGGCTGCGGCCGGCATACCACCGTTGATGTGGCAGCCACTCGTGAAATGGCAGGGTCATCACTGTTCTCCAAGCTCCGCGCTGGGCGCCTTCAGCGAGAACCAGTAGAAGCCGTGGCCTGGCAGGGTCAGCAGGTACGGTAACTGGCCGATACGGGGAAACTCCACGTATCCGGTCATCTCGATCGGCGTGTGTCCGTTGTAGGCCTGCAGGTTCAGTTCGATCGGCTGCGGGAAGCGGGACAGGTTGTTGACGCAGAGCACGGTGTCTTTTCTGCCCTCCTTCTCGATCTCTCGGACGTAGGTGAGTACGGACGGGTTGGACCCGCCTAACTCGTGGAAGCTGCCGATGGCGAACGCGTCGTGGCGGCTGCGCACCGCGAGCATGGTGCGGGTCCAGTTGAGCAGGGAGTTCGAGATGTCGCGTTGAGCCTCGACGTTGACCGACTGATACCCGTAGATGGCGTCCTGGTTGGGCGGTAGATACAGGCGGCCGGGAGTTGCGGTGGAGAAACCGGCGTTGCGGTCGGGCGTCCACTGCATCGGCGTGCGCACGGCGTCGCGGTCGCCGAGCCAGATGATGTCGCCCATGCCGATTTCGTCACCGTAGTACAGCACCGGTGAACCCGGCAGCGACAGCAGCAGCGCGGTGAACAACTCCATCTGGTTGCGGTCGTTGTCCAGCAGCGGCGCCAACCGTCGCCGGATCCCGACGTTGGCCTTCATCCGCGGATCCTTGGCGTACTCGGCGTACATGTAGTCGCGTTCTTCGTCGGTGACCATCTCCAACGTCAACTCGTCGTGGTTGCGCAGGAAGATGCCCCACTGCGCCATCTCCGGGATATCGGGTGTCTGCGCCAGGATTTCGGAGATCGGGAACCGCGATTCGCGACGCACAGCCATGAAGATCCGCGGCATCAGCGGAAAGTGGAACGCCATGTGGCATTCGTCGCCGCCGGTGTCCGGGTCACCGAAGTACTCGACCACGTCGGCGGGCCACTGGTTCGCCTCGGCCAGCAGCACCCGGCCCGGGTACTCGTCGTCGATCACCTTGCGGCAGTGTTTGAGGAACGCGTGTGTCTCGGGCAGGTTCTCGCAGTTGGTGCCCTCCCGCTCGAACAGGTAGGGCACCGCGTCCAGCCGGAAGCCGTCGATGCCGAGGTCGAGCCAGAACCGCAGGACGTCGAGCATCGCCTCCTGTACGGCCGGGTTGTCGTAGTTGAGATCGGGCTGGTGGCTGAAGAACCGGTGCCAGTAGAACTGGCGTCGCACCGGGTCGAAGGTCCAATTCGACTCCTCGGTGTCGACGAAGATGATCCGCGCGTCGGTGTACTTCTCGCTGGTGTCGCTCCACACGTAGAAGTCGCCGTAGGGCCCGTCCGGATCCCTGCGCGATTCCTGGAACCACGCGTGCGACTCGGAGGTGTGGTTCATGACGAGGTCGGTGATGACGCGAATACCCCGACGGTGCGCCGCGTCCAGGAGTTCGACGAAGTCGTCGACGGTGCCGAACTCCGGCAGCACCCGGTAGAAGTCGCGGATGTCGTAGCCGCCGTCGCGCAGCGGCGAATCGTAGAACGGCGGCAGCCAAAGGCAGTCCACGCCAAGCCACTTCACGTAGTCGAGTTGCTCGGTCAGTCCCCGCAGATCGCCGATGCCGTCGGAGTTCGAGTCGTAGAACGCGCGCACCAGGACCTCGTAGAAGACGGCGCGCTTGAACCACGTGCGGTCCTCGGGCAGTACCCGGGCGTGGCCGAAGTCCTCGGCGGTGGGGTGCTCGACGACACCGTCCTCGACGTGGCTGCCCTCCGCCGGGTCGTGGTCGGCGGACACGTCGGATGCTCTGACCCCGCTGTGTTGGTCCAAACGGTGTTCTTCCATACCGTGTCCAACCTACCCATGTCGCGAAGAATCGAATCGGTGGGAATTCGTGGGCACTTCGGTATCGTTCCGGCGTGGCAACACGCGATCACGGCGACCCCGGTGACGCTCCGTCCGTTCCTCCCCCGCTGACCGAAGTGGTCAATCCCGTCCGCCCGTCGGCGGCCGAGGAGGCTCGGACGATCGCCGCGTCCACCGACACCGCAACACTGGCGACACTGACCGCCGACGGCGACCCGTGGGCGTCGTTCGTGACGTACGGACTGCTCGACGGCGCGCCGGTGCTGTGCGTGTCCAACCTCGCCGAGCACGGCCGCAACCTTTTGACGGACCCGCGGGCGAGTATCGCGATCGTCGCGCCGAACCCACAGTCCGATCCGCTGGCCAGCGGCCGGATCACGCTGGCCGGCGTGGCCGGGCAGCCCACCGCCGACGAGGCCGGCGCCGCGCGCGATGCCCACCTGTCGGCCGTTGCCGCCGCCAGGTACTACATCGACTACAGCGACTTCACGCTGTGGGTGCTTCGGGTGCACCGCGTTCGCTGGGTCGGCGGCTACGGGCGGATGGACTCGGCGACGGGTGAGGCGTACACCGCGGCGCGTCCGGATCCGGTGCAACCGTACGCGGCGGGGGCCGTCGCGCATCTGAACGCCGACCACGCCGACGCTCTGGTCGCGATGGCCAAAGTGCTGGGCGGCTACCCGGACACCACGGCGGCGACCTGCACGGGCGCCGACCGCTACGGTTTGGACCTGCGGATCACCACCGACCGCGGAATGGCCTACACCCGGATCGGCTACCCCGAGCCGATCGACTCCGTCGGCGAATTGCGTTCGGCCGCCGTCGAGCTGACCCGCCTGGCGCGGCGAGGCTGAAATACCATCGGCCCATGACTGCTGAGCCTTCTTCCTCCTGGCAAGCGGCGTTCGAACTCATCGCCACCCGCGGCCACGAGCGTCGCGACGAGCCGTTCAAGTTGGCCAGCGGTCAGCTCAGCCATGACTACATCGACGGCAAGTATGCGATCGACACCGGTGAACGCTTGGCGATCGTCAGCCGCGCGGTCGCCGAACTGGCCGCGAGCCGGGGCATCGAGTTCGACGCGGTCGGCGGGCTGACGATGGGCGCCGATCCGTTGGCGCACGGTGTCGCTATGGTCACGGGCAAGGCCTGGTTCTCGGTCCGCAAGGAGCAGAAGCAGCGCGGGCGCGAACAGTGGATCGAGGGCACTCGATTGGAGCCGGGTATGCGGGTGCTGCTGGTCGACGATGTGATCAGCACCGGCGGCTCGACCGAGATCGCGTTCGACCGGGTGACCGCGGCGGGGGCGGTCGTCACCGGGGTGATCCCGATGGTGGACCGCGGCGAAATCGCCGCCAAGCGGTTCGCGGCGCGCGACGTCCCGTTCGCCGCGCTGGTCACCTACCGGGATCTCGGCATCGAGCCGGTCAAGGACGCCTAGCTCGAGACGACGAGCGGGTTGGGGGTGAGTCACCCGTCGCGAACCACCAGCACCCCGTCGGCTTCGACGGTGATGGTGACCGGGTCGCCGGGCGCGAAGACACGCGCCGCCGAGCCGGCCATCTGCGCGCTGATCACCGTGCCGTCGGGCATCGCGGCGTAGACGCGGGATATCGGCCCCAGGAACGCCACCGAGTTGACCGTCGACGTGCCGGCCGGGTCCGCGGTCACCGTCACCGCTTCCGGCCGTACCATGGCCAGCCCCGATCCCGACGCGATCGAACCCGCCAGCGTGGGCACGGACGTGTCGAGCAGCTGAGCGCGGCCGTCGGAGACCGCCGCGGGCACTTTGTTGTTCAGTCCGACGAAGTCCGCGACGAACGGCGTCGCCGGGTTGGCGTAGAGGTCCGCAGGGGCCGCCAGTTGTTCGAGCCTGCCCTGGCTCATCACCCCGACGCGGTCGGCAACCGCGAGCGCCTCCTCCTGGTCGTGCGTGACGAAGAGAGTCGTCGTACCGACTTCCAGTTGGACGCGGCGGATCTCGTCACGCAACTGCGAACGGACCTTGGCGTCCAACGCCGACAGCGGTTCGTCGAGCAGCAGTACCCGCGGCCGGATCGCCAGGGCCCGGGCCAGTGCGACGCGCTGCTGCTGCCCACCCGACAGCTCGCTTGCGTACCTGTGGGTGTGCGGGGACAGCCCGACCAGATCCAGCATCTCGCTGGCCCGAGACAGTCGCTCCCGCTTCGACTTTCCCCGCATCTTCAGTCCGAACGCGACGTTGTCGAGCACCGTCAGGTGAGGGAAGAGACTGTAGGCCTGGAACACCATGCCCATATCGCGCTTGTTCGCAGGCACGCCGCTGACATCAGTGCCGTCGACGGTCACGGTCCCGGAGGTAGCCGCCTCGAGGCCGGCGAGAATGCGCAGCGCGGTGGTTTTGCCGCAGCCGGACGGGCCCAGCAGCGCGACGAGTTCGCCGGGTTCGATGTGCAAGGTGAAGCCGTCAAGCGCCCTCACCGAACCGTAAACCCGCGTCAGCGCATCGAGCTCGACGGCGACTCCGGCGGTCATGCGGTGACTCCCTGGACTCGCCGGCGCCCGCGGGTGACCAGCGAAAGTGTGAGCAGCAGAACGAAACCCAGTAGCAGCACCGCCAACGACGCGGCGACCGAGGTCGGGCCGTCGGCCTTACCGATGGCCACGATCTGCACCTGCAAAGTCTGGAAGCCGCTGAGCGAGGCGATCGTGTACTCACCGAGCACGACGGCGATCGAGATGAACGCGGCGGACAGGATTCCCGACCAGATGTTGGGCACCACCACACGCAAGATCGTCGTCGTCCATCCGGCACCCAGCGACCGCGCCGCCTCGGTGAGCGTGCGCAGGTCGATCGACGACAGCGCCGCGTCCAGCGCGCGGTAGGCGAACGGCAACACCAGCACGATGTAGACGAACGTCAGCGTCAACGCCGATTCGCCGAGAAAGTACGTGACCCAGAGGTACACGTTGCGCATCCCGACGACGATGACCAAGGCCGGAATCGTCAACGGCAATAGGCAGAAGAATTCCAGCACCCCGCTCATCCACGACGCCCGCAGCCGCACCCAGATCATGGTCGGCAACAGGATCACCAGCATCGCGAGGACGGTGAACACCGCAAGCAGCAGGGAGACCACGATGGCCTGGTACAGCGCATCGTCGGACACCAAATTGGCCCACGCCCGAAGGGTGCGTCCCCCGGCAATCAGGTCGCGCGTGGAGAAGTCGGCCATCGCGTAGAGCGGGAACAGGAAGAACAACCCGAACGACACCCAGAGCGCACCCCGAATCAGCCTGGCCGCGCGAGTCATCGAAGCCACCTCGCCGTGCGTCGCACCAACCTGTTGTAGGCCACCATCACCACAGCCACGACGACGATCATCTCCAGCGCCAACGCGTAGGCGAAGCCGGACTGACCCAACACCACCTCGCTGGTCAGCGCCGCCCGGATCAGCAGCGGCACGATCGGGCTGCCCTGGCTGACCAGTGCGGCCGCCGTCGCGTACGCGGCAAATGCGTTGGCGAACAACAACAGCGCCGACCCCAGAAATGCCGGAGTCAACAACGGCGCGGCCACCTCGCGGAAGTACTGCAGCCGCGACGCACCCAGGCTGAGCGCCGCTTCGCGCCACTGCTTCCGCAGCCCCTCCAGGGCCGGCACGAACACGATCACCATCAGCGGAATCTGAAAGTACGTGTAGACCACGATCAGGCCGGTCAGCCCGTAGAGCCAACCCGAGGCCGCGAGGTTCCATCCGACCAGTTGTTGGACCCACAGCGTCAGCACACCGTTCAGCCCGATCGTCGCGAGGAATGCGAAAGCCAGTGCCACACCGCCGAATTGAGCCAGCACGCTGCACAGTGCCAACACCGCGCGGCGGACCATCGAGGTGGGCGGGCCGGACACGATCAGCCAGGACAGCACCGCGCCCAGGATGGCGCCGATCAGCGCGGTGCTGAACGACAACACCACGCTCTTGGCCAGTGCCGACAGCGCGGGCCCGGAGAACAACGCCTCGATACGGGTCAGGGACAGCACGCCGTCGGCGAAGAACGCGTTGACGATCACCGTGACGGTCGGAACGAGCAGGAACGTCACCACGACCGCGAGAAAGGGCACCAGCGGCAGGGTGTCTCGGGCGGCGTCGCGCAGCTTGTTCAGGCTCGCTCCTCGAATGTGCGCGGGTCAGCCGATCGCGGCGGCCCAGTGCTCGGAAAGATACTTGGTGGCCGCCTCGGTCTGCTGCGGGGAGGGCACGGTCACCGGCCCGTCGATGACCGGGACCGAGGCCGCCGCGGCCTCGTCCAAGGTGCCGTCGACGACCATGGTGTCGGCACGGACCGGGCGCACGCCGCCGAGCGCGAAGAGGTTCTGAGCCTCGTCGCTGTACAGGAATTCCTGCCACAGCCGTGCGGCCGCGGGATGCGGGGCGTCCTTGTTGATCGCCTGGTAGTAGTAACCGGCCACGGCGTGTTCCGGCGGCACCAGCACCTGCCACGACGGGAGCTTCTTGGTCTCGGCGGCGTTGGTGTAGTTCCAGTCGATGACGACCGGCGTCTGACCGGATTGGATGGTGGCCGGCGTCGGGTCGACGGGCAGGAAGTTGCCCGCGTCGGCCAGCTCGCGGAAGAACTCGACACCCGGCGCGATGTCGTCGACCGAACCGCCCTGGGACAACGCGACCATCAGCACACCGGAGAACGCGGCACCCGCCTGGGTGGGATCGCCGTTGAGTGCCACCTTGCCGCGGTACTCGGGTTTGCGCAGATCGTCGATGCTCGTCACCGGTGGAACCTTGGCCGAGTCGAACCCGATCGACATGTAACCGCCGTAATCGTTGACCCAAGTGCCATCCGGGTCCTTGAACGCCGCCGGGATGTCGTCGAAGTTGGCCACCTTGTACGGGGCGAACATCGCGGTGTTGGCCAGCGCAACCGACTGGCCGAGATCGAATACGTCGGGCGCGGTGCCCTTACCCTTCTGCTGGTTGGCCGCGTTGATCTCGTCCTGGCTCGACGCATCCGGCTGCCCCGAGTTCACCTTGATGCCGTACTTGTCGGAGAACGCCTTGATGATCGCGCCGTAGTTTGCCCAATCAGGCGGCAGGGCAATGACATTGAGCTCGCCTTCGTCCTTGGCCGCCTGCACCAGCCCGTCGATACCGCCGAAATCCTCAGCGGAGGTCGCTTCAGACGCCTTCACGCCGGACTGTGTCTGCTCACCGTCTCCGCGCTTGTCCGGCGGCGCGCACGCAACCGAACCGGCCAGCAGGAGAACGGATGCGGCGGATGCGACCGCCAGAGTGGTGAACTTCATTGCCGAACCTTCCGATGGTCAGGAGACGGCGCAGTGGCGCAGCGGTTACCGCACCCGATCGCCGCGGTGAATGAATCCATACGAGGCGCTCGAAAACCCTATCGCGGTTGCTCCGGCAACGTGAAACTTCGACCGGGGTTTGCCAGGCACCCTGCTTGTGCAGCTGAGCGGCGTTAGCATCTCTGTGTGGTGGAACGCGAAGCCTCGGGGGACTTCGACTACCTGTTCGACGACATCGTCGACGTCGCGGACACCGCCGGGTCGGGGGCGGGACCCGATGTCGGCTACTTCGACCTCGAACAGGTGCCGGGCCGGGACATGTCCTTCGACGCCTTCGACGAGAACACCTGGTACTTCGAGCCTGCACCGCCACCCTGGTATCGAACACGGCACACCCTCGGGTTGCTGGTCGTCGCGGCGGTCGCCGCGGTCGCCATCGTCGTCTCCGGCGTCCTGCTGATATTCCGCACGCCCGGGCAACCGGCGGACGACAAGCCCACCCCGGTCAGCCAAACCGCCCAGACCCAAGCCCCACGCACCGAATCCCCGTCCAACGAGTCGCCCCCACCTCCGCCACGGCCACCGGTCGCGACCCCGGCGCCGGCCGCCGCCCCGCCGCCTGCCGCGACCTACCGGCCGCGCAGTCTTGCCCCGAGAACCGCCCGCGATCCGGAGATCGGAGTGACACGCACCCCCGTCACGCGATCGCCGATCAGCGTCGCGCCGCAGCGGCCCGTCCAGAGTCGATGACGGACGTGCCTGCCGGCTTCGAACCGGCCGCGCTGTTTGCCGAGGCGCCCGTCGCGATGCTCGCCACCGCGGGAGCCGACGGAGCACCGCACGTGGTGCCCGTGGTGTTCGCCGTGCACGGCGGCGTGGTGTACACCGCGGTCGACGCCAAACGGAAGTCGACGCGCAGGCTGCGGCGGTTGGTCAACATCGAAGCCAACCCACAAGTGAGCATGCTCGTCGATCACTACGACGACGACTGGACGCGGCTCTGGTGGGTGCGCGCCGACGGCCGGGCCGAAATCCACTACAGCGGCGAGGAATTGGCGACCGGATACATGCTGTTGCGCAGCAAGTACGTGCAGTACCAGCGAATTGCGCTGGACGGTCCGGTGATCAGCGTGACGGTCACGAAGTGGTCGTCATGGCAGGCCTGAGCAGATTCCGCGAAGCCCTTGTGCTCGCTGTCGGTTAGGGGAATTGTGGTCTACACACACTGCGCCGCTGAGGGCAGCCTATTCCCGGAGGCGCCGCGGAAAGGGCACGTCATGGCCGACAAGACGACACATTCCCAGGGCGCCGGAGCCGCTCCCACCGCGGACAGTCCGGCCGCCATCCGCAATGTGGTGCTGGTGGGCCCATCGGGTGGCGGCAAAACCACACTCGTGGAGGCACTTCTGCTGGCCTCGGGGGTCTTGACCCGAGCCGGTTCCGTGCAGGACGGCACCACGGTCTGCGACAGCGACGAAGCCGAAATTTCCCAGCAGCGCTCAGTAGGCCTCGCGCTCGCGTCGCTCCAGCACGAGGGCATCAAGGTCAATCTCATCGACACGCCCGGCTACGCCGACTTCGTCGGTGAACTGCGTGCGGGGCTGCGCGCCGCGGACTGTGCGCTGTTCGTCATCGCCGCCAACGAGGGGATCGACGAACCCACCAAGTCGTTGTGGCAGGAGTGCAGCCAGGTCGGCATGCCACGCGCGGTGGTCATCACCAAACTCGACCACGCCCGCGCGAGCTACGACAACGCGTTGGCCGCCGCGCAGCAGGCGTTCGGCGACAAGGTGCTTCCGCTGTATCTGCCGGCGGGGCAGGCGAAGCCGGGCGGGAAGGAATCGGACGCGGCGTGCACCGGGCTGATCGGCCTACTGTCCCAGACGCATTACGAGTACGCCGACGGCAAGCGCACCGCCGCCCACGAACCCGATGACTCGTACGTCGACACCATCTCCGAACGGCGCGGCGCCCTGATCGAGGGCATCATCGAGGAGTCCGAGGACGAGACCCTGATGGAGCGGTACCTCGGCGGCGAACAGATCGAACAGTCGGTGCTCATCGACGACCTCGAGAAGGCGGTCGCGAGGGGGTCGTTCTTCCCGGTGATTCCCGCGTGCAGCGGCACCGGCGTCGGCACGCTCGAGTTGCTGGAGATCATCGCCGCCGGGTTTCCCTCCCCGCCCGAGCATCGGCTGCCCGAGGTCTTCACGCGCCAGGGCAAACCGCGTGCCGAGATACCGTGCGATCCGGGCGGTCCGCTGCTGGCCGAGGTCGTCAAGACCACCTCCGACCCCTACGTGGGACGGGTCAGCCTGGTCCGGGTGTTCTCGGGGACCATCACCCCCGACGCGACCGTGCATGTGTCCGGCCACTTCTCGTCGTTCTTCGGCGGTAACGGCTCCGTCGCCGGCTCGCTCGCCGGGCATGAAGACCACGACGAGGACGAGCGCATCGGCACGCTGTCCTTCCCGCTCGGCAGGCAGCAGCGGCCCGCGCCCTTCGTGACAGCAGGCGACATCTGCGCGATCGGGCGACTCAGCCGCGCCGAAACCGGCGACACGCTGTCCGACAAGTCCGATCCGCTCGTGCTGCGGCCGTGGGGGATGCCCGAACCGCTGCTACCCATCGCGGTGCAGCCAAGAGCGAAGACCGACGAGGACAAGCTGTCGGTGGGGTTGCAGCGGTTGACCGCCGAGGACCCCACCCTGCGCATCGAGCAGAACCCCGAGACGCATCAGATCGTGCTGTGGACGATGGGCGAAGCTCACGCCAGCGTCGTCCTCGACAACCTGTCGCGGCGCTACGGTGTCGCCGTCGACACCATCGAGCTACGGGTTCCGCTGCGAGAAACGTTCGGCGGCAAGGCCAAAGGCCACGGAAGGCACGTCAAGCAGTCCGGCGGACACGGTCAGTACGCGGTGTGCGACATCGAAGTAGAGCCGTTACCCGAGGGCTCGGGTTTCGAATTCGTCGACAAAGTGGTCGGCGGTGCGGTACCCCGTCAGTTCATCCCGAGCGTCGAGAAGGGCGTGCGCGCACAGATGGAGAAGGGCGTGGGCCCGGGTTACCCGGTCGTCGACATCCGCGTGACGCTGTTCGACGGAAAGGCCCACAGCGTCGACTCGTCCGACTTCGCCTTCCAGATGGCGGGCGCGCTGGCGCTGCGCGAGGCGGCAGCGGCGACGAGAGTGAACCTGCTCGAACCCGTCGACGAGGTGTCGGTCCTGATTCCCGACGACTTCGTCGGTGCGGTGATGGGCGATCTTTCCGGACGACGCGGCCGGGTCCTGGGCACCGACACGGTCGGCGAGGACCGCACGCTGGTCAAGGCCGAGATCCCGCAGGCCGAGCTGACCCGGTACGCCATCGATCTGCGTTCGCTGGCGCATGGCGCCGGCACCTTCACGCGCAGCTTCGCGCGGTACGAACCGATGCCCGACCACGCCGCCGCGAAAGTCACGTCACCGGTTTAGATCAGCGGACTCTGCATGTCCTGTCAGCGGCCTCTCAGGCCGAGTGCCTACCGTCGCCGAGATGAAAGACCGAACGCATCTGCTGGCTCACGCCGTCGTGACCGGGATCCTCGCGGTCGCAACGCTGGTGGCCGCCTGGCTCTGCCTGTTCAACGGGTCGATCTGAGGTTCGACGGCCGCTCACCGGGGCGGGTCGCCGCACCAACTGCCCCCAGCGCGCCGATCATGAAGCCGTCCAACGCTTCTCGGGAGCCGTGACATCCTGCGAAACATGTGCGCCGCGACGACCGCCGAGCCCAGCGGCCCTCTTCGCACCTAGTCGGCTTGCGAACCGGCCTTCAGCGCACCGAGGGCCTCGGCCAGCGTCGGATACAGCGAGAAGACCTGATCGAGCCCCGTCAGCTGGATCGGCCGGCTGGTCGCCGCGCTGTTGGCCACCACGGCGAAGCGGGCGGACTTGCTGACGGTTTCGTGCGTCGCGACCAGCGCCTGCAGTCCCGAGGACGCCAGGAAGTCCACCGCCGACAGATCCACGATGAGCGCGGTGCGTTCCTGCGCGAGCGCCTCGGTGATCGCCGCCTGGAACGCCGGGACGGTGGCGAGGTCGATGTCGCCGGCGACCGCCAGCACAGCGATCCCGTCCTCGTGCGAGATCGAGGTGGAAATCGGGTCATTACGTGACAATGGCCGTCCTCCGGTCAGCGCCGCCTCTGCGACGGCAATGGGCCGAGCTTAACGCGTGGCGCCCCGCGGTAGATCACTGCTTCAGCGGATCAGGGGCGATGCGCAGGCTAATGTCGGGAGGAGACCTGTGCGCTCGTTGATTCCCAGTGCGAGCGCGAGCTGGGAGGGGCCGACTGCCGCGACCATGACCTACCCCGGAGACTTCTACCAACGCTACGAACGGGAACGCGCGCGAGCCGACGACCTCGCCGATCGCGACGAGTTCCGCGGCGCGCTGGTCAACTCATTGCAGGAGGGCTTCTTCGTCGCCGACGCCACCGGGTGTGTCGTCGAGATCAACGACGCCTTCGCCGAGGTCACCGGGTACGGCCAGGAGGGTCTGCCCTATCAGATGCCTCATCCCTGGGCCGTCGACGAAGCCGCCGCGGGCGGCCGGCTGGGCGCACTGCTCCGGGACGGCCGCCTCACCGCCGAGATCAGGATCCGGCACCGCGACGGCCGGATCCGGTGGGCGGCGATAAGCGTCAACGCCGTTCCCGACCACCAGTCGCGCCGCGGCCTCTATGTGGGCACCATCCGGGACGTCACCGCGCCACGCGCTGCCGCGGAGCGCGACCGATCGATGGCGCGACTGGCTACCGCCGTCAGCGTCGCCAAGAACGTGGACGAGGTGCTGGCGATAACGCTGGCGCAGTGCCGCATACCCCTGGATGCCCAGCGGCTGATAACGGTCATGTGGCCGAAGACCGAAGGCGAAGATCCGACGGTCCGGGTCGCCGGCGAACCGGCAGTAACCTGCTGGGCGGACCTGAGCGACGACTGGCGACGCACGTTCGAGGATGCCCGCAGGTGGATACCGCTGACCGTGACTCCGGTCGGCGCGGCCCCCAGCGCCGGCACCACCAGGGGTTTCGTCGCCGTCCTCACCGGTGCGGGGGATGTCGTGTTGTGCCTGGAACACCGGGTGCCGCGAGTGGTCAGCGCGGAGGACCGGCGCCTGGTCGCGGCGCTGGTCGGCCACCTCAGCCTGGCCATGCAACACGTCCGGCAGTTCGAGAGCGCCAGGGAGACATCGCTGACACTGCAGCGGTCCCTGCTGGCGCCGATCGACCTCCCGGCGGGGTTCGCCGTGCGCTACGAACCCGCGGTCCATCCGCTCGAGATCGGCGGCGACTTCTACGACGTGATTCCCGTCGGCGACTACCGGATCGGGCTCGTGGTCGGCGACTGCGTCGGGCGCGGTCTGTCGGCCGCCGCGGTGATGGGGCAGTTGCGGGCGTCGACGCGAGCGTTGCTTCTCACCGGTGCGCAACCGTCGGCGCTGCTCGAACACCTCGACTCGGTCGCTGAATTCATCCCGGACGCCTTCTGCACCACAGTGTTCGTCGCGATCATCGACACCCAATCGGCGACAGTGCAGTACAGCAGCGCCGGCCATGTGCCACCGGTCCTGGTTTCCCAAGCGGCGCCGCCGCAGCTACTGAACAAGGCGGGGTCCGTCCCGCTGGCGGTCAAGCATTCTCGACCCCGCCCACAGGCGACTCATCCCCTGCTGCCGGGTTCGACGCTGATGCTCTACACCGACGGCTTGGTCGAACGCCGCGACCGGTCGATCGACACCCAGATCGATCAGATGGCCGCTGTGGTAGCCGATACGGCGAGCCTGCAGATCGAGGAGGTCGCCGACACGGTCCTCGGCAGGCTGGCGCCCCGCAGCGGCTACGACGACGACGTGGCGATCGTACTCTACCGGTCGCCCAAGGCTTCCCTCGTCATCGACGACACCGCGACCGCCCCCAAGCTGACCGAGGTTCGGCACCGGTTGGCGGCGTGGCTCGCGGCCAACGGCGCCTCCGACTCGTCGGTGTCCGACCTCATCCTCGTCGTCAACGAGGCCTGCTCCAACAGCGTCGAGCACGCCTACCGCGGTCGTGACCCTGGGCGCATGCGTGTCGAAGCGGCGATGCACCACGCCGAGGTGCACGTGCGGGTCACCGACTTCGGCTCATGGAAGGCGCCGCCCGTCGATCCGGGTACCCGCGGCCGTGGCCTGTCGCTCATGCGCGCCTTCAGCGACCGCGTGGACCTCGACGGGACTTCGGCGGGCACTACCGTTGATATGGCGTTCCAGTTACCGGAGATTCGGCTCTGACGAAGCTCTCCCGCCGCCCCGATCCCGCCCGCCTGCGACGCAGCGAGGCTGCTGTGGTCCGCGGTGTCGGGGATGCGAGACGAGTCGACGCGCCGTAGCGTGGCGCGTCGCCGCTAGGACGTCCCCCTGGCCACCGCCTCCAGTTCCTCCTCCAGCGCGCCCTCGTCACGGCCCAGCGCGATGGTCGCCGCGGCCATCGCTACGACCGCGACCGAGATCGCGACGGCCTTCACGCCGTCGACGGTGAGGTTCTCCCCGAGCACCACCGCTCCCAACACGACCGCGACCACCGGCTCGAGCACCAACATCGTGGGCACGGAGGTCTGTAGTGAGCCCGCGTGGAATGCGGACTGCTGCAGGAACACCGCGATGACACCGAGCAGGAGAAGCAGATACAGCGCCGGCGACGTCAGCACTGCGCCCAACCCGTTATTGCTGAGCAGGTACATCACGATCTTGGTCAGCACCGCGACCACACCGAACAGCAAGCCCACCGCGACCGCGAGCACCACCGCCCGTCGCCAACCGTTGGTGCGGACGGCGACGATCACGCAAGCCACCACCGCGCCCGCGCATATGACCGCGACGAGCGCCGACAGCGGGACCGAGGCCTCGTAGTCGCCGGGCCGCGTCTTGGCCAGCACCACGAACACGGCAAGTCCGACGGTGAGCAGCATTGCCCACATCCACTCACCGCGGGTGACCCGCCGGTTGGCGAGCCGCGCGCTGAGCGGCAACGCGAACAGCAGGGCCGACACCAAGATCGGCTGCACCAAGAGCAGCGACCCCTTGATCAACGCGAGGGCCTGAAACACGTAGCCCGCCACGGCCGCACCGGTGCCGGCCCACCACAGCCGTCGGCGCAGGAGCGTCATCACCATCACGCTGCTGACGCCGAGCTCCTGCGGGACGTCCATGGTGGCGCGCTGGCGAACCACGATGCCGATCGCCAGAAAGACCGCGGCCAGCAGGGCAAGCAGAACGACCAGACCCTGGGCTACCACAGCGGGCCTACCAAGACGTTCCGATCCTTCCCGGCCGTGGCGAGCACATCGGACAAGCACAACATACGGACCGCCGGCCGGTGCAGAGGGCATGCGCGCCGACGCCGGCTGCGAGGTTTGGTGCCCGAACTATCGGGGCATCAAACCGATCATGAATCTGCGACGTTTGCTTTTACTGGTCGGCGCGGTTGTCCTCCTCGTCGGAGTCATCGCCCTGCTAATGCCCGTGTCGATCTCGGGGCCCGACAACCAGAAGATCTCGTGCGGTAACGCGATCGCCGCGGACAACTCCGCCGCCCGCGAAGCCAACAACAGCGATCCAAACCAGTTGAAGAACCTGCCGATAATCGACGAGCTGACTGAGGATCCCCCGGACTACGTCGCGCAGTGCGATTCGGCGGTATCCGACCGCCGCACGTGGTCGATCCCCGTGGCGATCATCGGGGTGGTCGTCCTTGTCGGCGCCTTCCTGGTCGGCGGACGCACCACCCGCGCAGGCTAGCGCTAGCCGGCCTCGCGCCCGCCGGCGACCACCCGCAAGGGCGGTGCCTCGCGCTCAGGCGCGATCCTGTCGTTGACGGTGGCCACGGCCGTGTCGACGCGGTCGACCGCCCGGTCGCACACGCGCCGGACCTTGTCGCCGGCCGTGTCCATTGCCGAGTCCACGTCGTCGGCTGCACTCAAGAGGTAGGCCCGCACGTTGACGCGCAGTCGTTCGCCGGCGGAGCGCACGCGGCGGCGCAGCCGATCGTCGACCGAGAGCGTGACGTAGGGCATCACGCGAAGTTTCATGGAACCACCCTAGCCGCGCCGCTGGTGCTTCCTCTTGTCGTTGGCCTCCTTGATCGCCTGCCGGCCCTCGGGGCTGGCGGCGGAGTTACCGGGATCCTTCGCCGTCGCGACCTTGGCGTTGCAGTTCAGGTCGAGCAGCACCGTGTCCGTAACCGGCTTGAACGACTTGCCCTTGACCCACGGCGCCGACTCGGAGTGGGTCACGATGCACTTGTCCTTCGGCAGGGTGTCACCCGCCCTGGTCGAGACGACCGCCGTCTTACCCGCCTGGCTGAGTTGCCCCGCGGCATCGCCGTACGTCTCGCCCGAGTACCCGTCGGCGCCCGCCGTACAGGTGCCCGAGCCCGCACCTAAGATCACCATCGACACGACGGCCGCGCCGAGAACACCGAACCGCATCATGAGCATTAGACGCTAACGGTGTCAGCTGCCTGCCGGCTGGGAGTCCGGTCGAAGTATCCCGTGCGGGTCCGGCGCTGCCTCCTCACTGCATCGCCGGTGTCGCCTGCTGCCGCTGGTCTGGACGAGCGGTCGGCTCGCGGACTCCCGCAGCGTAAGGATCGCTGCCATCGAGACGACCGCTCCTCCGATCAGGTACCACGCGGGCGCCAGATTGCTGCCGGTCTGTGCTGTCAGCCAGGTGACCACGTAAGGGGTGGTACCGCCGAACCCGGCGACGCAGATGTTGTAGCCGATCGAGAACCCGCTGTAGCGCACCGTAGTGGCGAACAGTTCGACACCCGCGGACACCGCGGCCGAGACGTAGATCGCCTCGATGACCGCGAGAGCGGCGTGCGCGGCGATCGCAGCGACCAGCGAACCGGAGTTCAACAGCAGGAACAGCGGGTAGCCGAGCACCGCGAAAGCCACCGATCCTGCGATCAGCAGCGGGCGGCGGCCGATCCGGTCGGACAACGCGGCCAGCGGAAGAATGAGTACCAGCGCGACCAGGCTGGCCAGTGTGATCGAAACGAAGGCGTCGGTCTTGGAGAACTCGAGGGTCTTGATGAAGTAGGTGGGCAGGAACGTGAACACCACGTAGTAGCCGATGTTGAAGACGATGAACAATCCGATGACTTGCAGGATGGCCCGCCACGACGTCGTCACCGCCTCGCGCAGCGGCGACTCGGCGACCCGGTCGCTTCTGCTGAGTTCGGCGAAGTGCGGGGTGTCGTCGAGGCGCAGCCGGATGTAGAGGCCGACGAGTCCGAGCGGCCCGGCGATCAGGAAGGGAATGCGCCAGCCGTAGCTCTCCATCGCGCCGGCGGGGAGCAGCGCCTGCAGCAGCGTCACGGTCACCGAGCCCAGGAGGAAGCCCAAGACGCCGGACCACACCATGAACGTGATGGTCAGCCCGCGGCGTCGCTCGGTCGCGAACTCAGCCAGATAGACTGCGCCGCCGCCATATTCGCCGCCAGCCGAGAACCCCTGCAGGCAGCGCAGCAACAGAAGCAGCAGCGGGGCGGCGACACCGATCGAGCCGTAGGTGGGCAGGAGGCCGATCAAGACGGTCGCGCCGGACATCAGCAGAATCACCAGGGCCAGCACCCGTTGCCTGCCGGCCTTGTCGCCGAGCGGTCCGAACACGAATCCACCCAGCGGACGCATGAAGAAAGCGGCCGCGAAGATCGCGAATGTGTTGAGCAGTGCCGCCGTCTCGTCGCCCACCGGGAAGAAGTTGGCCGCGATGAACGTCGCCAGGAAGCCGTAGATCGCGAAGTCGAACCACTCGACCGCATTGCCGATCGATGCGCCGGTGACCGCCTTCCGCACATCGCTCGGCATGCGCCCTCCCGAAAGTAAGCGTCCCGCTTATCAATTCGGCCTACCGACTGATAGGCGTCCTCAGAAGATATCGCGGACCGGCTAACCCCCGTGATCTTCGTCGGAGGGCGGGCCGGTGTTGCCGCGCAGGAGTTCTTCCGGGTGGTGCAGGCGATTGACTGCGGAGGGATAGGTGTCGTTGCTCCAGGCCAGCCGTCCGCTATCGGTGATGCCGGTGTGCCAGCGGCCTTCACTAACCGCGGTGTGGTCGGGCCCGCAGCAGAAGAACAGCATGTCGGCGTCGGTGGCTCCATCGTCGGCCCAGTCCGGGCAGTGATGCACCTCGCAGTGATAACCCGGTTCGGTGCAGCCCGGCCGCGTGCATCCGCCGTCGCGGGCGTAACAGATGATGCGCTGATCGGCGGTGGCGATCCGTTTCTGCCGGCCCAGGTAGATCGGACGCTCGGTGTGGTCGTCGAACACGGCGAGGAAGTGGATTGCGTCCGCGGCCATCCGAATCACGTCTCGCATCGGCACCGCGGTGTTGCCGCCGGTGCGCGCCGGTCCCGGCATCGACACGTTCGGGTCGACGACCGCGTGGGCGGCCTGATTCATCTCGCTTAGCGTGGTGCGCAGGATTACCGTCACCGCATGCCCGCGATGGCTCCCCAGTCCACCCGACGCTATGCCGGCCTTCAGACCGAGCTTGACGCCGTCGTGGCACCGCTGCGACATTGACCGGTCGTCAGGTGTTTCGACGATGCTGTCGTCGGGCAGGTGCCGGCCGGGACGCACCGCAGCGGTGACCGCTTCGACGTAACAACGGGTTTCGGGGTCGATCCAGCCGTGGAGACGGGACATCCCGTCACGGCCCTGGGGACCCAACACCAGCCCGCGCCGTCGGGCCCGGTCCGCCTCGTCGTAATGCCCGTCGGGATTGAAGATCTCGTCGATGCGCCGCCCGATGACCCGCACCGCCTCGGCGTCGGTCTTCACCGCTTCGCGCACCAGGCTTTCCTCGACCTCGGTGCGGTCGGCCACAGAGACGTTGGAGGGCAACCCACCCATGCACCGGGTGATCACCCGCAGGTGATCCTCGCCGATCGCACCGGCCTCGACCGCGTCGGCGACCGCAGGCAGTTCCGGCGGGAGCGGTGCGCCGGTCAACGCCGCGCGTGGTCGGATTCGGGCCGCGACCTTGAAGCGGCGCTTGAGTTCGTTCGGCGCAATCCGCAGCCGCGCCCACAGTTTGTCGAAAAGGTCAGGACGGGCGCCGGTCTCATCGGGCGGGTGGGCGAGTTCGGCGAACACGCGGTACATCAACCCGCGGTTCACCCGCTGCTGAGTCTCCAACCGCTCTGCGATCTCCACGCGGAACGCGCTGCCGACCTCGTCGGTGGACAGATCCCGCAACTCGGCCTGGGCGGTGTCGATCCGATCCAGCAGCACGGAAGCATGCTCCCGCGCCGCCTCGCCAGTAACGAATCCTGCCATAACTCAACGCTATCCGCCCCAGCTCCACTGAAGGGCTGCCCGGCTCATCTCGGGCAGATTCTGTGGACCAATCCACGATTGGGGACAACACCGCGACTCGACCCGAAACTGTCAGACCCTTGTGCTAGGCGCGCCGCTCCGCCTTCCGCCCTGCCAGAACGGTCGCGTCGCCAACACCACGGCCGCCAGCGCGGCGAGCGGTGCGATCAACGGCACCCACGGCAGTTCGAACGGCAACATCGCGGCCGCCAGCCCGACTGTCGTAAAACCGAGTGCCCCGGCAACTGTCGGCAGACTGATGTCGGCCGTGTGGCGCAGCACCAGGTACGCCGTACTCGACAGTCCGCACAGCGCCGCCAGCGTCGGACCCGCCGACGCAAGCACAAGAGCGGCGGTCGCCGTCACCACGGCAATGGTGGCTGCTGGACGAAACACGTTGCTCGCCAACACCATAACGACTGCAAATGCACATACCACCAGCGCGCGGTCAGAGGCCTCCAGCGCGGCCGCGGCCACCATCACCAGGCCGAACGCCGTCGACAGCGCGCGGTTCACCGTCGCCTCCGCACCGGCCGCCGATAGTCGGGCACCAATTGCATGGACTGGTCGAGCGAGTCCTCGTCGCGCCAGGCCACTATGTCCACGCCCACGGTACCCATGTCTCGATACATGAACGATCGCTGCAGCGACCACATTCTGGCGACAAGCGCGTCACACCCGTCCGCGAAGGGAGCACCCTGCAGCACATCGACCGCCACGACGGTGTGGCCCCGCTTGCGAAGATCGATCAACGCCAGCGCGAACTCGGTGTCGAGCAGCGTCGAGAACGCCACCACGAGGGCGCCCGGCGGGACCGCCGCGCGCGGTGCCAGCGTGCCCGAAGTGGTTTCGTAGCCACCGCTGACCCCGAGCATCGCGTCGAGAACCCGGTAGAACTGCCGGCGGCCGATGTCGGCGCTCAACCACCGCGGCTGCCGGTCTCCCAACGCGACGACGCCCGCCCGGTCACCGCTGCGCAAGGCGCTCTGCACCACCTGAACCGCACCGCGGGCCGTACGCTCGGTGGCTTCGGTCGCCGGCCCCGCAGGCTGGGCGTAGTTGTCGATCAGCACGACCACGTCGACCGCCCGGTCGGTCAGTCGCTCGGTGACGTGCAGGCTGCCCCGGCGCGCGCTCACCGCCCAGTTGACCGTCCGCAGTTGATCTCCCGGCACATAGCGCCGGACGTCGGCGTACTCCACGCCTGGACCGAGGTGCCGCGTCAGGTGGGTGCCCAGACGATCGAGTAGTTCGGTGCGCGGGATCGCCGTCGACTGCGGCGGGGCCATCGGGAACACGTACACGTCCGCGGCGTCGACCACGCCGCTGCCCTCGACGAGGCCGCCGCGCGCAGCGACGGTCAGGTGGGCCTGCAGCGGATACCGGCCCCAGCGCTCCGCGGACGCCAGCACGGTCTGCCTGCTTACGCTCTCCCGCTCGGCGACCTCGAGCGTCATGCCCGCCACGGAGCCGGTCAGCAGCTCCACCGCGTGGTCTTCGGCGGCCGCCCACACCGTCATCCGCGCCGGTTCGCCCTCGAAGCAGCGGTGGATACCCGGATCGGCGTGCACCTGCACCCTGGGCACCGGCCGTTGCCACCCGACCGAACACAGCACCCCGATCAGCGGCGCGGCGAACACGATGAGTTGCCAGCGCGACCCTAGGACCGCCACGGCGACCGCCACGGCCGCGCAGGTCAACAGTGATCGGGCGAGAGGCGATGCGCTCCAGCGCAATTCGGCTTCGGTACGGCGGGCTTCGATCACGGTTCGGTCCGCGGCACCGGTAGCCTGCGAAGCAGCTCCTCGACCACATCGCTACCCCGGACCCGCCGCACCCACATCTCGGGCCGCAAGGTGATTCGGTGCGCGATCGCCGGCACTGCAAGTGATTTCACGTCCTCGGGCACGACGAAATCCCGACCGAGCAGCAGCGCGCGGGCGCGGGCGAGCTGCACGAGATCGATCTCGGCACGCGGGCTCGCGCCGACGGCGATCTGCGGGTGCTGCCGCGTGGCCCCGGCCAACGACACCACATACCGCAACACATCGTCGTGCACGCTGACCTGTTCCACCGATTCCCGCATCGCGACGAGCTCGTGCGCGTCGACGACCTGCGCGACCGTCGGCTCGGCCGAACCGCGCTCGATACGGCGGCGCAACATCGAGGCCTCCTCCTGCTCGGACAGATATCGCAACTCGAGCCGGATTGTGAAGCGGTCGAGCTGAGCCTCGGGCAGCGGATATGTGCCCTCATACTCGATCGGATTGTCGGTCGCCAGCACGACGAACGGCGCCGGCAGCGGGTGCGTGGCCCCGTCGATGCTCACCTGGCTCTCCGCCATCGCCTCGAGCAGCGCCGCCTGCGTCTTCGGTGGGGTCCGGTTGATCTCATCGGCGAGCAGCAGGTTGGTGAAGATCGGGCCGCGCCGGAACTCGAAGTGACCCGACTGCATGTCGTACACGGTCGAGCCGAGCAGGTCCGCGGGCAGCAGGTCGGGGGTGAACTGCACGCGCTTGAACTCCAGGCCGAGCGCCGCGGCGAAGGACCTGGCGATCAGCGTCTTGCCGAGGCCGGGCAGATCCTCGATGAGCACGTGGCCGCCGGCCAACACCGTGGTCAGGATCAGCGCCAGCGCATCGCGTTTGCCGACCACCACCCGTCCGATCTCGTCGAGCACCGTTTCACAGTTCGCGGTGGTGGCCGCCGCAGGCAGTCCTGCCGTCATACCCGCTCCAACCGTTGCAGGATCTGATCGAGCGTCGCCCGACCGGGGCCGGGTTCGTCGACACCGCTTCTCGCGACGTTCTCGGGATTGACCCAGTCCCACAGCTGCGGGCCGAACAACATCGCCCCGGTCGCGTGGTAGGCGGCGCGATTACGGGTTCGGCGTTGGCCGGTCGCCAATTCGAACTGCCGCGCCAGCATCGGCCGCAGATGCCGATCCCAGTCCGTGCGGGTGGCTTCCGCACGGCTGATCAGCAGCTCCGTTCGCGACCGCCACCGGCGCAGCGACTCGGCGGCGTCGTCGGAAGACGGCTGCTCGCAACCGGTCTCGGGGTCACGGGTGAGTTGCCACCGCACGGCGAGCAGCGCCAGCGCGAGCGCAGCACCCGAGACGACCAGGATCAGTTGTCGGTCGCGGCTGCCGACGGCGATCAGCTCCGCACCCGCCACCAGCAGGAACGCCGCGGCCACAAGCCTTTTCATGCCATCGCCCCCGAGGTGCGCTGTGGCAGTTCGGTCAACACCCGGTTCAGGACCCGCACCGCGGCGTCCCGGTGTTTCTCGTCCATCACGTGAGGGGAGAACCGCGCCTCCTCGAACAGCTCGACGAGTTCGGTGGCGCTGTCCGAGCGCAACGCGCCGCTGGCAACCGCCCGGGCGAGGACCTCGGTGGGGGTGTCGTACGCCTGGGGTACCGCCCCGGGCACCCGCGTCAGCTCGCGTTCCATCGCGGCATAGCACGCGATGATCGCCTCCCGTGGTTCGCGGCTGAGGTCGCCGATCTCCGCGAGCCCGATCTCTGCAGCCCTGGCAAGCGACGTCGAGGTCGTCGGCCTCACCGGCTCCTCGTCGGCGTCGGCGACGTCGGCCGGCACCACACGGCCCCGCTGTCGCCGCGATGCGACCGCCGCACCGACGACGATCAACGCCATCAACATCAGGATCGGGGGGATCAGGTAGTTGATGACACTGCTGTCCCCTTCGTCGGGCAGCCGCGGCGCAATCGGCTCGTCCGGAACCGGTCCACCAGGGGCGTTTGTCCGGGGCGCCGGCTCAGGTGCCTGGTCGATGGGCGCCGGATCCACCAACTGGGACAGCAGCACCACAAGCAGCATCAAGCCGATGATCACCACCAGCGCGACGGCCGCGAACCGCCACGACGGCCGCTCCCGGGGCCCGGCACCCCGCGGCAAACCGCGCGCGGGCGCGGGCAGCGGTCGCCTGTCCCGCATCCGAACGATGATCGCGAAGCCGATGATCGCCACCGCCGCGCACAGCAAGGTGACCACCGCGGCCAGCGCCACCGGATTGGTCTGGTGCGGCTCCGCTCGCTCCGCGGTCCGGTCGACGCCGGGAACGTAACCGCGCAACGCCCATGCGGCAAGCACCATGAGCGTGATCACCGCGATCACGCGTCGCGTCGACGTGCCGGAAGCGCCCATGGCCTTGTCGTCATCCTGGCACGGAAAGCGGTCTCGCAGAGTTCGGATCGGCCCGATACGTTCGACTCCTATGAGCACCACATTGAACGATCCCCGAGTGGCCGCTGCACTCGACCGGATGTACGCAGAATCCCGGTACCAGATGGAGGCGCTGCGCGACCGCGGTGCCGACTTCGCCCGCCTCTCGGAGGCCAGCCCGCAGGAGCGCGCCGACGCGCTCAGCGACTTCTATCTGCCGATAACGCCGGAGGCGGGTCGCCTGCTTTACGCGCTGCTGCGGGCGAGCAGACCGGCAACCGTCGTCGAGTTCGGCATGTCCCTCGGCATCTCCACCATCCACCTGGCTGCGGCCGTGCGGGACAACGGCACCGGTCGCGTCGTCACGACCGAGATGAGCGCGGCCAAAGTTGCCGCCGCGACGAAGACGTTCGTCGACATCAAGCTCGACGATGTCATTGCCGTGCTGCCAGGTGACGCACTGAACACCCTGCAAACCCTCGACAGCACAGTGGATTTCGTCTTGCTCGACGGGTGGAAGGAGCTGTACCTGCCAGTGCTTGAACTGCTGGAACCCCGCCTGACACCCGGGGCGCTCGTCGTCGCGGACAACACGGCCATGACCGAGCTCGCCCCCTACGTCGACTATGTCCGCGACCCGGCGAACGGCTACGTCAGCATCCCGTTCCCCACGAGGGACAGCGACAGCATGGAGATCAGCTGTCGCGCAGTCACTTAGCCCGCCGCAGGCCGGCCTTGGCCTCCTTGACGACGGCTGCGGCATCGCGGCTGGTCTGCTTGCCCTTGCCGTAGGCGTTTTCGGCGGCGGCGAGGCCGCGTTCGGCCTGCTGTAACCGCCGCTTGGCATCCTGGTGCCGCAGACGTGCGGCCGCCAGATCCGATTGCAGTTCGGACAGCGCATCGTCGGCTTCGGCCCTGGCACGTTCCGCGGCGGCAAGCACCTGCTGCAGTTCCCGGCGGGCCGCGTCCTCGCCATCGCCCGAGTCGTCCGTGACCGCGGGCTCGGGCTCAGGCTCCGGCTTGCGCCTGGCCGTCGAGCTGAAAACGATTGCGCTGTCGCCGAACTCGCCGAAACCGGACCACTCTTCGGCCTTGGTCAACCGACCGAGCCGGTCGGCGACATCCGGGTCGGCGACGGCTGCCTGCAATGTGGCGGTGACGTCGTCACGCAACGCGCCGCTAGGGCTCTTGAGTTCCGCCTCCTCGAACGCGGTCCGGGCCAAGTCGTTGACCAGCCTGCGCTGCTCGGCCGACAGCTCACGGATACGTTCGCCGTCCATCGCGGCATGCGCATCGCGCAGCCGCTCGCCCAAATCCTTCAAACGTCCCTTGACGTCCCCGTCGCCGAGCGCGAGCCGGTTCACCACCCATGCCGCGGTCGTCGGTTTACGTGCCGCCGAGATTCGCTTGGCGGTGTCGGTGTCGCGACCCTTCTTCGCCTCACCCGCGAGCTTGGTGCGCAGCGCGGTGAAGCCCTCCGGCCTGGCGGCATACAGTTCGTCGAGCGCATCGTCGGCCATCACCTCATCTTCCCTCAGCGTGTTCCCCGAGCGCACGGTTGACGTACGCATCCGTCGCGATGAGCCGCGAACAAGCGGGCGCTCGGCGATGATCATCGGGTGCACACAGCGCCGCGTACCGGCCCGTTGCGTTCGGCGGTGGTGATCGCCGCCCTCGGCGTAGTGTTCGGCGACATCGGCACCAGCCCGATCTACACGATCCAGACGGTGTTCAATCCCCACGACCCGCATCCCGTCCCGGTCGCCGACAGCAACGTCTACGGCGTGGTATCGCTGATCTTCTGGTCGGTGATGATCATCGTCACGCTGACCTACGTCACGCTGGTCATGCGCGCCGACAACCACGGCGAGGGCGGGATCATGGCGCTGATCACTCTGCTGCGCCGCTGGACCGGCCGCGGACGACGCGCCACAGCGGTGCTGGCCGCCGCGGGACTGTTCGGCGCGGCGTTGTTCTTCGGCGACAGCATGATCACGCCCGCGATCTCGGTGCTCTCGGCGGTCGAGGGGCTGAAGGTGGTCGACCCGGGGCTCAGAGATTTCGTCGTCCCGATCACCGCGGTGATCATCGTCGTGCTGTTCTCGGTGCAGCGCCGCGGCACCGCGACCATCGGGCGCTTCTTCGGGCCGGTGATGATCCTGTGGTTCACCGCGATCGGCGCGTGCGGGGTGCGAGGCATCGCCGGACATCCGGAGATCCTGAAGGCGCTGTCGCCGACGTACGCGCTGGCCTTCGTCAGCGGCCATTTCCACATTGCGTTCTTCGCGTTGGCAGCGATCGTCCTCGCGGTGACGGGCGCCGAGGCACTGTACGCCGATATGGGCCACTTCGGCAGGCGGGCAATCACTTTCGGGTGGCTCGGCCTGGTGCTGCCCGCCTGCACGCTGAGCTACTTCGGTCAGGGCGCGCTGGTCCTCGGCGACGATTCCACGGTCGCCGCCCCCTTCTTCCTGCTGGCCCCGGAGTGGGCCCGGGTCCCGATGGTGCTGTTGGCCACCGCCGCGACCGTGATCGCGTCACAGGCGGTGATCACCGGCGCGTTCTCGGTGACGTCGCAGGCCGCCCGCCTCGGTTACCTGCCGCGACTTCGCATCGAGCACACCTCGGCCTCCACCATCGGCCAGATCTACGTGCCGTGGATCAACGGCGCCCTGCTGTTGGGGGTGCTGATCCTGGTGTTCGCCTTCCGCAGTTCGGCGGCACTGGCCTACGCGTTCGGGATGGCGGTGACGGGCACCATCACGATCACCACCCTGCTGTTCTTCTACTACGCGCGGACCCGGTGGGGATGGCCGCTGTGGGCGGTGTTGCCCGGCGCAGGCGCGCTGCTGGTGGTCGATCTGATGTTCTTCGGCGCCAACCTCACCAAGCTGGTACATGGCGCGTGGTTGCCGCTGACCATCGCCGTCGCGGCGTTCACCGTGATGACCACGTGGCAGCGCGGCCGCGAAATCGTCACCCGGGCACGCGAACACGCCGAAGGTCCGTTACGCGAGTTCGTCGACGGCTTGACGCGCCGCGAACCGCCGCTGATCCGGATGCCGGGGACGGCGGTATTCATGAACCGGGGCAGCCACACCGCTCCGCTGGCCATGCGGGCCAACGTCGAACACAACCGCGTGCTGACCGAGCACGTGATCATCTTGTCAATCGAGACCGATACGGTGCCGCGTGTGCCCGACGCCGAGCGGATGACGCACGACGACCTCGGCTATGCCCGGGACGGAATCGTCCACGTGGTCGCCCGGTTCGGTTACATGGAACGCCCGAATGTGCCGCGCGCGCTCGCCTTACTCGATCCGGAGGACACCGAGGGTCCGATCGACCTGGTCAACGCGTCGTACTTCCTGTCCAAGCTCGAGCTCTTCGCGGGCGATACTCCGACCATGGCGCCGTGGCGCAAGCGGCTGTTCATCGCGACGTCGCACATCGCCGCCGACGCCGCAGGGCATTTCGGCCTGCCGCTCGACCGCACCGTGATCGTCGGCTCCCGCATCCAGCTCTAGAGCTCAGGCCAAGCCCAGCGAAGCCAGTAGATCGGCCGTGCGCCACCAGATCAGCAGCGCGAAGACCACCAGCGCCGCCGCGGTGGCGCCCGCCTGCACCAGGTTGCGAGAGCCGCGCGGCGCGTACGCGTACGCGGTGGCGATCACCGCGCCGCTGACGAGCCCGCCGATGTGGCCCTGCCAGCTGATGTTCTGCGAACTGACCAGCGGGATGACGAACGTGAAGGCCAGGTTGATCGCGATGATGGCGACCACCCACCGCACGTCCGTGTTGAGTCGCTTGCCGACCACGAAGATCGCGCCGAACAACCCGAAGATCGCGCCCGACGCCCCCGCTGTCTGCGCGACGGGCGACGACAGCAGGTACACCAGTACCGATCCGCCCAGCGCGCTGAGCAGGTACAGCGCCGAGAACCGCAGCCGGCCCAGCGCAGCCTCCAAGGGCGGCCCCACCACGTAGAGGGCCCACATGTTGAACAGGATGTGCGCCGCCCCATAGTGCAGGAACGCCGAGGTCAGCAAGCGGTACAGCTCGCCGTCGGCCACCGCGTAGGACTGCAGCACCAATTCGCGCTGCAGGCCCGGCACCGATATCTGCAGTACGAACATCACCACGTTCGCGGCGATCAGCGCATAGGTGACCATCGGCTTGGTGGCCTGGGTGCGCACCTGACGGACCTGCTGCGCGCCGGTGTTCACGCATTCCACGCACTGATGGCCGACCGCGGCATCGCGCATGCATTCAGGGCAGATGTAGCGGTTGCACCGTGCGCAACGGACATACGTCACGCGGTCGGGGTGCCGGTAGCACGTCGGCGTGACCGGCGGGGTCGACATGGGGTGGGAGTCGGTCACAGGGTTCCGAACAGTTCGATCCAGTTGCCGTCCGGATCGGCGACGAACATCCAGCCCATGCCGGGCACCGGTGCGAACTCGGTGAGCGGTTCAACCACGTCGTACTCGGAGGCGGCGAACGCTTCGGCGACGTCCCGCAGGTTGTTCACCCCCACGGTGAAGTACCGGATGCCCGCCTGCGCCCGCCCGCCACCGGGCGCCACCGGCGCCGGCGGTGGCGTCTGGTAGCTCACCAGCTTCACCACGCCGGCCCCCAGCGAGTACCGGCGCTGCGAACCGCCGGGGAAATCGACCTCGCCCTGGGGTTCGAGTTCGAGGAATCCTTCGTAAAAGGCGACCATCGCGTCGAGGTTCGTCGTCACGAGGCCCACTTCGACTCCGGGACTGAGCAGGTCGAGCTTCACAGTCACCACCTTAGATAGCGTCTCCGCGGGCCCTGCGCTCGATAACAATTCGGTCACCATCCACATCACGATCAGTTAAAGATCGCCGGCCATTTCTGAGAGTTTTCAAGATCTCCGCAATTGCTTGCCCGCCCGCTTATCGAATTTCCCCGAAATTGCGGTACAGATCACGCCGCTGCGTTGTAACGCCTGCGAGCGGTCCGATATCGGCTCCCGCAGCCGCGTTTGCACCGGTTTGCTCTGGGTACCTTGGTTTTCGGGTACGGGGGAATCCGCGACCAAGAAATCCGAAGGAAAGAAGGAATATGAAATTCCGTGGTATCGCCGCGCGCCGGCAGATCGCCGGCGCCTGTGCCGCCAGCCTGCTCGGTGGGCTTGCGGCAGCAACCATCGCCGCACCATCGGCGATGGCCGCACCGGACTGCAGCGCCAGCGCCGTGTCCGGCACCGTCAGCTCGGTGACCGGTTCGGCCCGCGCGTACCTGGACAGCCATCCGGGTGCCAACCAGGCCGTGACCACCGCGTTCAGCCAGCCACGCGATGAGGCCGCGGCCACATTGCGCGGGTACTTCAACGCCAATCCGCAGGAGTACTACGACCTGCGCGGCATCCTCTCGCCGATCGGCGACGTGCAGCGCACGTGCAACATCCAGGCGCTGCCGCCGGAGCTGTCGTCGGCCTATGCCGAGTTCATGGCCGGCTAAGTCAACACAACTACGGCGTGAAAACCAGCTCGACCCGTCGCCGCAGTTCCGCGCTGCGGCGACGGGTTTTTCATCCCCAGGCCGCGCGTGCCTTTACACTGGTCGGCATGATTTCGCCGCGACTCGCCGCCGTCGCCGCCACGGCGCTTCTCGCCTTCGGCATGCCCGGTGTCGCGCAGGCCCAACCGGACGAGCCGCACCACCCGGATCCGTCGGCTCCGGGCCCGTCCGCCGCGCCGGGGCCGTCCGCCGCGCCGGGGCCGCCCGCCGCTCCCGCGTCGTCCATCGAGAAAGACGGCACCTACCAGGTCGGCACCGACATACTGCCGGGCACCTATTCGTCGGCGGGCCCGGTCGACAACGGCGCCTGCTACTGGAAGCGGGTCAACAACGACCAGGTGCCCGACAACGCGCTCACCAAAAAGCCGCAGGTGGTTCGCATCGAGGCGACCGACACGGCGTTCACCACCAGGGACTGCCAGCCGTGGCAGCAGACCAACGCCGCGCCGCCGCCGCAGGCCTCGGCCACCGACGTGCTCGCACAACTCGGGTCGTTCATCGGCAAAGGCATCCTGAGCGGCGGCCCCCGCTAGCCTGACGGAGTGGCCGACCTCCACCCAGACATCGCCCCACTGGCGCCGCTTCTCGGCGTCTGGTCCGGTCGTGGCACCGGCGAGTATCCGACGATCGAACCGTTCGGCTACACCGAGCAGATCGCGTTCGACCACGTCGGCAAGCCGTTCCTGACCTATCGGCAGAAGACGGCCGCCGACGACGGTCGGCCGTTGCACTCAGAGACGGGCTATCTGAGAGTTCCGTCCCCGGGCCGCGCCGAATGGATACTGGCCCACCCGACCGGGATCACCGAGATCGAAGAGGGCACGCTCGTGATCACCGGGCCGGTCATCGAGCTCGAACTGACCGCGACGGCGATCGGGCGTACGTCATCAGCGAAAGATGTTGCCGCGCTGGGTCGTTCGATTCGGGTAGCCGGCGACGAGCTCGTCTACTCGCTGCGGATGGCCGCCGTGGGCCAACCGCTGCAACACCACCTGGCCGCGACATTGCACCGGACGGCCGAATGACGCCGGACGGCAGAATCAGCGTGCCGGCCGACCTCGACGCCGTGACCGCGGTCGGCGCCGAGGACCATTCTGAGGTCGACCCGGCATCGATGGAGCGCATCTGGCAGGCCGCTCGCCACTGGTATCAAGCCGGGATGCAGCCCGCGATCCAGTTGTGCCTGCGACACAATGGCAGGGTTGTGCTGAACCGGGCGATCGGGCACGGGTGGGGGAACGGACCTTCCGATCCGCCGGACGCCGAGAAGGTGATCGTCACAACCGAAACGCCGTTCTGTGCGTACTCGGCGGCCAAGGCGATCACGTCGACGGTCGTGCACATGCTCGTCGAGCGTGGCTGCTTCTCGCTCGACGACCGCGTCTGCGAGTATCTGCCGTCCTACACCAGCCATGGCAAGCACCGCACCACGATCCGCCACGTGATGACCCACAGCGCGGGGATCCCCATCCACACCGGCCCGCGGCCGGACCTGCGCCGCATGGACGACAGCGAATACACCTGCGAAAAGCTCGGCGAACTCAAACCGCTGTACCGGCCCGGCCTCGTGCACGTCTACCAC
This sequence comes from Mycolicibacterium sp. ND9-15, assembly GCF_035918395.1. Classification (NCBI taxonomy): domain Bacteria; kingdom Bacillati; phylum Actinomycetota; class Actinomycetes; order Mycobacteriales; family Mycobacteriaceae; genus Mycobacterium; species Mycobacterium jinjuense. The sequence goes on from NZ_CP142362.1 coordinate 2,223,645, forward strand.
GGGCTGACCTGGGGACCGCTGATCCGCGAGATCGTCGGCGCGGCGGCCGGACGCAGTATCCGCGACATCCTCGCGACTGAGATCCTCGACCCGCTCAGCTTCAGGTGGACGAACTACGGCGTTGCGGCACAGGACGTTCCGTTGGTGGCGTCGAGCCATGCGACCGGCAAGGAGCTACCCCAGCCCGCCGCCACCGTGTTCCGATTGGCGGTCGGCGGCTCGCTGTACAAGATCATCCCGTTCTCCAACAGCCCGCAGTACCTCACCAGCGTGCTGCCGTCGTCGAACACGGTCTCCACCGCTTTCGAACTGTCGCGGTTCGCCGAATTGCTGCGGCGCGGCGGCGAACTCGACGGCGTTCGCGTCATGGCACCAGAGACGCTGCGGGCGGCGACCGCCGAAAGCCGGCGGCTGCGACCGGATGTGGCGGTCGGGTTGGCACCGCTGCGCTGGGGTACCGGATACATGCTCGGTTCCAAGCGGTTCGGGCCGTTCGGCCGCAACGCCCCGGCCGCCTTCGGGCACACCGGCTTGACGAACATCGCCGTGTGGGCCGACCCGCAACGCCGACTCGCCGCGGGGCTGATCAGCAGCGGCAAACCCGGCCCGCACCGCGAGGCCAATCGTTATACCGCGCTACTGGATGCCATAGCTACGGAACTCCCGCGAAACTGAGCTTGTTCACCGAAACCTGCTACATATCTTCAGTTCGGCGTGCAGAGTCGCATCCGGGCACGCTGCCGACCTCCAGACCCGCGATCTCGGACTCGCCGTCGAAGACCGCCCGCCCGAAATCCTTGACCACACAGCGCAACCGACCACCGAGATGCTCGAAGTCGGCGTCGACGTTGCGCCGCTCGGCAGGCAGCGGTACGGGAAGCACATGCGGGTCGAGATGTGTCCCGTCACCGTGCAGTTCGACCTGGTAGCGAAGCGACCTCGCCCGCAACGTCCACGTTCCGTCCCCGACATCGGAGCGCACCCACGCCGTCGGCGGGGCCAATCGGAGCACCTTGTTCCCGATCCGCACGACGACGCCGGCCACGTCCTGCTTGAGTGGTCCGAGCGCCAGCAGTCCGCCGGAGAACGCCACCGAGACGTCGGCGTCACCGAAGTCGTGCGCTTGACCCCACCACCACCGCTGCGGGAAGCCGGCCCCCCAGTTGCGTTCGGTATAGAGCTTGGCCCCGTTGAGGTCCCAGCGCTCGCCGTCGAATTCGACCGTGCCGCTGGCAGACCCGCCGAGCCGGTACGGATGCCAATACTGGTTCAGGAACGGCACGACCGAGGCGAGGCCACCGCCGGCCAGCGCCCTGGGCCATCGGACCGGGTCGTCGAACCCCATGTCGACACGCACGCCAGGAAGGTCGACGCGCAGCCGGTCGTACGTCGCGTGGAACTGTCCGTCGCCCGCATCGAGCCGAAAAGGGTCCGCGCCCGCGGTCGCATCATCCAGCGCCGCGCGATAGACCCGCTCACCCGGGTGCAGCGCCACCGCCGTCGTCGCCCAGTCTCCGTCCGGATGCTTGTTGACGCTGAACAGCGCCACCACAACGCGTCCCGACGCGGCATCGGTGAGCCGCCAGAACCAGCCCTCCATCTCGGTGCCGTGCGACGTCAGCGGGTCGCTGAACGGCAGATCGGCACCCGTGCGGCGGTAGGCGCCGGCCAGCGGTCCCGCGACGAACCTGGTCGCGTCCCTGGTCGTCTCGAGAGCGGTCATGAGCGCTACGTTGACGATTCTCACTCGGCGCAAACCTTCAGCTCGGCGGGTCGAGCCGGACCCGGTACATCGACGGCCAGAACTTGCCGGTCAACAGGTATTCGTCGCCGCCCAGGTGGGCGATACCGTTGAGTGCCTTTTCCCGGCTGCCGTTCTGACCGGGCCACAGTTCCGCGGCGTCGACCACGGTGTTGACGTTGCCCGTCGCCGGGTCGATGCGCACGATCGTCTCGGTCTGCCAGACATTGGCCCACACCTGGCCGTCGACGCACTCCAACTCGTTGAGACTGCGCAGCGGCCGGCCATCGCGGGTGACGGCGACGGAGCCGGTCTCGGCGAACGTCGCCGGGTCGTGGAACCGCAGGCGGTCGGTGCCGTCGCTGCGGATCAGCCGGTCCCCGTCGCGGCACAGGCCCCAGCCCTCCCCCTCGACCGGAACCTCCCGGACCGGGGTGAGGGTGGCTCTGTCCCATTCGACCGCAACCCCGTTCCGCCAGGTCAGTTCCCAGATCCGGTCGTCGACGACCGTGATGCCCTCACCGTAGTAGTTGTTCGGGGCGGCAGCCGCGCGGCGCACCGCGCCGGTGGCCGGGTCGAGTTCACGCATCTGCGACCTGCCCGCGATGCCGGTGCCCTCGTACAGGGTCGGTCCGTCGAGCTCGAGCCCCTGGGTCCACGCCGTGACGTCATGCGGAATCTCATTCAGCACAACGGGTTTGATCACCGGTGTGGAACCATCCGCTGTGGGCGTGTCGCTCTGGGCGGTCGGCGCGGGGCCGCCACACGACACCGTTGCCACCGCGAACAAGACGATGGCCACGCGGCGGACCACAGAGACATGCATAGGGCATATGCCTACCGGATGCGGCGGCGTTGCGGGCCGGAGTTCGCCGCCCGTGTCAGCCGTCACGGCCGCACCGCGTCAATTGCGCGGTAGATGCGCTGTTCGCTGACCGGCCGCGGGGTGCCGAGCTGTTGCGCCCAGAAGCTGACCCGGAGCTCCTCGATCTGGCGGCCGATGTCGCGAACGTCGGCACCGGCCGCGCGCGCGGGAGACAACGCGCGCACCAACTCGTCGTAGGCGTCCTGCACCGCGTGCACCCGGTCCATCCGATCGCGGTCGGCGTCGAGTCCGTGCGGCAGCCGCTCCAATCGGCGACCGATCGCGATCAGATACCGGGTGAGGTCGTCCAGATGCGTCGCCCCGGTGGCGGTGACGAAGCCGCGGGGCAACATCCGCTCGACCTGTGCGCGGATGTCGGCGATGGCCTCCGCCTGCGCGGCGGACGGTGACGCCGGCAGCGCCACCTGGACGTCGTGCGCCGCGGCGAGCACCTTCTCGACGCGCGTGACGATTCCGGCAGTGGTGGAAGCCAGCTCGGCTGCGACACGCTCTCGCAGCGTGGCGAACTCGTCGCGGGTCCACACCGGCGTGGGCGCGAGCATGTCGGTGGCGGCGTCGGCGCAGTCCTCGAGCAGCGCCTGCAGCGAGCCGTCCGGGTTGCTGCCGAGAACCAGCCTGCTTCGTGGCTGTAGTTGCCGCTCAACGGCTTTGACGGGTGAGGCCACCGCGAGGCGCAACAGTCTGCGGGTGCCGGGCCCCATCGACGCGTGCTGTTCGGCCGCGGTCGCGAACACCTGCACGTCGACCGCGCTCCCCGCATCGACCAGTGCCGGATAACCGCGCACGGCGTGGCCGCCGACAGCGCGTTCGACGGTGCGCGGCAACGCGTCGAGCTCCTCGGGCCAATTGCGTAACCCGGTCCGCTCCAGATCGCCGGCCGCCTCGGCGACCGCACGCCGCACGGGTGCGGCGAGTTGCTGCTGCAGGACGTCGAGGTCCTTACCGCGTCCGAGTTCGGTGCCGTCGGCACCTTCGACGGCGAACGTGACGCGCAGATGCGACGCCAGCTTGTCAAGGTCGAACGCATCGATCGGCACCAGCACGCCGGTGCGCCGGTGTAGCTCGCGCTGCACGGCCTCGAGCAGTGGCATGTCGCCGGGCGTGATCGAGGCCAGCACCGCACGCGCGGTGTCGGGTGCGGGAACGAAGTTGCGGCGCAGGTCTTTCGGCAGAGACCGGATCAGCGCGGTGACCAGCTCCTCGCGCAGGGCGGGTACCTGCCAGGCGAATTCGTCGCCGCCGAGCCGCGCGAGCACCTCGACCGGCACGTGCACCGTGACACCGTCGTCCTCGGCACCGGGCTCGAAGCGATAGCTCAGCGGCAGCGTCAAATCGCCGGCGTGCCAGGCATCCGGCTGCCCGGTGGCCGCATCGTCCGTCCTGAGCAGGTCGGCGCGGGTGAAGGTGAGCAGTTCCGGCGTGACGTGGCGCTGCTTGCGCCACCAGGCGTCGAAGTGCCGCGCCGACACCACGTCCGCCGGGATTCGGGCGTGGTAGAACGCGAAGACCTCGTCGTCGCCGACGATCAGGTCGCGCCGACGGGCTTTGTCCTCCAGTTCCTCGAGGTCGGCACGGAGTGCGGCGTTGTCCCGAAAGAAGTGATGGCGCGTCTGCCAGTCGCCCTCCACGAGCGCATGCCGGATGAACAACTCCCGCGCCAGCTCCGGTTCGATCTGCGAGTATCCGACGCGGCGGTTCGGTACCAGCGGCAGGCCGTAGAGGGTAACCCGCTCGTAGGCCATCACCGCACCGCGGCGAGCGTCCCAGTGCGGTTCGCTGTAGGTCCGCTGCACCAGGTCGCCCGCGACGCGCTCGACCACGTCGGGCTGGATACGAGCTGCGATGCTCCCGAACAGCCTGGTGGTTTCGACGAGCTCGGCGACGACGATCCAACGCGGCGGGCGCTTGGTGAGAACCGAACCGGGCGCCAGCACGAACTTCGAGTTGCGCGCACCCTGATATTCGCGGCCGTCCCCGTCGCGCAGGCCGATGTGCGACAGCAGGCCGGCGATGAGTGCCGCGTGCACCCTGGCCGGGTCGGCGGGCTCGCTGGCCTCCCTGATTCCGAGATCCCGTGCGATGCTGCGTAGTTGTCCCGTGAGGTCCTGCCATTCCCGGATCCGCAGGTAGTGCAGGAACTCGTCGCGACACATGCGGCGGAAGGCGTTGCCCGACAACTCCTTCCGCTGCTCGGACAGATACCGCCAGAGGTTGAGGAACGACGTGAAGTCCGAATGCTCGTCGGCGAACCTGGCGTGCTTCTGCCGGGCGGCCTCCTCGCGGTCGACGGGGCGTTCCCGTGGGTCGGGGATCGACAGCGCCGCGGCCAGCACCAGGACCTCGCGCACGCACCCCTCGGTATCGGCCTGCAGGATCATTCGGCCCAACCGCGGGTCGACCGGCAACTGGGCGAGGCGGCGCCCGACATCGGTGATCGCGCCGTGGGCGTCGAATGCGCCGAGTTCCTGCAGCAACTGCACGCCGTCGCGGATGCTGCGCCGATCCGGCGGGTCGAGGAACGGAAACGTTTCGATATCCCCGAGATTCAGCGCCGCCATCTGCAGGATGACCGCGGCCAGATTGGTCCGCAGAATCTCGGGCTCGGTGTATCGCAGCCGCGATACGAAGTCCTCCTCGGAGTACAACCGGATGCACACCCCGGGTGCTGTGCGGCCCGACCGTCCTGCCCGCTGCGCGGCGGAAGCCTGCGAGATCGGTTCGATCGGCAGTCGCTGCACTTTGGTCCTCCGGCTGTATCGAGAGATTCGGGCGGTGCCGGGGTCGATGACGTAGCGGATGCCCGGCACCGTCAACGACGTCTCGGCGACGTTCGTCGCGAGTACGACGCGCCGCGCGGCACGGCTGGGCTGGAACACCCGCTGCTGCTCGGCCGCCGGCAGGCGGGCATACAACGGCAGCACCTCGGTGTTCGCCAGCCCGCGCAAGGCCTCTGCGGTGTCGCGGATCTCGCGCTCGCCGGAGAGGAACACGAGCACGTCACCGGGCGGTTCGGCCGACAGTTCACCGATGGCGTCGACGATCGCCTCGGTCTGGTCACGAACCTGGCTGCGCACCACGTCGTGGTCGGGGTCGTCGGGATCATCGGAATCATCCGGGGGAACCGCGACTTCCAAAGGCCGGTACCGGATTTCAACTGGATAGGTGCGCCCCGAAACCTCCGCGATCGGCGCCCCGGCGAAGTGGGCCGCGAACCGCTCGGGTTCGATCGTCGCCGACGTGACAATGAGTTTGAGGTCCGGCCGTCGGGGCAGCAGTTCGCGGAGATATCCGAGGAGGAAGTCGATGTTGAGGCTGCGCTCGTGGGCCTCGTCGAGGATCAGCGTGTCGTAACGCAACAGCCGTCGGTCGCGCTGGATCTCGGCGAGCAGGATTCCGTCGGTCATCAGCTTGACAAGCGTGCGATCGGAGGCCTGGTCGGTGAATCGCACGGTGTAGCCGATCGTGTCGCCGAGTGGGCCGCCCAGTTCGTCGGCGATGCGCTGTGCCACAGTGCGGGCGGCCAGCCGCCGCGGTTGGGTGTGCCCGATGGTGCCGCGCACTCCCCGGCCGAGCTCGAGGCAGATCTTCGGCAGTTGTGTCGTCTTGCCGGAGCCGGTTTCGCCGGCGACGATCACCACCTGATGTTCGGTGATCGCCTTGGCGATCTCGTCGCGGCGCTCACTGACCGGCAGCTCGGGGTACGTGATGGTCGGCACCGCCGCCGCGCGGGTCGCGATGAGCGCCTCCGCGGCGGCGATCTGTTCGGCGAGCTTGGCCACCTTCTCCGGACTGGCGCCGCGCAGCTGTCGCAGGCGCCTGCCGAACCGGGCGGCGTCCCGGATCGTCAGTCCGTCGAGGCGCTTGCGAAGCTCAGCGACTGACGGGCCGGACACTCCGGCAAGGATAGGCGGCCGGTCAGGACTTCTCGGGCGCCCAGTAGTCGAGCATCTCGGCGAACGTCTCGAACGCCGGGGTGGAGACACCGTAGGTCGCCTCCAGGTGGATGCTGAGCGGGAAGCCCAGGCCGGCGACGCCGTCGATCACGCGCTTGTACAGGTCGAGCATCAGCTTGCGCTTCTCGACCGGCTCGGTGGCGGTGAGCCTCTTGACGAACTCCTGCTCCTCGGCGACCGCGGCGTTGCCCGGATCCTGGATCAGCCAGTTGATCAGCCCGACCTTGCTCTCCAGCTTCGGCACGAAACCGAACGACAGCAGGATCTCCGGCCGGTGGTCGGTCTCGTCGGCGAAGTCGCGCAGGAAGCCGACAATCGCGTCCGAGTACAGCAGTTGGGTCATGCCGTAGGTGGCGCCCCGGTCGCATTTGAACGCGAACCGGCTCTGCTCGCCGTCGCGGGTCGGGATGAGAATCGCCCCGCGGTTGCGCACCAGGTCGGCGTAGATCGACAGCGCGTCGGTCGGTGCGACCCCGCCGCCTTCGCCGTCGCTCATCGTGCGCGGCACACCGACGAACGCGATGCCGTCGAACCCGGCGGCGGACAAGTCCGTCAGCCGCCGCCGCAGCGTCGGTTCGTCCATGAACGCGGTGACCTGGGTACACAAGCCGTGCACCCCGGGGAGCTCGGGCGCGATGATCTTCCAGAAGTCGAGCACGTCGAGCTTCGGCTTCATCTCGATGGGACGGTCGTCGTCCTCTTCGATCATGCCGGGGATCATCAGGTGCCCGATGCGGCCGTCGAGCCCCGTCTCGGCGGAGCATCGCAGCACCTTGTGTGCATCTTCCAGCGCCTGCTCGTGGCCCCGCTCGACGTTCGGCGGCACGAGCTCGAGCGCGATGGTGTTCAGCGTCACCGGGCTGCTCCTGTCCAGACGGTCACTTCCCCGCGGCGCGGCAGGTCCCCGATGACCCCGATCTCGCGAATCTCGATCCGCGCCCTTCCCCGGGAGCCTCACCATACCGACTTCGCCGCCGAGGCCGCCCACACGTCTGCGGCCACGGGCTCTCAGCCGATTCCCAGCGCTCGGTGACCTCCGTGCCGCCTGCGGTTGGTACCAACGGTTGCATGACACCCGGACGACAAAGCCTGGACACCGCGGAAGGTGTTCTCATCGCACTTCGCCACTGCACCGTCGACGAGGCATTCCGCGAGATCATCCGCGCGGCCCAGCAGCATCAGGTGCCGCTGTTCACCCTCGCCGACGCGCTCGTCACCGCCGCCAGCGGCAACGCGGAGTGCCCGAACAGCGCGGCGCGCAGCGCGGTGATCGCCGAGTGGGGGGCGCTGTTGACGACGCCGGAGCGTTTCAGCTTCGGTTGAGGTGCTGGCACCGCTCGTACTGTGGAAAGGGTGAGCGCACCCACCGCCGTCTCGTTCGCCGACCACTACGCCAGCGACCTGCCCGAGTTGGCCGTGCGCTGGCAGGCCGAGGCGGCACCGGATCCGCGGTTGCTCGTGCTCAACGAACCGTTGGCGGCCGAACTCGGTCTAGACGCGGCGTGGCTGCGCGGCCCCGAGGGACTCCGGTTGCTGGTCGGCACGCTGGTCCCGGACGGTGCGACGCCGGTCGCGCAGGCGTACGCCGGGCACCAGTTCGGTGGGTACGTGCCGCGGTTGGGCGACGGGCGCGCGCTACTGCTCGGCGAACTCGCCACGATGTCCGGGGAACTCCGCGACGTGCATCTGAAGGGCTCCGGGGCGACGCCGTTCGCCCGCGGCGGTGACGGTTTGGCGGCGGTCGGGCCGATGCTGCGCGAGTACATCGTCAGCGAGGCCATGCACGCGATGGGAATTCCGACCACCCGCTCGCTGGCGGTGGTGGCGACCGGACGCCAGGTGCAGCGCGAGACGCCGCTGCCCGGGGCCGTGCTGGTCCGGGTTGCGCGCAGTCACCTGCGCGTCGGCACCTTTCAGTACGCCGCCAGCACCGGCGACATCGACCTGTTGCGGCGCGTTGCCGACCATGCGATCGAACGGCACCACCCAGCGGCCGCCGCGGCGGGCAATCGCTACGTCGCGCTGTTCGAATCGGTGGTCGCGGTGCAGGCGGCGCTGGTCGCGAAATGGATGCTGGTCGGCTTCGTGCACGGCGTGATGAACACCGACAACATGACGATCTCCGGCGAGACCATCGACTACGGTCCCTGCGCGTTCATGGAGGCTTACGACCCCGACACGGTGTTCAGCTCGATCGACTCGTGGGGTCGCTATGCCTACGGCAACCAGCCGGCGATCGCGGCGTGGAACCTGGCCCGGCTGGCCGAAGCGCTGCTTCCCCTGTTCGCCGACGGCCAACAGCAGGCGATCGCGCTCGCCGAGGGCAGCCTCGCCGGCTTCGCGCCCCGGTTCCAGGACGCGCTGTCGGCCGGCATGTGCGCCAAGCTCGGGCTCGCCGAGACCATCCCCGACGAGATCGCTGTGCCGCTGATGAACGACCTGACCGCGCAACTTCACCAGAGCCACGTCGACTTCACGTCGTTCTTCCGTCACCTTGGGCAGGCCGCTCGCGGAGACGACGAACCCGCTCGCGGGCTGTTCCTGGACCTGGCCGCGTTCGACGGCTGGCTGGCGCGCTGGCACGCGCTGCGGCCCGACGCCGCGGTGATGGACCGCGCCAACCCGATCTACATTCCGCGGAACCATCTCGTCGAGGAGGCGCTCACTGCCGCGACAGGCGGCGACCTCCAGCCGCTGTACGGGTTGTTGGAAGCCGTGACGGCACCCTACGACGAGCGCCCCGGCTTGCAGCGTTACGCCGAGCCCGCGCCGGAGGATTTCGGGAAGTACCGAACCTTCTGTGGCACGTGACGGTCCGGCCCTAGACTCTCTTCATGACCTTGCGACGGATGGTGACGGCGACGCTGCTCTTCGCTTCACTGTGCGCCGTCCCGCCGACCATCGCCTCGGCCCAGCCCGGAAACTGCTGCTGCCCACCCGGCCAGACCGGGGTGATCTACGGGTGCGCGTCGTTCTGCGTCGACGGCAAGGCCCTGGACACCAGCACCGGGTTGTGTGTGCCGGTCCCACCGCCGTATCCGCATCCGCCGGTGACATAGCGGCGCTCTCGGCGCGCCGAGATTAGCCCGGCGGTGTCGGGGCAATATCAAGATCTATGACGACCGACGACGCCCCGCACCGCGACCTACTTCAGGAATTGCTTTACGCCTACGGTCCGTGCGGCCAGGAAGACGCCGTGCGGGAGATCTGCCTTCGCGAGTTGAAGCCGCACGCCGACGAGATGTGGGTCGACGAGGCAGGCAACGTGGTCGGCCTCATCCGCGGCGCGGACAGCGAAGCGCAAGCCGCGCGGGTGATGGCGCACATGGACGAGTTGTCGATGATCGTCAAGCGGATCGAGTCCGACGGCACGCTGCACATGACGCCGCTGGGGACGATGTACCCCGGCAATTTCGGACTCGGACCGGTCGACGTCCTAGGCGACCAGCGGACCGTCTGCGGCGTGCTGACACTCGGCTCCGAACACACCACCCAGGAGAGCCCGCGGATCTGGGAGACCAAACCGGACCAGGGCGACAAAGCGCTGGACTGGACGCATGTGTACGTGTTCACCGGCCACACACCCGACGATCTCGCCGACGCAGGAATCCGGCCCGGCACCCGGGCATGCGTGCACCGGAGCAAGCGCACGCTCATCGACGTCGGCTCCGACTACATCGGCTGCTACTTCATGGACGACCGTGCCGCGGTGACTGCCCTACTGGATGTCGCCGGCCGGTTGGCCGCGAGCGACCAGCGCCCCGCCCGCGACACCTATCTGGTGTTCACCACGAGCGAGGAGATCGGCGGTATCGGCGGCTCGTACGCCAGCCACATGCTGCCGGGTGATCTGACTTTGGCGCTTGAGGTGGGCCCGACGGAGGCGGAGTACGGCACCACTTGCAGCGGTGGCCCGATCGTCGCGTACAGCGACGCCGAGACCATCTACGACAAGGTCGTGGCCGACACGCTGCTCGAAATCGCGAACGACCTCGGATTCTCACCCCAGCCGGCGGTGCTCGGCGCGTTCGAATCCGATGCGTCGCACTCGAAGGCCAGCGCCCTCACGCCGCGCGCCGGCCTCCTATGCCTACCCACGCTGAGCACACATGGTTACGAGGTCATCGCTCGGCAGGCGATCCCGGAAATGTGCGCGGTGCTGTCAGAGTTCCTGCGGCGCGGCGTTTAGCTCAGCCGTCGAGTTCGCCGGCGATACCACGCTCGATCGCGGCGCGGGCGCGCTCGGGCAGCACGATCAACCCGTCGAGTTCGCGGCGGGCCAGCTCGTAGCCTTTCTCCCGCTCCTGCGGCGTGGCTGCGGTGTCGGCGGCGACGCGCAGCATGCTCTGGGCGCGGGCGATGCGTTGCTGGTCCTGCGCCGAGAAATCGCCGCGTCGACGCCGGACCGCCTCGCTCTCGGCGGCGTCGAAGGCGGTCACGTAATCGGTGACCGCATCGACGTACTCGCGAGCGGCGTCGCCGTCGTCGACGAGGTCCTCGGCCTGCGCCGGCCGCAGCAGGTCCGCCCGCAACTTGGTTCGGTGGAACCGCTCGGTCAGCGGGTCGCGCATATCGGTCATCAGCGGGAAGTCGAGCAGCTTGGCGACGTCGAGTTCGTACTCGAGCCACCGGGTGTCGGTGCGGTCGTGCGCCTTCACCGCCCGGGCGATCGCCTGCCAGGTCGCCGCGGTGTTCACGCGGGGCGGCGGACCCGCGGGCAGCTGGTCGGATGTAGTGTCCTGTCGTGCGCGAGCCGCGCTGAACGCCCGGTATCCGCCGTAGAGCACGCCGGCGAGCGGGACGAGCACGATAAGCAACTCGGCCAGGCGGAAGATCAGGCCCATACCGACTCCATGCAGCCAGGATGCCACCGCGGCGCGGCACAATTTATCCGCGTTATCCGCCAACGAGAAGCCGTGGCTGTTGCGACCGCGATATCGCGACCAGGAATGCTATTTCGACGCCGCGTCGGCGGCGGGCCCTACGCCCGCGCGCGATGGCGGGCGAGTCCAGCCAACCCGAATACGTCGCCGCTGCGGCCACCCCTCGGGCGAATCCTGCCCCTCCTGCTGGCGGCCCCTACCGACTCAGCGGCCGAAAGTCATCGTCAGCTCTTCTTGGATCCGGCGGACTTCTTACCGCCGCCGGAATTTTTGCCACCACGGCTGGACGAGCCCGGCGAGTTTGCGATCGCCGCTGCGCGCGGTTTGCTCATGCCCTTCTTGCGCAAACCCTCGTACTGTTTGTCGTTCTTGACGCTGGAACCGTGATCTTTCGCCATCGTTTCCTCCTTGGTCGCGTGGATAGGAGATACCCGCATCCCGGCCCGAAGAATCCGCGAGCGTCCGTGTTTGTGCAGCGGCACGCCGGTTTCAGCTGACATTTTGCGGCCGCTCGCGGCCGGTGGGTCAGCGGTCTGCAGGAACACGGCGTGCAATTACCGCATCCGAAGTCACTCCCCCACAGTGGCTATCGGATCGGCAGGCACCCGCAGGTGCTTGCGCGCTTCGAGTTCAGCGTTGTCGACGAGCACCAACATCGGTTGTCCCGGAACGCAGAGCATCGTCACGGTGAAGCGGCACCTCATGTCGTCGCGGTTGTTGGCGTCGGAGTAGTGGACGACGTCGCCGCCGGGTTCCCAGAACGCCTCGCCGGCCCGGATCACACGCGGCGGTTGCCCTTCGAGTTCGAACAGCATCTCCCCTTCCAGCACATAGCCGAAGGCGGGGCCGCCGGGATGCCGGTGCGGCGGCGCGCCCGCGCTCCCCGGGGGGTAGTCGACAACGACCGTCATCGCATGCGCACCTTCGGGGATGAACGGCGGCTGCACTTCCTGCACAACCGTCAACGCGTTTTCCCAGGACATGTCGTAGCTTTTCGTCATTGTTATCTCCTTCTGTTGCTCAGACCGCCTAGCCGGCGCCATCGGCGTGCAGCACCGAACCGGTGATGAAGCTCGCGCGCGGCGAGGCGAGGAACAGCACCGCTTCCGCGATCTCCTGCGGTCGCGCGGTGCGGCCCAGCGGTAGCGAGCGGCCGAGTTCCTCGTTGGTCTCGCCCCATTCCGCCTCGACGCCTTCGGTTTTCGTGGGTCCCGGCGCGACGCTGTTGACGCGGACGCCGCCGGGCCCGAACTCGGCGGCCCAGGTACGGGTGAGCGACTCCACGGCCGCCTTGGACGCGCTGTACACGCCCGCCCCCGGCACACCCTTCGACGCGACCATCGTGGTGACGTTGACGATCGCTCCGTGGCCGCGCTCGAGCATCCCGGATACCAGGCCTGCGGCCAGGAAGTACAAGCCGCGAACGTTGGTGTCGAAGGTCCGCTCGAACGCGCCGAGCTGCTGGTCGACGGTCAGCGCCGCCGGGAAGCTGGCGGCGTTGTTGACCAGGATGTCGACGGCACCTGCCTCGTCGAGTAAAGCCTGCACCGATTCCGTGTTCGAAAGGTCGGCCTGGACGAATCGCACGTTGCCGTCGGCTCCGGCTGCCGCGTGCTTGCCCCGCTCGGGATCCCGCCCCGTGACGATGACCGTGGCGCCTTCTCGCGCGAACAGCCGCGCACACGCCAGGCCGATGCCTGCGGTTCCTCCAGTGATCAGAGCGTTCTGGTATGCCAATTCCATTGCGGCCTCCTGTGTTACGCGATGCAGTCTTCGATGGCTTCGGAGCGATCTTGGGAAAGGTGCGCCAGCGCGATTCGCAACCGCTTCCTGGCCCGGGACGCACGTGACATCGCGGTGCCCACCGGAATGCCGAGAATTTCCGCGGTTTCGGCGTAGGTGTAGCCCTCGACGTCGGCGTAGAACAGGACCTCGCCGAAGCCGTCGGGCATCGCGGCCATCGCAGCCGTGATGTCGCTGTCGGGTAGGAGGTCCAGCACTTCGGTCTCGGCCGAACGCAGCCCGCGGGGTTGGCGGGCAGCGCTATCGAGCAAGTCGTGTTCGGTGATGTCGTCGGCCGCAACCTCGTCAACGCGACGCTGTTTGGCTCGATGGGCGCTCACCCACCGGTTGTAGAGGATGCGGAACAACCACGCCTTGATGTTGCTGCCCTGTTGGAACGAGGCGAAGCCGGCGTAGGCGTGCAGAAAGGTGTCCTGCAGCAGGTCCTCGGCGTCGGCGTCGTTGCGGACGAGTCGGCGCGCGCCGCGGGCAAGCACGCCGAACAGCGGGCCGGCCTCGCGCGAGAACCGCTCGGCGAGCTCCGGGTCCGGTGTGGTCCGCGCGGGAAGGGCGGTGACGGTCATGATCAGATCTCCTCGAGTCGCAGGTGTTACAACTCACGCTCGCGCAAACCGGCTGAAAGCGGACCCTTGAAAACCCGTAGTCCGTCATCCGTAGTCCGTGGTGGTTAGGTGGTTACGCCGTCGAGCGTGCGATCACTGCGAAAATGGGCGCTGATTCTCGCACTGACCGCACGTTCGGCGCGGGACGGCTAGGGCGTGTCTGACAAAGGTTTTGGGTGCTGTGCCTGAAGCTTGAGGGATGTCGCGATTCGAGTTGTTGTCCGATGCCCAGTGGGCGTTGATCGAGGATCTGTTGCCAGTGCGGACGGGCAAGCGGGGCAGGCCTTTCCAGAATGCCCGCTCGATGGTGGAGGGGATCATCTATCGGTATCGGTGTGGAATCGCCTGGCGTGATGTTCCCGAGGCGTTTGGGCCGTGGCAGTCGATCTGGACCTGGCATCGACGGATGAGTGCCGATGGCACCTGGGACAGCGTGTTGGCGCGGTTGCTAGCCGCCGCCGAGGAGGCCGGGATCATCGATTGGGCGGTGGCCGTGGATTCCACGATTGCGCGCGCCCATCAGCACGCCACGAACGTCACCCGCCACACAGGGGGCTGGGTCGAATTACACGAATCCGGGCGTCGAGCCGGCTGACCACGGTATCGGTCGCTCACGCGGCGGGCTGACCAGCAAGATCCATCACCTCGTCGACGGCCGAGGACGACCCATGGTGGTGCTTGTGGGCCCTGGCCAAGCCCACGACGGGCCGGTGTTCGAGCATTTGCTCGCGCACTTGAAAGTGGACCGCCGCCGCGGTGGCCGAGCGCGTACTCGTCCCGATCGCGTCCGCGGGGATCGGGCCTATTCCAGCCGCGTGACCCGCACTCGACTCCGCCGGCGCCGGATCGGCGCAGTGATTCCCGAACCGTCCGATCAGATCGCCCACCGCAAGCGGCGAGGATCGCGCGGCGGACGACCACCGGCTTTCGACGCCGAGGATTACAAGGGCCGCAACGTCGTTGAACGCAACTTCAACGTCGTTAAGCAATGGCGCGGATTGGCCACCCGCTACGACAAACTCGCCATCGTCTACCGCGGCGCAGCAGTCCTACGCGCCATCACCCTCTGGCTACCCCATTTATCAGACACGCCCTAGTCGCCTATGAAGGTGACCGTCTCCTCGAGTGGGGCCCGCCCGGTTCGCACATAGCCGACGGAGGAATCCTCGTAGCCGATCGACATGCCGCAGAAAAGCATGAGCTCGTCCGGCGGTTGCACGATGTCGGCGACCGTCTTGCGGACCTGAGACCACGCCATCTGCGGGCAACTGTGCAGCCCTTCGTCGCGCAGCAGCAACATCACGGACTGCAGGTACATTCCGACGTCCGCCCACTGCGGCCTTCCCAGGTCGCGGTCGATGTAGCAGAACAGGGCGGCGGGCGCGCCGAAGCAGTCCCAGTTGGCGATCGCCGCGCGCTGGCGGGCCTCCCAGTCGTCGCGCGCGATGCCGAGCGCGCTGTAGCGCTCCCTGCCGAACTGTGCTCTGCGCTCGCTGTACGGAGGCTTCAACTCGGTCGGGTACAGCTCGAATTCGCGTTCGTCCCAGGGGTCACCGGCCGCCGCACGAGTGGTGGCGAGCTTCTTGAGCCGCTCCAGCGGTTCCCCGGTGACGACATAGATGCGCCACGGTTGCAGGTTCGACCCCGACGGCGACCACGCCGCCGCAGCGAGCACCCGCCGCAGGACGTCTTCGGGGACGGGTCCGTCGGTGAATCCGCGCACCGCGCGCCTGCTGGTGACTGCGTCGTAGACGTTCATCGCTGGCCTGCCTCCTGATCGCAGCCTCGTTGGCTGCTACCTAGAGCCTCCCGATAAACGAACACCCTCGAACCCTGGAAAGCCCGTAGTCTGTCAGGGTTTACGAAGCCTGCGCAGAATCAGCCTGCCCACGTAAGGGTGCGAAGCTGCCGTCGCGAGGTGATCCCGAGCTTGACGAACACCTTGCGTAGATGCCACTCGACGGTGTGGGTGCTGATGAACAGTTGGGCGCCGATCTCCTGATTCGTCAGACCCTCGGCGGCGAGACCGGCGATCTGCGCTTCCTGAGCCGTCAACTCCCCGCCGCCCGCGCTCGACTGCTGTCGGCGCACCTTCTCTCCGGTGGCCACCAATTCGCGGCGCGCGCGTTCAGCGAAGGCCTGTGCGCCGATCCGGCTGAAAGTCTCGTGCGCTTCCGTGAGTTCACGTCGTGCGTCCACGCGCCGGTTGCCGCGTCGCAGCCATTCGCCGTACAGGAGTCGAGTCCGCGCCAGGTGCACGACGATCTGGGCGCGGCGCAGCCGTTGGATGGCTTCGGTGAAGAGGCGGTCCGCCTCGTCGCCGTCGGCCAGCATCGCCTGCGCATTGGCCAGTGCGCCCAGACCCCAATCGGTGCCGCTGGTACCCGCCCGCTCCGCGAGCCGGTCGACAGCGCGCCTGGCCGTATCATCGGCCCCGGTGCGTGTCGCCGCCTCGACGAGCTCGAACAGGCACCACCCGTGAATTCCGAAGTCGTCGTAGTCACATGCGGCTCGGGCAGCAGCGAACGCTTCCTCGTAGCGGCCGAGGCCGTTGTACAACACCGCGGTGGCGTAGCCCGTCAGCCCGAGCAGCCGCCCCTCGCCCCTGGCCGCCCCGTCCGCCGCGGCGCCTTCGAGCAGCCGGCCCGCCTCCGCGGCGTCGCCCCGCCATGCCGCCAGCAGCACCGAGTGGTACCGCACCGGAGAGTTCTGATCGGTGGCCGCGCTGATCGACGCGGCCTCTTCGAGAAGTTGTTCGGCCGTCGCGAATTCGCCTGTGATGGTGTGTACGCCTGCGCGGTAGATGAGTGCTCGCGGCAGGCCGGCGAGTGCCCCGGTGGAGCGGGCCCAGCGCACCGTGGCGGTCGACAGTTTGAACAGGATCCGCTCGTCCCACAGTTCGTGAGCCGACGATTCCTGCAGGATCGCAAATCCCGGCACCTTCAGCCAACGTCCGACTACGCCGTCATCGGAGTCCGCCCGTTCACACATCGCTTCGAGCGCCGCCCGCAACGCTGCACAACCGTGCCCGACCCCGCCTGTGATCCGTTCCGCTATTCCCTTGAGCAGATGGTCGATCGGGCGCGGCAGGTCCGAGACATCCTCCAATGCGGTTCGTGCATCCTCGGCGGCTTTCATGAGCGCATGACGATCCCCGAGGCGTCCTGCGTACATAAGTGCCGCGATCGCCTCGAGATAGCTCTCCCTCGACGAATATCCGTCGATGCCGTGCAGGCGGCGGGCGACATCCAGAAGCGGCGGCGCGGTCGCCGACAGTCGCGGCGCACCGGTTTCACCCGCCCTGCTGCGGACGAAGTCCATCTGCGCACGCAACCGCGCCACGAGAGCCTGCTGGACGTCCGACAGCGGGCCGAGTTCGGCTATTGCGAGCAACTCGTGCGCCGCCTCCGGTGCCGCGGCGTCACGTTTGGCGTGAGCAGCCGCCACCGCCCTGGCTCCGCGCAGCGCCGGATCAGACGTCAGCGCTGTGGCCCGTTCCAAAAACGTTGCCGCTGCCGCTATCCCGCCCCTCTTTTGCGCCCGCGCCGCCGAATCCTCCAACGCGGTGGCAATGGCCTCGTCGGGTCCGCTCGCCGCGTTGGCGGCGTGCCACGCCCGTCGGTCGGGATCGACCTCCGGATCGGTCGCAGCCGCCAGAGCCCGGTGGACGGCACGGCGGTCGCCCAGGTCGGCGGCGCGGTAAGCGGCCGAGCGGATCAGCGGATGGTGGAACCGCATCCGCGGACCGAACTCGATCAATCCGTCGGCTTCGGCGGGCGCGAGATCGCCGACCGCGATGCCCAATTGCGCTGCGGCGCGTAGGAACAGCGCGGCGTCGCCGATCGGTTCCGCGGCGGCGAGGAGCAGCAGCTGCCGGGTCGGACGCGGCAGCGACTGGATCCGGCCGACGAAGCCCTGTTCGACCGCCGCCGTCGAGGAGCGCTTACCCGAGATCCAGAACCCGCCCGACAGCTCGGTGGCCGACACGCTGCGCGGCACCTCGACGATGGCCAGCGGGATGCCGCGGGTCTCGGCGACGATGCGGTCGCGTACCCGCGGATCGATGGCGCCGAACATGACCGATTCCAACAGCTCTCGGGCGTCGGTGTCGGACAGGCCCCCGATCGGCAACTCGGGCAGGCCGGCCAGCAGTTCGGGTTGGTCCCGGACGGCGAAGACGAGCGCGACGGGTTCGGCGAGCAATCGCCGCGCGATGAAGCCGAGCGTTTGCACCGACACCTGGTCGAGCCACTGCGCGTCGTCGACGATGCAGAGCACGGGTTGTTCGTCGGCCGCCGCGGCCAGCACGCTCAATACCGCGAGGCCGACCAGAAAGCGGTCCGGCGTCTCGCCGATGCCGCGCCCGAAGGCGACGTCGAGGGCGTCGCGCTGGGGGCCGGGGATGGCATCGAGGTGAGCCATCAGAGGCGCACAGAGTTGCTGCAGGCCGGCGTAGGCGAGTTCCATGTCGGACTCGACCCCGGCGACGTGCACGATGTTGAATCCGGAAGCCGCCTCGCAGACGTAGTCGAGCAGGGCGGTCTTGCCGACGCCTGCCTCGCCACGCAGGATCAGCATCTGGCTACTGCCGGATCGCACGGCCGAGACCAGGTTTCGCAGCGTCTCGCACTCGTGGGCACGGCCGCGGAGGCCTTGCGTTCCACCCTGACCTGACATTGACACCACCGCACGTGTTGGGTGGACCTCGACGGTCGCCGTCGACGAATGACCCCGGTCCGATCTTGAATCGTAGCGACCGATGCGGTGGTGGGTCTATGGTCCGGTCAGGCCCTGGCGGCCGCGTCGAGGATCCAGTCCTCGAACCGGGTATCGAAAAGGGTGGCCTCCGCACCGGGCACAAGCGTGCGCTCCCCGAGGTCGATGCCCCAGTACTTCGCGACGGGATCGGCAACGACCTGGCGGCTGTCGCCGCGGGTGGCCAGCGCACCGCGGATCAGGTCGGGCAGCAGGAACTCCACCGGTCCACCGATCTCGACGATGCGGTTCGCCGGCTCGTTCACCGCGGCGATGGCGAGCCCTTCCGCGACGTCTGCCGCGGCCATCGGCCGGAAGTACGCCGGCGGCATCCGCACCGTGTCACCTTCGGTGGCCGAGTCGGCCAGTGTCTGGAGGAACTCGAAGAACTGTGTCGCGTGCACGATCGTGTACGGGATCGGCCCGTCGCTGATCAGCCGTTCCTGGTCGAGCTTGGCCTGGAAGTAACCGCTCTGCGGGGCCAGCTCATCGGTGCCGACGACCGACAGCGCGACGTGGTGGCCGACGCCGGCGTCCTTCTCCGCCATGAGCAGATTCGTGGTGGCCGTACGGAAGAACTCCTTGGCCGAGTCGTCGAGTCGCGGCGAGTTCGACACGTCGACGACTACCGCGGCGCCGCCGATGACCTCCCGCAGACCTTCGCCGGTGAAGGTGTTGACGCCGGTCGAGGGGGCGGCCGCGACCGCTTCGTGCCCGCGTTCGTCCAGGATCTGCACCAACTTCGAACCGATGAGGCCGGTTCCGCCGATGACGACGATCTTCATGATGAGCCTTCCGTTGTTCGACAGCTTCCTGCCCTTAGAACGGATGGCGGCCGGCGAAGTCATCCCGCCGGCCAAAAATTCCGCGAGCGTCCGGGTCTGCACAGCGACACGCCGCACGCGGGCGACGTTCTGCGGTCGCTCGCGGCGGGTGAGAGACGTCAGACAGCGGCGGCCGTTTCACCCTGGAGCTGGCGGCCACGGACGTCGGCGAGGAACGTGCTCACCTCGACGGCGAGCCGCCGCGCATGCGACGAGTCCACGAGGTCGAACCCGTGACCGGCGCGCGGTATCTCGCTGTAGCTGACCGGGTTTCGTGACACCGCGCGCAGTGCCTCGCCGAAGTCCCGCGCCTCGCCGACCGGGATGATCGTGTCCTGCTCACCGTGGATGAGGAGAGTCGGTGGTGCGTCGGCGTGGATGCGCGCCAACGGCGACGCCGCGGTGAAGATGTCGGGATGACGAGATTGGTTGCGCCCGACGACGACTCGCTCCAGGAAGTTCTGGAAGTTCTTGCGCGTGGGGGTCGAACGGTCCTGCCAGTCGTAGCGTCCGTAGATGCCGACGACGGCGTCGAGCGAGGTGTCGGCGTCTTCGGTCAGTTCACCGCGGAACGTCGGGTCCCCGGGAGTCAGGGCGGCGAGCGTAGCCAGGTGCCCGCCCGCCGAGCAGCCCGCGGCCGCGATGAAGCTCCGGTCGCCGCCGAACTTGTCGACGTTGGCCCGGGCCCATGCGATCGCGGCGTTGACGTCGGCGATATGGCGGGGCCAGCGGTGCACCGGCGACACGCGG
The DNA here is from genome assembly GCF_035918395.1 of Mycolicibacterium sp. ND9-15. Taxonomy (NCBI): domain Bacteria; kingdom Bacillati; phylum Actinomycetota; class Actinomycetes; order Mycobacteriales; family Mycobacteriaceae; genus Mycobacterium; species Mycobacterium jinjuense. The sequence goes on from NZ_CP142362.1 coordinate 2,243,842, forward strand.
TAGGCCATCGTCAGACACACCCAGCCCTGCTTGACCAGGTGGTGCAGCATCGTGTGGCCCTGCATGACGCGCGAGCCCCGCACCCAGGCGCCGCCGGGCACGAACAGCAGCACCGGCGCATCCGGCGACAGATCGGGTCGCCGCCACACGTCGAGCAGCTGGGTGGGGTGGTCCCCGTACCGCACGGAGCTGCGATACAGGCAACGCTGCCGCTGCGCACGGAACCGCAGGTACGGCGGTGTCTGGCGACCGCGCTGCGGCGAGACGGTCTGATCGGCGACATCGGCTGGCGCGGCGGCCGCAGGGTCGGCGCCCAACCGGCGCGTGACCATGCCCCGCAGCGCTGCCGGCGCATAATGGTGGCCGTACATCGCCATCGCGGTCAGGCCGGCGAACGGTTCGAGGTGCTTGCCGACCACCGGAAGCGACGAGTACAGCCTCGTCGACGCCATGACCACATCGAACGGATGTAGGGACATTGTCATCCAGCCATCGCGAGGTCGGTGTCGCAGACGTGACCGCAGGACTCGCACACGGCTTCTTCCAGGCTGAAATGCCCGCAGGTGGGGCAGATGAACTCGAGCATGCGTTACGCCTTTCAAGCTGGTGTCCACGCCGACTGTCTTCAGCTCGCCTCACATACCCCGGCATCTGGGGTGCAAAACCAGTCCGATAGGTCAGTACCGTGACCCTCATGAAGTATTTAGACGTCGACGGAGTCGGCCGAGTCAGCCGTATCGGGCTGGGGACCTGGCAGTTCGGCTCCCGGGAATGGGGTTACGGCGACAGTTACGCCGCCGGTCCGGCCCGTGAGATCGTCCAGCGGTCGCTGGCCCTGGGGGTCACGCTGTTCGATACCGCCGAGATTTACGGGTTCGGCAAGAGCGAGCGGATCCTCGGGGAGGCGCTCGGCGACGCGCGCGCCGATGTGGCGGTGGCCAGCAAGGTGTTCCCGGTCGCCCCGTTCCCGGCGGTGGTGAAGCAGCGCGCGCAGGCCAGTGCGCAGCGGTTGGGGCTGCAGAAGATCCCGCTGTATCAGATCCACCAGCCGAACCCGGTGGTACCCGATTCGGTGATCATGCCGGGAATGCGCGACCTGATCGACGACGGGGTGATCGGGGCTGCGGGTGTGTCCAACTATTCGCTGGCCCGGTGGCAGCGGGCCGACGCCGCGCTGGGACGTCCGGTGATCAGCAACCAGGTTCACTTCTCGCTGGCCCATCCGCAGGCGCTCGAACGTCTGGTGCCGTTCGCGGAGCGCGAGAACCGCATCGTGATCGCCTACAGCCCGCTGGCTCAGGGGTTGCTCGGCGGGAAGTACGGTCCGGACCACCGGCCCAGCGGCGGCGCCCGTGCGATGAACCCACTGTTCGGCACCGAGAACCTGCGCCGCGCCGAACCGCTGCTGCAGACCCTGCGTGATGTCGCCGCGGAGGTCGGCGCGAGGCCCGCGCAGGTGGCGCTGGCATGGCTCATCAGCCTGCCCAACGTCGTCGCGATCCCCGGGGCGTCGAGCGTGGAGCAACTCGAGTTCAACGTCGCCGCCGCCGACATCGACCTGAGTGCCGAGGCCCAAGCCGCGCTCACGGCCGCCGCCCGCGCCTTCCGGCCGGTGTCGACCGCTCGCTTCCTGGCCGATACGGTCCGCGAGAAGCTGCGCCATCGAGGCTAGCGGTTCAGCTTCCCGTCCAGGTACTCGGTGCGGCACGCGCCGCGAGCGAGCTTGCCGCTCGTCGTGCGCGGGATGGCGCCGGCAGCGACGAACCGGATGTCGGCAAGCGGGATACCGTGTCGCCGTCGGACAGCGACGCGGATCGCCTCGATCGCCAGCGCCGGATCGTTGCGGGCGGTGCCGGTGGCGCGTTCGGCGACGATCACCACGCCCCGCCCGTCGGAGAACGCGGTGACGTGTCCCGGCCGCACCATCGCCGAGGCGTTTTCGGCGGTGGCCTCGATGTGTTGCGGGTAATGCTGGTCGCCGTCGACGACGATCAGATCGGCAAGTCGGCCGGTGATGAGCAACTCGCCGTTCAGGTAGACCCCGAGATCGCCGGTCCGTAGCCAGTTCGCCTGCTCCGCAACGCCTTCCGCATGGCTGTCCGATGACAGCCGGGACGTGAGTCGGGCGGCGAAGGCGCGGCGCGACTCGTCGGGCCTGCCCCAGTAGCCCCTGCCGATGTTGTCGCCGTGCAGCCAGATCTCGCCGACCCGCCCGTCGGGCAACTCGGCGGCGATGTCGGGGTCGGTGATGACAGCCCACTGGCTGCGCGCCACCTGTCCGCAGGACACGTGCGCCACGGCGTCGGGAGTGCCGGCTTCGACGGCCACGGCACGGCCTTCGGCGAGTTGCCCGCGGTCGAGGTACATCGCGGCGGCGTGGGCGTCGGGTGGGATGGTCGCGACGAACAGCGTCGCCTCGGCGATGCCGTAGGACGGTCGAAAAGCGTTCGGCGGCAGGCCGTATGGCGCGAATGCGGCGTTGAAGGTGTTGATCGCGTCGATGCTTACGGGCTCGGAGCCGATGATGAGCACCGCCTTGCTCAGGTCGAGGTCCTCGTTGGGTGCGGGCAACCCGCGCTGCGCTGTGTACTCGTAGGCGAAGTTGGGTGCCGCCGTCACCACGCGGCCCTCCCGCGACTGGTCCGACAGCGCCCTGATCCACCGCTCCGGACGGCGGATGAACGCCGTCGGCGACATCAACGTCGAATGCCCGCCATACACCGCCGGGAAGCCGATCATCGACAGGCCCATGTCGTGGAAGAGGGGTAACCAACTGAGGCCGTAGACTTTTCGATCGAGCAGGTCGATGGACAGGATCATCTGGATCAGGTTCGTGCCGACCGCACGGTGGGTGATTTCGACCCCGACGGGGGGCCGCGTCGCACCAGAGGTGTACTGAAGATGCGAGATGTCGTCGAGACGCAGTTCCACCGCCTCGAAATCTTCGTCGGCGCCGATCTCGTCCAGAACGACGACGCGCGGTGGCGGTATGCCTTCGAGGCCGGCGAGGAAGCCGTGCACGTTCGCCGCCACGGCAGCCGTGGTCAAGACGACCGAGGGTGCTGAGTCGCGCAGCGCGGTGGCGAGTCGTTGTGCGTGGCCCTGTAATTCGGGTGCGAACAACGGCACCGCGATGGCGCCCGCCTTGATCGCGCCGAAGAATCCGACGACGTAGGCGAGGCCCTGTGGCGCCAGGATGGCCACGCGATCGCCTCGCTTGGCGACCCGCTGCAGCCGCGCCGCGACCGCTTGCAGGCGGGTGCCAAGCTGTGTCCAGGTGAGTTCGGCGGCCCGCGCCTCGGTGCCGCCGGTGAAGTCGAGGTAGCGGTAGGCTGGCGCATCGCCGACGTTGGCGATGTTGCGGTCGATGAGCGAGATCAGATTCACCCCGGCGGGCACCGCGACCCGGCCGTCGACGTCCAGACAATCCTCGATCCGCAGTAGACCGTCGTGCGGCACAGATGCGGAAGACATGCTCGCAGTCTAGGTAGGGGCGCTGCCCCTACCGCTCGAGCGAGGGCACCGTGAGTCCTGCCGGGCCTCGGCCCGGCCCGGTGGTGTCCTTGATCAGCCCCTTCCACAGGTCGACGTGTGCATCAGCGAGCGCGGCGTCGCGCAGGCCGCCCATCATGCCCGCTCCTGATTTGGTGATTTCGGTGCGCTCCTGACCGGTGAGCGATCACTAGCGCACCGAAGTCCCCCGACGAACTAGCTCACCGCGGTGTCGGTTTAGGCCTACTCTTCCGATACCACGAAGCGAGGAGATCGACATGTCGCGAGACGCCGGAGAACGCTATGAGTGCAAAGAATGCGGAGCGGTTCTCGTCTACGAGAAGGAATGCCCCTGCAACAGGCCGGATCAACACCAAGAGGTCTGCTGCGGAAGCCAGATGACCAAGGTCTGAATGTACTTCGGTGCGCTCCTGACCGGTGAGCGATCGGTAGCGCACCGAAATCACTACTAGAGCGACACCGTTCCGTAGTCGCCGACGTGCGGGATCAGTAGACGCAGTTGGTCGTCGGCGGTGCCGAACGTGTTGTCGATCGCCGTCAGTCGCGCGGCGTAATGCCCGACCGGGTACTCGGCGGTCATCCCGATGCCGCCGTGCAGCTGGATGGCCTCCTGCGCGATGTGGCGGCCGGACCGACCGATCTGCAACTTGGCCCGCGCGGCCACTACCGGGTCGAACCTGTCGTCGGCGATCGACATCGCAGCGTAGAAGTTCATGCTCCGCGCGAGCTCCAGCGAGACGTACATGTCCGCGGCGCGTTGCGTCAGCGTCTGAAACTTGCTCAGCGGGACACCGAATTGCTTACGGCTGGTGAGGTATTCGGTGGTGAGCCGCAGGGCCTCCTCCATCGCGCCGACCGCCTCCGCGCAGAGCGCCGACTGAAACCGGATGACGGTGCGGGCGATGTGCCCGGCCGCGTCGCCCCCGTCGCCGAGGAGCTCGGCGGGTGCGGAGTCGAAGTCGAGTTGCGCGCCGCCGCGGCCGTCGAAGGTCCGGTACGCGTGCCGCGACACCGCCCCGCCGTCGACGAGGAACAGCCCCACGCCGCCGGCCGGCAACGCCGCTGTGACGACCACCGTGTCGGCGGTGTCACCGGCCAGCACCGGGTTCTTGCGCCCACTGAGCGTCCAGGCGTCGCCGTCTTGTGTGGCGCGGGTAGCGGATTGGGGCGACGGCACCCGCGTCCCGGGTTCCGCGTGGGCGAACGCGAGCAGCGTCTCACCCGCCGCGACGCCGTCCAGGATCTCCTTCTGCCGGTCGCTGCCCAATTCGGCGATCAGGCCGCCGGGGACCAACGCGGCCTGCGCGACCGGTTCGGGTGCGAGCCGCCTGCCGATCTCGGTCAGCACCACCATCGCCTCGATCTGGCCGGCCTCGGTGGGGTCGAACCCCAGCCCGAGGATGCCGACCTCGGCCAACTGGCTCCACACCTCGCGGCTCCAACCAGACCCATCGCCGGTGCGGGCGCCGTCATGGCGCGACAGCACGTCGCGAGTCACGTCGCGGAGTAGTTGCTGTTCCTCGGTCAGGTCGAAATCCACGGTCGGCTCACAATCCCAGGATGGTCGAAGCGATGATATTGCGCTGAACCTCGTTGGTGCCGCCGTAGATCGACGTCTTGCGGTAGTTCAGGTAACGCGGAGCGGCGTCCTGCGCCCAGGTGGGCACGTCGACATCGGTGGCGTCGAACGGCAACGCATCGGGCCCGGCCACCTCGACGAACAACTCGGTGGCGGCCTGCTGCAATTGGCTCCCACGCAGTTTGAGGATCGACGACGCGGGGTTGGGTTTACCGTCGGCCTCCGCTCCGCTGACCCGCATCTGCGTGAGCTCCAGTGCCAGCAGCCCGGTTTCGATCTCGGCGACCCGCGCGGCGAACAACGGGTCGGCCAACAGCGGTTTGCCGTTGACCTCCAGCCGCGCCGCGTGTTCCTTGACCTCAGATATCCACAGTTTGGTCAGCCCGATGCGGGCAATGCCGGTGCGCTCGTTGCCGAGCAGGAACTTGGCGTAGGTCCAACCCTGGTTCTCCTCGCCGACGAGTTGATCGGCCGGGATTCGGACGTCTTCGAAGAAGACCTCGTTGACCTCGTAGCTGCCGTCGATCAACTCGATCGGGCGAAGCGTGATGCCGGGTGTGGACATCTCGGCGAGAAGGAACGAGATGCCCGCCTGCCGCTTGGGCGCCTCGGGATCGGTGCGCGCGAGCAGGAAGATCCAGTCGGCGTACTGGCCGAGCGTCGTCCAGGTCTTCTGGCCGTTCACGACGTAGCTGTCCCCGTCGCGCACGGCGGTGGTGCGCAGCGACGCGAGGTCCGAGCCGGCCTCCGGTTCGGAGAAGCCCTGGCACCACCAGATGTCGATGTTGGCCGTCGGCGGCAGGAACCGCTCCTTGAGCGCCTGCGAACCGAACTGGGCGATCACCGGGCCGACCATCTTCGTATTGAAGGCCAGTGGTTCGGGCACACCGGCCAGCTGCATCTCGTCGAGCCAGATCTGTCGCTGTAACGGTGACCATCGCTTTCCGCCCCACTCGACCGGCCAGTTCGGCACGGCCAGCCCGTTGGCGTTGAGGATCCGCTGGCTGACGACCATGTCGTCGGGGAAGTTCGAATGACCGGTCTTGCCCCGCTCGCGGATGTCTTCGGGGATCTCGGTGGTGTAGAGCCGGCGCAACTCCTCGCGGAACGTCGCATCTTCGTCACTCAACGCCAACTTCACAGCCGACTCCGTCCCTCGTCGCGGTCGCTCACTGCACATCCGCGGATTACCCACCACGAGCAGACGCAAAAGTGTCCTGAAGCTGAATTGGACAGGGGCTTGCCCCACTCGCGGGAAGAAACTCTACTTCCAGGCGAAGACCGGTTGCTCGAGTTCGTCGACCGGATCGTGCCGGCCCTCCAGGCCCAGCCACCGAAGCTGCAGCAGCACCGCACCGGTCGGCGCGTGGATCAGGTCGTTGCCGAGGGGGACCTGCACGACCGGTCGCGGGCTCTCCGGGATCTCGATGAAGCGCGGCGAGTCGTCGCGCTGCAGTTGGTGCAGCCCAACCCGGTACACCGCGACCACCTCGTCGGGCGCCGGCCGCGGTTCCAGCCGTCCGCCGCCCCAGATCACCACCGGGGTGATGACATATCCCGACCTCGTCGGGTAGTCGTCGAGCAGGCCCAACACGGTCGAGCCCGACAGGCTGACCCCGACCTCCTCGTCGAGCTCACGTAACGCCGCGTCGACCGCCGTCTCACCCGGGTCGAGTCGCCCCCCGGGCAGCGCCCACTGCGCGGCGTGTGACGCCAGTCGGGATGCCCTGCGGCACAGGAAGAAGGCCGCCCCACCCGAGACGTCGACCATGCGGCCGTCGAGGCCGGCTTCCGGCATGCCCCGCCCGTCGTTCCAGGTGTCGACGTCCGCCGGGTCCACCCGGTCCTCACCGACCTCGGAGTCGACGAGCACCACCGCGACCGCCGCATGCCGCTTGGCCGGGTCGGTCACGGCGCGACGCTCGTGCCCCGACAGGTTCGCCCTGATCCGCTCGCGCAGCGACGCGTCGTAGGAGATCGTCACCGCTTGACCATAATGACGCGTTGTTTCGTCGGCACCGTC